>SOHZ01000460.1 GCA_004377365.1 Anaerolineales bacterium | reverse complement strand
GCGGAGGCTTTCGGAGTGGCCAGTGGGCAAAAAGGCCGCCCTGACCACCGTGGCGCTGACGTTCGGGCTGTCGCCTACTGTCATCAGCCAGCGGTAGACGCTGGAGATTGAGTCTCGGATTGCGGAGACGCAGTTGTGTACGCCAATAGAAAGGTAGGAGTCAAAGTCGCAACACAAAAACCCCGCGCCACACGACGCGGGCTTTCGCTTTCCCCTGCTCCCTGTCAGACGGAGTCTGGGGGCGAGTTACTCAATCAAAATGTCATCCAGATACCACATATCATTACCGCCATAATGCAGCTCGCAACGATAACGTGTACGTATCATCACCCCAAAAGCATTGGGGACGTCAACCTCGCCAGTCACCGTGTAGCGCCCGTCACTGTGATGGACGGCTACCTCACTGCCGTAGATGAATTCTGCCTGGGACGGGGCCTTAAGGTGACGCGATACGAATTCTTCGCACATCGTCCGCGCATCATATTCATCATGCTCCGGTCGAGGTGTACTGGTCGGGCGCGGCGTGTTTGTTGGACGTGGCGTGTTCGTTGGCTTGGGCGTTCGCGTCAGCGTGGGTGTTCGTGTCGGTGTGGGTGTTCGTGTCGGCACAGGTGTTCGCGTCGGCGTGGGCGTCCAGTCCATCACATCGGCTACTATCTGTTGTGCTGTACCTATAGCCCATAGCCCACAGCAACAGAGGATAATCAGCGCCACTGCACCACCTACCAACCACAGAAGGACAGGCCGCTTCTTTTTCTGCTTCGTAGGTAGCCCAGATTGCGTGTCGAGTAAGGCCCCGCACCAATAGCAGAAGCGGTGGTGTCTGCGTTTTCGGCACCACATTGAGGACAATACATGCTGGCTCCCTTCTACATCCTCGAAAGAATATCTGTTTTCTTCGCTTCATATTCCTCCGAAGTAATCAGCCCGCCGTCCATCATCTGTTTAAGCTGCTGCAATTTCTGAACCGGGTCCACCTGCGCTGGCGCTGCCTGCGCTTGCGCGGCCATCGGCCCTCCCTGGATGGTAATACCACCAGCGGCGGCACGCTGCTCCTCCATCGCCCGTATCCTGCGCTCTTCCAATACCTGCTCCTCCATCTCCTGTGCGAAAGCATACAGCCGTCGGGCCTGCGCTTTTGGCAAGTAATCAACCATAATGCGGCGATTGTGTATGGTCAGCATCGTGAGTGTCGCGCCCATTATGCCTTCCTTCAGCCGGGCGTCCCGCAGATCGCGCCAGATGTAGTCCTCAAAGCTGACGCGCCCAAGCATCTTTGGCTTGTAAATGATAAAACGCTTGTTGGTGAGGACAACGCAATCAGGTGAGATGTTGAGAACCGGCTTGTTCTGAACTGCGATGTAATTGATCTCCTCACCGCTGGTCAGAATTTGGGACACCTTCTGATGAACCCGTTGCACGATGGTTGGGTCTTGCTGCTCATTGAGGAACTTTTGCAAGAACGAGGGTACCTGCTGTGGTGGTTGTTGTGCAGTCGTTGGGCTGGGGGCGGCCTGCGCGAGCGGAGCCCCACATTTGGCACAGAAACTAGCGGTATCAAGGTTTTCGTTTCCGCACTTGTTGCAAATCATGATGTACTCCTTTCTTCCTGACATCTACACGGATAAGGGGAATATCATCAGCACTCTTCGCTATTTACTATTATAGCACATTTGGCCCGAGTTTTCAATATCTTTCGCACCTTTTCAACCAAATAGCGCACCTTTCACGCCGAAAAGTGATGGAGACAACAAGAGCGCAAAGCCTCGCTGAAGACTTCGCTCTTTACATTTGGGTGTGGCTAAGATAACTTGGAGTCGAGGCTTCAGCCGGTTTTTTCCGCCTAAAGGCTCCACTCCCCAAGCCATTTTAGCCAGACTCTTTGCATTTTCAAGCAGTAGTTGCCTACGATTCCCTCTCAATCTTGAAGACACCCCGATAAGTCTCATCTCCCTCCAAATCCTGCCACAACTCCTGGGCCTCGGCCTCCGGCCGCCTGGCGGTGACCAGCCGGGCCTTGTCCTCTCCCGTCAGCTCGGTGAAGGCGACGAAGACAAAGTCGTCCTGAACGACTACCTGGAAGGTCTGATCCAGGAAGCGGATGGTGTATAGCCCATTGTTCCAGATGGGGGTCTCAAAGCCCCCCTGGCCGTGCTCCGGCTTGGAACCGCTGACCAGGGAGATGGTATTGCCCCAGGGGTCAGAGATGGTCAGGGGGATGCCGGCGCGGGGGAAGGTGCCGACCAGGAGCCGCAAGCCTGGCTTGCGCTCGACGCTCATCTCCCAGCCCACCACTGTCCCTGATGGCGTGGTGCCCTCCTCAACGGTGAAAAGGCCCCGGTATCTCTCGACACTTTCCAAGCTGACCAGCAAACCCTCCGCTTCGTCAGGGCTCATCCACTCTGTGACCAGGCGCACCGTGACGGGCCCCTCTCGCTCGGTGAAGGTGACGAAGACAAAGTCGTCCTGGACCAACACCTGGAAGGTCTGATCCAGGAAGCGGATGGTGTATAGCCCATTGTTCCAGATGGGGATCTCGTAGCCACCTTGGCCGTGCTCAGGCTTGGAGCCGCTGACCAGGGAGACGGTATTGCCCCAGGGGTCAGAGATGGTCAGAGGGATGTCGGCGCGGGGGAAGGTGCCGGCCAGGAGCCGCAGGCCGGGCCGCCGCTCGACGGCCATCTGCCAGGCGGGAGGGGGTGGCGGTGGCGGCGGTGGAGGTGGCGGTTCGATGCCCGCTCTGATCACAGTGGTATCGGTGTAGTAGTGGGTCAGAATCTGTTCGTAAGTGGCTCCCTGCTCGGCCATGGCGATAGCCCCTTCCTGGCACATCCCCACGCCGTGGCCGAAGAGGTCGGGGAAAGGGCGCACGCAATCCACGCTGCGACAGTAGGGCAGGGCCTGCATCCAAACGTCTTCGCTGTTGCGGGTCCGGCCATCGCAGTGGCCGAAATAGTAGGCCCTGATGGTGATCGTTGCCTCAGCGGCGCGGAGGCCACCGGGCTCAGGGTAGATGACGACGAGCCCGCTGGTCTCCTCTACCGCCAGATCGGTCCACGCATAGTGCTCGGGGCGCCAGACCTGGCAATGGGTGGTGGTGCAGACGTCGGCCTCCTGGCCGGGGTGCCGGGAGCCAGCCAGGGTATAGGAGCGGGCGGCGATGGCCTGGGCCTTGAGAGCCTCCAGCGGGTGGTTTACCCCTATCTCGGGCGGGACCACCCCCTTCAGGTACTCGTCCAGGTCCATCACTTCCACGCTGCCGTCGGGCATCAGCACCCGGATGGTGGAGGGGATGGTGACGTAGAGCCCCAGCGGCCGGGGGTGCTTGGGCATCGCCTCCAGGGCAGCTACTGAGCGAGGCAGGACCGGTTGGCTGGTGTCCCTGAACCAGCGGTGTTCCCGAAACGCCTGGTGATCATCCGTGGCCAGGAGCCAGAAAGCGTTGTTGAAAACATAGTTGGGTACCTGGTTTTCCATCAGCAACTGGCACATCTCAACACTGTGCTGGGCGTGCAGTTCCTCGTCAATGGGTGGGTATTCGTCGGTCAGTTGCTCACCCAGACGCACCCCGTTCTCGCAGGCGATCTGGGGCAGCGACCGCCCCACCCTCTCCCGGATGATCTCATCGTACCATTGGAATAAGCGGAAGCCCAGAGGGTCTTGACTCCAGGTAGGGGGTCTGTTGAAGGCATAATTGTGGATCCCTACGGCCATCTTTTCCAGCAGGTGGCGCTTGCCTCTGGCATTGATGATGTCAAAGGCCGCTTTCAGGAAATCGAGGTCGAGGTAGTTGCCACCAGGAGAGAGAGGGGTGAAAAGCGGGATGATGCCGTCAATGCTGTGCATCGTCTCCAGGCAGGGGAGGAGATAGTCCATGAATCGCTCTGGCAGAACTTCAGGCACCCACTCTCCCGTGGCCCACTCGTACTCCAGGTTGGGCTCGTTGAAGACGTGGATGTAGTGGACGCCCCAGTTGGCATAAGTTTGACATAACTGCCTTAAGTCCGGCTGGTTCATGGCCTGGACAGTGCGGGTGTAAACCCGGATAATGAGCTCGATGTTTCTCTCCAGCAAGCCCTTGATAAAGAACTCGGGGACGGGTTTGACTGGCTCTGAGAGCAGAAGCAGCCAACTGGTACCCAGGTTTACCAATATAGGGGCAAAGGTGTCAAAGTTGGTTTGGTGGTAGTGGAATACGTCCGGGAACCAGTGGAATCCGATCCCTGTGTCGCCTTCAGGTCGTGGGTAATCTTCTATTCTCATGCTCCCTCCTTAACTGGCCTGATTTGCTCGAGACTGTCGAGATCAAACTCTACTTCAGTTATTAAAGCTTTGCTACCGGGCACTTTTGATGGAGAAACCAGGATAGTGCCAAATGTCACTATATAGGTTTTTCCTTGTCTGAGCGAAAAGATCGTTGCTTTTGGGGTCTCCTGAGGCGCGAAGGGGTGTTTCATCAACCCAAAAACCTGGTTTCTGATCCCTATCTTGAAAAGTGTCCGGTACTGAAATTAAAGCATATATTTGTCCGTTAGGCAAGTTCGGAGACCGTCGAATAGAATTCATGGTCTGAAGCTGAGAAGGCCCCTCAGGGCCTTGGTTCAGCGCCTGAGGGCGCTTCTCAACTTCAGCCAGGGCTTTCTAATCCCTGGCTCTTCTTGGCTTGTGCTGTTTCACTCTTGACATTTCGCTGTATTTGTGGTATAATATTACTTGCAATGGAATTACAACTTACGAGAAAGGAGATATCATGTCTGATAAGGAATCACCACCGGTGGAAGAGCAGGTAGCTGAGGAAAGCGTAGAGGAGGCTTCCACGTCCAAGACTGCTGCCAAAACCGAACCCTGGGGGTTTTCGGAAATCGCTTCTTCACTGCGGACGGCCGTGTCCCGCGCTCTGGCGGATCGCACCAACGTCGTCATGATCCGGGTCAACGATGAGACCCTGTGCTACTTGAATATGCTGGTCGAGGCCGATATCTGCAAGAGTCGCTCGGAGAGTGCTGCTTTCCTCATTGCCGAGGGGGTCAAGGCTAACTCGGCTCTGTACGAGCGCATCGCCGAGGTGACGGAGCAGATCGCTGAACTGCGCCGCCAGTTGCGAGAGATCGTGAGCGGTCAAGGGGAACCCACTGGGGAACAAGCTGCATAATAGAGTCCAATCAGAGCATCTTGAGTAGGTCGAAACTGCGTCCTGAGGGCACCGAAGGGCGAAGTGAAGGCCGTATCGAAGCCTGTCCTGAGCGTAGACGAAAGGGGTGCGGCTTGTCTAGAGAAGTCGTTGTCATTCTCATTAACCCGCACCCTTCGATACGCTGCTCCACTACGCCCTTCGCCAAGCTCAGGACGCAGTTCCACAGCTACTCAGGGTGCTTGTCATAACACATGACGCAAGTAGTACGACAATGCCACATTCTGTCATTGCGAGCGACCGGAGGGAGCGAAGCAATCTCAACCTGGCTTGACTGAGATTGCTTCGTCGCGGAGTTTATCCTGAGTCTGTCGAAGGGCTCCTCGCAATGACACTTGTCCTGGTCGGAATATGACATTGTAGTACTAATGTCTGGCTGTTGCGGGTGAACAGCAACTCCAGCACATAGCTCGAATGGGCTTCAAAGATCGTCGGTTCGTTCATACAGCGGATCTCCTCATCTGTGCTGTCTCCTCCAACATCCGCTTTATGGTGTCCAGAGGCAATTGATCCATCTTTTTGAACCTGATGCAGCTTTTCCCGATGCTTAAACCGGTCAACTCTTCCCTATGCTTTTCTACGATGTCGGTATCCATGTACAAGCTCATGTAGTGCTTCTGTGATGCGAAGGCACAGAGCACACCGTCCCCATATTCATAGGTGGGCATTCTGTACTTCATGGTTTCCACTGCATCGGGTGTGACTTCAAACACCAGAGACCTTAATTTGGCCAACGCCGCCTGCCTCTCTGGGGCTAGATTCTCCAGGTACTCATCAACTTCCTGTGTCTTCTCACTCAGGGATTTCCAGAATTTTAATTATCCCAAAAGCGTGGTAGACTAAGCCATCACAC
>SOHZ01000623.1 GCA_004377365.1 Anaerolineales bacterium | reverse complement strand
GCGAATGGGAGTATCAATTCGAACAACTGGCCGAGCAATATAGTCTCGGCTTTCAACCAAAGGACAGTATGAAATGGCAGCAACGAAGACGACTATCAACGCATTTGAGAGCCAGTTAGCTATCGCTCTCAAAGCCGCATCTATCACAGCGGCAGCAAATGTAATTCAAAGCAACCCGGACATGACGCTGGAAGATCTGTATGCGATCCTTCGGCCTCAAGGCGTGACGGAAAGCATCACGCTGGCTGAGATTATCAACGCCATGTCTGGCGAGCCAGTGGTTGTGACCACGGCGCAGGTCAGGGCCGGCAGGCCCAGGGCGACGCCAAGTGCGGCGCCCGCGAAGCCGAAGAAGCCTCGCAAGCCGTCGAGGGTGCCCGAGGTCAATTGCATGACCAAGGCGGGACAGGAGGCATACCATCGCGCCATCCTGGAGTATCTTGCGGGCGTGGACGATTGGGTCCGTAGCCCTGATGTCACTGCGTTTTGTGGTGGCGACAAGTCGCAGATTGGAACTGCGATGCGGAAGCATCTGATTCCATCTGGCTTGGTCAAGAGCAAGGGCAAGACCTTCGGGTTGCACTTTGCGATTACGTCCAAGGGCAAGCGCAAGGCTGCTGGTGGATCGGCAGTCACGGCGACGCGTTCTGCTCCGGGCGTGACGCGCCGACAGAAGAACGGTATTGGAGATTCCTCCAGGACTCACGCTGCGCGCGACGCCTATCGGGCTACCATCCTGAAGTTCCTGCATGGGAGCAAGTGGAGGGCTGGTCCGGAGATCAGCGCGGCGTGTGGTGGTGGTGCTCCGGCACGACGCAAGCGGGCGCTGAAGCATATGATTGAGGAGGGCGTTGTGGAAAGTAACGGCAAATTGACTGGCGCAGTGCGCTTCCGTTTGGCCAGAAAGTAGGTTGGTCATGAAGGCAACGTGCCCCACCAATCCAAAGCACAACCGATTCGCGACCATGGCCCACATGTCTGAGGAGTGGGTTGTAAATGAGCATGGCGAATTCATTACAGAGGGCGATCCCGGAGCCGGAGAAGTGGTCGCCAATCCTCATCCAGATAACACCTGGACGTGTACAATCTGTGGCGTGGATGCAACAGTAGTTTCTTAGTCATAGCCTTTTAGAAAACCACATCTGCTGAGCGCGCCATCCAGAGTACAAAACCCGTGGTACCGCAGCGCGCCATTAAGTGAGAGGAAACCAATCGGACGCAGCGCGCCACACATCCTTAGAAAACCATACCGGTGGAGCGTTTTTTTGTGCTATAGTTCGCGCCATGCTGCACCAAGCAGATGACTCTTCTTTCGACCAGGAAGTCCGACAATCGAATACCCCGGTCCTGGTCGAGTTCTTTACCCCAGGCTGCGGCCCTTGCCGCCAGCTTGAGCCACACCTCAAGAAGCTTGCCAACGATTTTTCTGGGCACCTGAAGGTGGTTAAAGTCAACTCCAACCAGGCCCAGCAGACCGCCATGAACTACGGCGTGCGGATGGCGCCCACCTTGATTCTCTTCAAGAATGGCAGTCCGGTCCAGGCGATCAACGGCAACCCTGGGCCCCACCGGCTCCGCGAGTTTGCCCAGTCCGTTCTGTGATGCCCAAGGACCGCGCGGCTGTCGCCATCATCATGCGGAACGGGCGCGTCTTGTCCGTCTCCCGTGGTCACGACGTGAAGAACTGGGCTCTTCCAGGGGGCCACGTCGAGCGGGGCGAGGCGCTGCCCGAGGCAATGTCGCGTGAACTGCGTGAGGAGACCGGAGTCCTTGCCGACATGCACCTGCAATGGAGGTCTCTGGGGACGATCTTGACCGACAGCGGGACTCGCTGTACTTATTTTCTACCGCAGGGCAGACTGCATTTTCCGCAGGTCATGCGAAGCGTCCCCTTCGAGGGGTACGTGAAATGGAAGCTGCCCGAGGAGATGATGACCCCAGAATGCATTTTCCGGGACTACCATCGCATGGCCTTTACCAAG
>SOHZ01000209.1 GCA_004377365.1 Anaerolineales bacterium | reverse complement strand
GGATGGAAGTGAAGGAGGAGACGGCGGAGGTGCGCGAGCGTCTGTCGAGCAAAGTGCTGGGATATTACGAGATCCCGGCCCCCCAGGGAACGAAAAAGGCTATCGTGCAACTGGCCTTTCCCATCGCCGCCTGGGAGGAGAACGTGAACGTACCGATGATGCTCCTCTCTATCTCTGGCAATATCTTTGCCTTCTGCAGCCGGGTGCGCATGCTTGACGTGTACATTCCCAGAGCAGTCGCCCAAAAATTCAACGGTCCCAAGTTCGGCATCGAAGGATTGCGTGACAAGCTGGGCGTCTACGATCGGCCACTCATCCTGCAAATCATCAAGCCAAAGATGGGCATGACACCCGAAGAGACGGCAGCGCAGGTCTACCAGAGCGCGTTAGGGGGCGCCGACCTGTGCAAAGATGACGAGATGTGCAGCGAGCTCGCCAATTGTCCCTTTGACGCGCGACTGGAAGCGGTGTTGAAGGCGCTGGAAAAAGCAGAACGAGAGACTGGCCACAAAACCCTCTACATGGTCAGCATCACCGACGAAGTGGATCGGGTTGTCGCAAAGGCACGCCGCGCCGTCCGCGCTGGGGCCACCGGGCTCTTGCTGGCCTATTCCGCCGGTCTCTCAGCCTTGAAAGTGCTGGCCGATGACCCCGAAATTGACGTTCCCATCCTGTGGCATGTGTCGCACATGCTTGGCTTCTTGCCAACGATGAGCTTTTCTGTGCTGTCCAAGTTGGCCCGCTTGTGCGGGGCAGATATGATGTTGACTCCTTCGTTGTGGTCCAGCCTCCAGGTCTGCTCCGTGGAGGAAGAACTGCGCACCTCGCAGACGCTGCGGGCCCCCTTTTACAACATCAAGCGCGCCTGGCCTATGCCGGCGGCTGGCATGTACCCTGGCTTGGTTGACGTGCTGATTCAGGAGCATGGCATTGACTTTATTGTGCCGGCTGGGGGTGGTATGCTCGGACACCCCATGGGTTACAAAGCCGGTGCGATGGCCTGGCGACAGGCGATTGATGCCGTGCTGTCGGGGATGAGCCTGCAAGAGGCAGCGCAGAAGTACCCCGAGTTCGGCGCGGCGGCTGAAACGTGGGGCATCCGCGAACGCCCCAAGACCCCATGGGGATATGCTGGCCCGGACTTTCATCCCAAATTCGCGCCGAAGAACCTCTGACCATGGGAAGGATAGATTAATGCCCAATCCCAAAGCTCCATTGCTGGACATGTACCGCACCATGCTCACTATCCGTCGTTTCGAAGAGCGGTGCAACTATCTCTTTATGCAGGGGCGCATTCCCTCTACGCTTCACCTCTACATCGGTCAGGAGGCGGTTGCCACTGGTGTCTGCGCTCACCTGCGTCCCGACGACTATGCGCTCAGCACTCACCGACCACACGGTCACGCCATCGCCAAGGGGGTCACGCCGCGAGCGATTATGGCCGAGTTGTTCGCCAAAAGCACCGGCTGCTGCAAGGCGAGAGGCGGCTCGATGCACATCGGTGACATCCGGGTCGGCATGTTGCCAGCCATGGCCATTGTCGGGGCCAACATCCCTATTGCGGCTGGGGTAGGTCTGGCTGCCAAGCGGCTGGGCACAGACCGGGTGGCAGCCTGCTTCTTCGGAGACGGCGCTGCCAATGAAGGCGCATTTCACGAAGGACTGAACATGGCAGCCATCTGGGACCTGCCCGTGGTTTACGTTTGTGAAAACAACCTGTATGCCGCCTCGACGCCGGTCTCTGTAGCCTTCAAAATTGAGAACGTCGCCGATCGCGCCGCTGCCTACGGCATGCCCGGCGTGGTGGTGGACGGCAACGATGTGGAGGCCGTCTATCAAGTTGCAGGTCAGGCGATTGCTCGCGCTCGCCGGGGCGAGGGGCCGACGCTCATCGAATGCAAAACGTATCGTCTGTGCGGACACTCACGTAGCGACCCCCGCACCTATCGCTCCAAAGAGGAAGAGGCGCTATGGGAGGCGAAAGATCCTATCCCTCGCCTGGATGAGCGTCTCAAAGGGATGGGCCTTGCCACCGACGAGACGCTGGCAGCCATCGAGCAGGACGTGACAGCACTGATTGATGAGGCCGTCGCATTCGCTGAAGAAAGCCCACCGCCGGAGCCCACCGACACACTGAAACACGTTTTCTACTCACCCGAGGATCAGGAGGCCTGATATGGCAGAGATGAGTATCGCCGAAGCCCTGCGTCAGGCCATCCGCGAGGAGATGGCGCGCGATCCCCGAGTCTTCTGTATCGGTGAGGACATCGGAATCGAAGGTGGATTTGGCGGCGCGTTCACCGTCACCCTGGGGCTGTCCGATGAGTTCGGTCACGAGCGCATCCTCGATACCCCAGTCTCGGAGGCCGGCATCGCTGGCGTTGCCATCGGAGCAGCCATAGCTGGGCTGCGCCCCATCGCCGACGTGCAGTATGGCGACTTTATGTTCTGCATGATGGATCAGCTCGCCAACCAGGCAGCCAAGATGACGTATATGTCGGGGGGCACGGTTAAGGTGCCGCTGGTGATGCGGGCGCCAGTCGGCGCGACCAGCCGGGGCGCGCAACATGCTCAGAGCCTCGAAGCTTTCTTCACCCATATCCCTGGCCTCAAAGTGCTGGCCCCCTCCACCGCTTACGATGCGAAAGGCCTGCTCAAAAGCGCCGTCCGCGACGATAACCCGGTCCTCATCTTCGAGCACAAACTCCTCTACGGCAGCAAAGGTCCCCGCTCGGAGCGGGGAGCGATCAGTCCCATCGGCGAAGTGCCCGACGAGGAATACCTGGTGCCTATTGGGGAGGGGATTATCCGCCGCGAAGGGCGCGACGTCACTATCGTCGGCAAGCTGCTGACCATGTATCGCGCCCTGGCTGCTGCCGAGCAACTGGCACAGGAGGGGATCGAGGCCGAGGTGATTGATCCGCGTACGCTGGTGCCGCTGGACAAGGGATTGATCCTGGAGTCGGTGCGCAAGACCGGTCGGCTGGTCATCGTGGAGGAAGACAATCTAACCGGTGGGTGGGCCGCCGACGTTGCTGCCATCGTCGCCGAGGAGGCCTTCTTCTGGCTCGATGCGCCCATCAAGCGGGTGTCGGCGCCCGACACGCCAGCTCCCTTCGCTCCGGTCATGGAGCAGTTTTATGTGCCTAGCAAGGAGCGGGTGATCGAGGCTGTCAAGTCTCTCTTCTAGATCTGTTACTAGGCTTCGGAAGTCTCAAAGACTTCCAAAGTCTCAAGAGGACATAATGGCTACCGAAGTGCTGGTTCCCCCCCTGGGGCAGACAGTTGATACGATGACACTGGTCACGTGGTATAAAAACGAAGGAGAGAGGGTGGCCCAAGGTGATCCGTTGTTTGCCATAGAGACCGACAAAGCCACCCTCGACGTGGAGGCACCTGCCTCCGGGATGCTGCGCCAGGTGACGGCGCAGCCTGGCGACGAGGTGAAGGTGTTGAGTGCCATCGCTCTCATCGCTGCGCCGGACGAAACGGTGGAAAGCCCTCAGCGACCCTCCTCCCCTCCCCCCGTTATGCAGGATGCCTCCTCCTTTCTCCTTGGTCGGGAAAAGCGTGAGAGAGACCGAGGAGACAAAGATCATCGCATCTTTATCTCACCCCGCGCCCGACGGCTGGCCGAGGAACACAACATCCCGCTGACTGCCTTGCCGGCCACTGGCCCGGAAGGGGCCATTGTCGAACGGGACGTGCGTGCCTATCTGGACACGCAAACTGTCCCTTCGACTTCGCTCAGGACGGGCCCTTCGACTTTGCTCCCCTCAGCTACGCTTGAGACAGGCAGGACAAGCCCTCCGATCACGCCGGTGGCCCGCCGCATGGCCGAAGAAGCTGGATTAGACTGGCGCAGCCTGACCGGAACTAGTCCGGGTGGACGGATCACGCGCGATGACGTGGCCAAGGCCCTGGAGGCGGCTCCTTGGGCGGCTGAGACTGCACCAGTCACCACTGAGATCAATGAGGTGGTCGAGGCTATGCCACTGCGCAGTGTGCGAGCCGTCATCGCCGGGCGAATGGCCCGCAGCGTGACCACCACTGCCCACGTCACCCTCACAGCCGAGGCCGACGCCACCGCCCTGGTCGAGCTACGTCATCAGTTGATCCAGGATGGGGTACAGGTATCGTACAACGATTTGTTTCTATACGTCCTGGGACGGGTGCTGCGCGAGTACCCCCAACTCAATACCTCGTTGGAAGGAGACACCATCAAGGTGTGGCGGCGGATACATATCGGTCTGGCCGTGGACACAGACCGGGGTTTGCTGGTTCCGGTGGTGAGAGACATAGATCAAAAAGGGCTGCTTCAGCTTGCCGAGGAGACACAATCTCTCATCGAGCGGGCCCAAACCGGCCAATGCGCCCCTGATGAGTTGAGCGGCGGGACTTTTACGCTGACCAACCTGGGCATGTTTGGGATTGACGCCTTTACGCCACTCATCAACCTGCCGGAATGTGCCATCCTGGGCGTGGGCCGCATCAAGAGGCAGCCAGTGATGGTGGGGGAGGAGGTTGTCGGGCGGCAGATGGTATGGTTGAGTCTGACCTTCGATCATCGCCTGGTAGATGGTGGCCCGGCGGCGCGCTTCTTGCAGCGGGTCGTGCAATTGGTGGAGCGTCCGCACCTGCTCATAACTTGAGACCGCTTGGGCGAGCCAGAAGGCATTGGGAGCCTTGATCGCCTACCTATGCTCGGACCTGGGCGGCTTCATCTGCGGCTAGTCCATCCTGGTGGATGTGGGTAGGACCCTTTGGCGGTAGTGCGGCCTTCTGTCGGAATGTCCCATTGCTCATACCTCAGCTTTGCTGACGTGGAAAGGAGGAGATAACAAAGATGACTCATCCACTTAACTTTTTGGCTTTTGACCTGGGTGCGGAGAGCGGCCGGGCCATACTCGGTCAATTCGACGGTGAGCGAATTCAGCTCTCAAAAGTGCACCGGTTCCTCAATGGCCCAGTGTACCTGCCGGATGGTATGCACTGGGATGTATTGCGTCTCTGGACAGAGATAAAACAGGGTATGGGCCTCATCGCCCGAGAGCACGGCGGAGACTTGGCCAGTGTTGGCCTTGACACCTGGGGTGTGGATTTCGGCCTGCTCGACCGGGACGGGGCGCTGATCTCAAACCCGTACCACTACCGAGACAGCCGGACAGATGGCATGATCGAAGAGGCCTTTCGCCGCGTGCCGCGCGAAGAGATATTCGAGCAGACGGGTATTCAGTTCATGCCCATCAACAGTCTCTACCAGTTGCTTTCGATGGTCGTTAGCCGCTCACCAGCTCTTGACATCGCTGAAACCTTCTTGCCTATGCCGGATTTGTTCAATTACTGGCTCACCGGGCGAAAGGTGTCCGAGTTTAGCATTGCCACCACTACCCAGTGTTACGACCCACGTAAGAAGGGCTGGGCCAACCCAATGATCGAGGGGCTGGGCATCCCCTCCCACATCTTCCCTGAGATTGTGCCACCAGGGACGGTTCTGGATCAGTTGTCGCCATCGGTGGCCGAAGAGGTCAGACTACGACCGAAGGGAGGCCTGCCGGTCATCGCCCCTGCTTGCCACGACACCGGGTCGGCAGTAGCAGCCGTGCCCGCCGAAGGCTCGAACTTTGCCTGGATCAGTTCTGGCACATGGTCAATCATGGGTGCCGAGTTGCCGGAACCGGTCATCAATGAGCAAAGCCTGTCCTTCAATTTTACCAACGAAGGGGGTGTGTGCGACACCTTCCGCTTTTCGAGGAACATCATGGGGTTATGGTTGTTGCAAGAGTGCCGGCGCACGTGGGCGCGCCAGGGCGAAGATTTCTCGTATGATGAATTGACACAGATGGCGACTCAGGCCGGACCTTTCCAGGCTGTTATTGACCCCGACTATGGCGAGTTTCTCAAGCCTGGCGACATGCCAGACCGCATCCGCGCCTTTTGCCAGATGACGAACCAACTGGTGCCACAAAGCAAAGGGGCCATCATTCGCTGCACACTGGAGGGCATTGCGCTCAAATATCGCTGGGTGCTGGAGCGGGTTGAAGAGGTGCTAGAGCGTCGCCTGGAACCCGTCTACATCGTCGGCGGCGGGACCCAGAACTGGCTACTGTCACAGTTCACCGCCGACGCGATCGGTCGCCCGGTAATTACCGGGCCTATCGAGGCCACGGCAACTGGCAATATCATCATGCAGGCGATG
The DNA here is from genome assembly GCA_004377365.1 of Anaerolineales bacterium. Taxonomy (GTDB): domain Bacteria; phylum Chloroflexota; class Anaerolineae; order E26-bin7; family E26-bin7; genus E26-bin7. The sequence goes on along the minus strand of SOHZ01000209.1, from coordinate 15,092 downwards.
GGGCTCGGGCACATTGCCTCGCTGGAGGAGGGACGCCAGGTTGTGCGTAACTCCTTCGACGTGACCACCTACGAGCCGGGCAGCCAGACCGGGTGGGACGAGGGCTATGCCCGCCTGCTGGCTATCATGGAGCAGATCAGCTAGGAAGTGTTGAAAAAAATCCCTCCACCGCTGCTCGGCGGAGGGGTAAGCGTTATTCGCAACCTGTTTCTCGCACCCAAAAGCCGATGACGGCTTTACCCTGGCTAGTTATGACGAGGGTATCCGCAACTTTTGGATTGAGCACTGTATTGCCTGCCGCAAGATTGGCGAGCACATTGGGCGCGAACTCGGCACGTCCTGCGTAACCAACATCTGGGTCCCCGATGGCTTCAAGGACACCCCAGCCGATCGCAAGACGCCCCGCATGCTACTCAAAGATTCTCTGGATAAGATCCTGGCCGAAAAGATCGCCCCCAAGTACAACCTTGATTCGGTAGAGTCCAAGCTCTTTGGCATCGGTTCTGAAAGCTATGTGGTCGGCTCCCACGAGTTCTACCTGGGATATGCTATCGCCAACGACATACTCCTGTGTTTGGACAGCGGCCACTTTCATCCTACTGAGATCATCTCCGACAAGCTCTCGTCAATCCTGATGTTTGTGGACGAAGTGTTGCTACACGTCAGCCGGGGTGTGCGCTGGGACAGCGATCACGTGGTCACGCTGACGGACGAACTCCAGGCCATCGCCCAGGAGATCGTCCGCGGGGGCTTTTTGGAACGGGTGCACATCGGCCTGGACTTTTTCGATGCCAGCATTAACCGCGTGGCGGCGTGGGTCATTGGTACTCGCAACGTAATGCGAGCTTTGCTGCTAGCCCTGCTAGAGCCAATCGCCCCACTGCGGGAGCTGGAAGTGTCAGGAGACTACACCCAGCGACTGGCGTTGCTCGAAGAACTCAAAGGCCTGCCCTTTGGCGCGGTATGGGACTGCTTCTGCTTGCAGCAAGATGTTCCCGTGGGAACAAGTCTCATAGATGAAATTCAAGCGTATGAAAAGCTGGAGCTTTCCAAGCGGACCTAGAGCCAATGGGGGCCACATTTATCTCAAACAGATGGGGAGACCCTATGTCGAACGATATCCTAGCGCAACTCGTCACTATGTCCAACAACCTGGGCGATCCGTCGCTGGACTATGTGATTCTGGGTGAGGGCAACACCTCCGCCCGTGCCGACGCCGATACCTTCTGGGTGAAGGCCAGCGGGACCGAGCTACGTACCATTGATCGCACCGGCTTTGTGCGCGTCTCATTTGAGCGGGTCTTGGCCATGCTTAATGCACCCGATTTGAGTGACGAACAGATCAAGCAACGGCTCAGCGAGGCCAAAGTCGACCCTTCAACCGGATCGCGGCTGGCTCCGGACGATGGAGTTCAGCCCTCGGTGGAGACAGTGTTGCATGCGATCTGCCTCAGCCTGGAGGGTGTCAACTTTGTGGGACACACCCACCCGACGGCCGTCAATGCGATCACCTGCTCGATTGCCTTCGAGACAGCCGTCAGTGGTCGCCTCTTCCCCGATGAAATCGTCATTTGTGGCCCGGCGCCGGTCGTCGTTCCTTACACGGATCCCGGCGTCCCCCTGGCCCGCAAGGTGCGCGACTTGATCGACCAATATATTGACAGGCATCACGAGGTTCCCAAAGTCATTCTGATGCAAAACCACGGCCTCATCGCGCTGGGACGTACCGCGCAACAAGTGGAAAACGTCACCGCTATGGCTGTCAAGGCGGCGCGCGTGCTGCTCGGCACATACGCCCTGGACGGGCCACACTTTTTGACGGCCCAGGCTGTGGATCGCATCCACACACGTCCCGATGAATTGTATCGCCGTAAGCTGCTTGGTGAATCATAGCAATTCCCAGGGAGAGCTGTATGGATAGCAAGAGTGTCAAACTTGTGCAAGACCAAGACGAGGAGCTTTCTACAATGCGTGCGGCGCGCCTGCACGGCATCCGCGATCTGAGGCTAGAAGACCTGCACCGACCCACACCCGGCCCCGGCGAGGTGCTTCTGAAAGTGGCCTCTGTGGGTATATGTGGTTCCGACGTACACTATTATTTGGACGGCCGTATCGGCGACCAGGTGGTGACGGCACCCATCATCATGGGACACGAGTTTTCTGCCTGGGTCGCTGAACTAGGCGCAGGAGTTGAAGGCTTGGAAGTTGGGCAACTGGTCGCTGTTGAACCAGCGATTCATTGCGGAGAGTGCGAATCCTGTCAGCATGGACATCCTAACCTGTGCCCGGACGTTCGCTTTTGCGGTACGCCGCCGGTGGATGGCGTTTTTGCCGAGTATACCGTTATGCCCGCCAAGAACTGCTTCCCTTTGCTGCAGGGATTGGGGCCTGTGGAGGGCGCGATACTGGAACCACTGGGCGTTGCCATCCACGCTGTTGACCTGGCACACCTGAAACCGGGGCAGACCGTCGCTGTGCTGGGAGCCGGTCCCATCGGGCTATTGACGGCAGCGGTGGCAAAGGTCTCTGGTGTCAGCGCGATCTATATGACCGAACCGCTGGCCTATCGGCGGCAGTTCGCCTTAGACTACGTGGCCGATGCAGCGTTGAACCCTTATGAAAATGGGACGGATGTCATTACCGAGATCATGCGCCTAACCGGCGGGCGTGGAGTGGATGTGGCTTTTGAAGCGGCCGGCGCGTCGGAAACCCCCGATCAAGCTGCCGCTTTGGCACGCCCTGGTGGCAAGGTGATCGTCGCTGGCATTCCCTCAGACGACACGATGGCGTTTACCGCCTCTATCACCCGTCGTAAGGGACTGACCATCAAGCTGGTACGGCGCATGAAACACACCTACCCTCGGGCCATCCGCCTTGTACAGACGGGTATGGTAGACGTCAAATCCTTGGTCACCCATATATTCCCTTTAGAGAGCATCGCTGAGGCCTTTGAGATGGTCGCCGCTTACGATGACGGTGTGTTGCGGGCGGTTATCCAGGTTTCAGCGTGAGTTCATCTAGCTGTATTGGGATCCCTGAAAGGAGGCAACAAATCCACCCACGAATTGCCAACTTGGAAACGAGCCTCAATGATTTTATCCCCGCTGTCCGTGCCCAAGCCCTGACAGACCTGGTCGCTTTGGCTCAACAGGGCGCTGTTCCGCTGGAGCCGGAAGCCAACGTGGCCAATATGCACTGTCATACCTTCTTCTCTTATAATGCCTACGGTCACTCGCCCACATCGCTGGCCTGGTTGGCCAAGCGGCGTGGCTTCAGGCTGATGGGCATCGTTGATTTCGACGTGCTGGATGGCGTGGACGAGTTTCTTGACACCTGCGAAGTTGTCGGGGTGCGTGGCAGCGCAGGTATGGAAACCCGTGTGTTTCTCCCCGAATTTGCGACGCGCGAGATCAACTCGCCTGGCGAGCCAGGGGTCTACTACCATATGGGCATTGGGTTCACCTCGAGCCAGGTGCCTGAAACGGCAGCCAGCATCCTAGACGATTTACGCCAGCGGGCCGCCCGGCGCAACCGGGGTGTGGCAGACCGTGTCAACGCCTACCTGACCCCCGTGACGATTGACTACGAACGAGACGTGTTGCCGCTCACGCCTGGGGGAACCGCCACCGAACGCCACATGGTCGTGGCCTACATGCGAGCTGCGGAGCGCATCGTCTCGAACCCAATTGAATTCTGGACCGACAAACTGAACGTCGAGCCTGGTCGGGTAGCGACGCTCATGGGCGACACTCCCAAATTCCAGAATCTGATTCGCGCTAAACTGATGAAGCGTGGCGGGGTGGGGTATGTTCAGCCCGACTCGGGCATGTTCCCCTCGGTTGAAGAGTCTCACAGACTGATTGTGCAGTGCGGTGCGCTACCCTGCGCTACCTGGTTGGATGGCACCTCTGCTGGCGAACAGGCCATCGAAGAGTTGCTGGATCTGTTGATCGGCAAGGGCATGGTCGCCCTCAATATCATTCCTGACCGTAATTGGAACATCGCTGACCCTGAGACTCGTCGCGTCAAGGTACAGAATCTGTACGACGTCGTTGGGCTGGTCCGGGAATTAGCCTTGCCCCTGAACGTTGGGACGGAGATGAACAGTTTCGGGCAAAAGTTGGTGGATGATTTTGACGCCCCGGAACTGGCACCAGTCCGTCAAGTATTTCTCGACGGCGCGCATTTCATCTACGGGCATACTGTGCTCCAGCGCGCGCTGGGGCTGGGCTATCAGAGCGAATGGGCGCAGACCCATATGCCGTCCAGTCGTGAGCGCAACGATTTCTACACCAGAGTGGGATACTGTGTGCCGCCGGGGAAGGCCAGTATGGCACGGCTAAAGCAATTGGATTCATCAATGTCGCCTGCCGACATCTTGTCGGAGATGAACGAGTAGTTGAAGGGATAGAGGAGACTTATGTCCGATGAGCTAACTGACTACCGGCACGCCACCGGGCCATTGCCTGAGCACAACCGACTTTGGCCCCTGTATGGCGCGGGCTTGGAGAACCTGGGGCGAGATGGGCAACCCATCGAGGTGCCGATGCCGCAATACGGCCCCGATGAGTTGCTGGTACGCCATGACGCTTGTGGCCTTTGCTTTTCTGATGTCAAGGTCATCCGGGCGGGCGAGGAACATCCTCGCGTCTACCGTGACATGCAAGCCAACCCGGTGGTGCTGGGTCACGAGGTGGCCCTCACCGTCGTCGGTGTGGGCCATAACTTGCGCGATCAATACCGCGTCGGTGACCGTTTCATCGTCCAGGCCGACATCTACGTAGGCGGCGTGGGCTACGCCTACGGCTACGAGATCCAGGGTGGGCTTTCCCAATACAGTGTAGTTGACCAGCGGGTGCTTAACGGAGACCACGGCAATCACCTCATCCCCATTCAACCCAGCACCGGCTACGCCGAGAGCGCCCTCACCGAGCCGTGGACCTGCGTCACCACCGCTTACCGATTATCCTATCGTACCGGGCTAAAGCCAGGGGGTGCCACCTGGATCATTGGCACCAGCGCTAGCAGCGAGCAGCCGTACACCATCAGTGCCGGTTTCAATGAGTCGTCGCACCCCGACCGATTGCTGCTGACAGACGTACCCGCCGAGTTCGCCGGCTGTCTGAAGATGCAAGCGGCAACACTGGGCGTGGAGGTGATCGAAGTGGGCGACATCACTACCCCACCTGTGGAACAGGTGGACGACATCGTCCTGCTGGGGGGCGATCCCGACCTCATCGAGGCAGTCAGCCCGCACCTGGCTAAGTTTGGCGTCCTGGTCATCATCGCCAACACGCCGCTCCCGCGCAAGGTTGAGGTTGACGTCGGGCGCGTGCACTACAACCGTTGGGTCTACGTGGGCGGTCCCGGCCCCGACATCGCCCGTGCCTACAACGATGTGCCAGTCCGCTCTACGCTCAAGCCGGGCGGGCGAGCCTGGTTCGTCGGCGCTGGCGGGCCAATGGGACAGATGCACGTCCAGCGGGCCGTCGAAGCCCCCGACGGCCCGAAAACGATCTTTTGCACAGCGCGGACTGACCGCCGCTTGCGCGTTGTGGAGTCTATCTACAGAGTTGACGCCGAGGCCAGGACCATCGCTTTCACCTGCGTCAGCCGGCAGGACAAAGTCGTGTACCGCCAGACATTGGAAAAAGTTGGAGCACCGGGCTTTGACGACATCATGGTGATGGCACCGGATGCCAGTGCCATTGCTGAAGCAGCAGACCATGTCGCGCCCGGGGGTGTCGTGAACATCTTTGCTGGCGTAGCACGCGGCACGATGGCCAGTCTTGACCTGAGCGACGTTTATTTGAAAGACGTGCGTTTCATCGGGCACTCGGGCTTGACCACCGAGGATATGCGGCTGACGCTACACCAGGTTGAGTCGGGCAACTTGTCACCCAACCGGTTGGTGGCGGCCATCGGCTCGCTGACCGCCGCTCGGGAGGGCCTACAGGCGGTGAAGGACGCGGTTTTCCCCGGTAAAATCGTCGTCTACCCTCACATCAAGGACTTCCCCCTCACCGCACTGCCCGACCTGAAGGATAAATTGCCGAGTGTCTATGCCAAACTGAAGGATGGATGTGAGTGGACGACCGAGGCCGAGGAAGAATTTCTGCGATTGATGCTGACGTAGGATGGTAGGGTGGACGGGATATTGCAAGATCAAATTGCCATCGTCACTGGCGGTGCCCAGGGGCTTGGTGAGGCCATCTGCCACCGGCTGGCCTGCGAAGGGGCCCACGTCGTCGTCGCTGATTTGAATCTGGAAGGCGCAGAGCGCGTTGCGGCCGAGATCATGGCACAGACCGACCGTCGTGTCATCGCCGTCCAGGTGGACGTGACCGATGAAGCCCAGGTAGCGGCGATGGTGGATCGGACTGTGCAGGAGTTCGGCCGGCTCGATATCCTCGTGTCCAACGTCGGCATCCTGATCGCCGAGGCTGTGGACGAGTTCCCGGCCGACAAGTGGCAGGCTGTGATCAACGTCAACCTGTTCGGCTACTTCCTGTGCGCCAAACACGCTGCCCGCGTGATGAAGGCGCAGCGGAGCGGCGTCATCATCCAGGTCAATTCCAAGTCGGGCAAAAAGGGGAGCTATAAGAACTCGGCCTACGCCGCCTCCAAGTTCGGTGGCATCGGGCTGACGCAGAGCATCGCCCTGGAACTGGCCGAGTACAATGTGCGTGTCAACGCCGTTTGTCCTGGCAACCTGCTCGACTCGCCATTGTGGGTCAATTCGCTCTATAAACAATATGCCAAAAAGTGGGGCATCACCGAAGAGCAGGTGCGTCAGAAATATATTGACCAGGTGCCGATGAAGCGCGGCTGCACCTACGAGGATGTGTGTAACGTCGTCGTCTTTCTAGCGTCAGACCAGGCCAGCTATATGACCGGGCAGGCCATCAACGTGACCGGCGGCCAAGAGATGCGCTAACGCTAATTATGAGGTCACCCAACCGTCCAAGTGGTGACAGGCAGTGGAGCGCTGAGCGGCCCGGTGAGTGATCTCGCCAGGCCGCTGGCTATCTGAGCAAAGTGCACAGTTGTGCAAATTGCGGGGCAGGTCTTGACAATGACTTCTCAATATAGTATAATTAGGTATGCACATTAGTGCAAATTATGAGAAAATGTGCACATCTGCTTAGACAATGATCGAGCGCACCGAACTTCTGGCCCAGGTCGCCAGCATGTATTACGAGGATAATCTGAACCAGGACGAGATTGCACGTCGGATTGACACCTCTCGTTCTACGGTCTCCCGCATGCTCCAGGAGGCCCGAGAGGCCGGAGTGGTAGAGATCACTGTTCACTACCCCTGGAAAAACGTCCCGGAAATCGAAGTGGATCTGATCGCTCGTTTTCGTCTGCGCCAGGCCAGGGTCTTGCGCGGGCGTGACCAGCCCTACGAGGAGATCCTGCGTGGATTGGGGGTACTGGCTGCCCGCTACATCGAAGGCATACTTATAGAAGGCACAACCCTTGGCATCTCCTGGGGTGTGGCAGTCTACAGCACAGTTCGGACTCTGCGACCCGACCGAAGGCTACCGATCACGGTCGTGCAGATGGTCGGTGCAGTGGGGGAAGGGGATCCGCTGATTGATGGCCCTGATCTGGCCCGCCTGCTCGCCAGCGTCTACGGGGGGGAGTACCGCTGCCTCCACGCCCCGCTGATCGTCGAGGATACGCACGCGCGGGAGGTTTTGCTGCAAGAGCCGCGCATCCGTGAGACACTGTCGCTGGCTCGTCGTGCGGACGTGGCACTGGTAGGCATTGGCGCACCGTCGCCGGAGGTCTACAGCCTGTTACGGGCAGGCTACCTGGACCGGGAGGCACTGGCTCAACTGCGAGCAAAGGGAGTCGTGGGAGACATCTGCGCACGGCATTATGATGCTCATGGGCGCGTGCTTGACATCGAACTGAACCGACGCATCGTCGGCATCGAACTGGAGGCCCTACACGACATCGAACAAGTGATTGGCGTGGCTGGGGGAGAGGCTAAGGCGGAGGCCATTCTGGGTGCGCTGCGAAGCGGGCACGTGAATGTGCTGATTACGGACGACGTAACGGCGAGGAAAGTGTTAGCCCTGGGTTAGGTCCAGGGAGCTGAGTGCAATGCCCCCCATCAACTGGGGAACCGGCCAGGCCATAAATCAGGTTTATGATCGTTGCGCTCACCTTCCTGGATCGCAACGAGGGGTAGTAACCTATGCAAGAGCGTTCTACGGCAGTCATCTTCGGCGCGGGCAGCGTGGGGCGGGGGTTCTTAGGCCAACTCTTCAATGAATCGGGGTACGAGGTCGTGTTTGTGGACGTTGATGAGGTGCTCGTTGAGGCCTTAGCCCGCCAGGGGACTTATACGCTTCGTCTGTCTGGTATCGAGAAGGCGGAGAATCTGACCATCAGCCCGGTGCGCGCCATTAACAGTCTGCGTACCGAGCAGGTTGCCGCTGAGGTGGCGAAGGCGAGCCTGATGGCGACCGCTGTCGGTGCACGGGCGCTCGCCGACATCGCCAGGCCCATCGCTGCCGGTCTTGCTCAGCGGTGGGAAGCAGGCCAGACCACGCCCTTGAATGTGATCATCTGCGAGAACCTGCACGATGCCCCCGCGCTGTTGTGCGGATATATGCGCGAGACCTTGCCGGACGCGCTGAAGCCCTACGTGCGGGAGCGGGTGGGCTTTGTCCCCGCCGTCATTGCTCGTATGTCGCCTGTGCCGACGCCCGAACAGCGAGCGGCTGATCCGACGCTCATCGTCGCCGAACCGTACAAGGTGCTGCCGGTGGACCGTAAGGCCTTCGTGGGGGACATTCCCCAGGTCGTCGGCATGGAGCCGGTAGCCCCTTTTACCGCCTATGTGGAGCGAAAGCTCTATATGCACAACGCTGCCCACGCTATGCTCGGTTACCTCGGCTATTGCCGTGGCTACGTGTATGGCTATGAGGTATTAGGCGACCCGTGGGTACGGCCGCTGCTGGATCAGGCCCTCGACGAGGCGGGACGCGCCGTCGTCGCCGAGCATGGCTTCGATCCCCAGGCCCTGCAGGAGCACGTGCAGGACATACTGGCGCGCTTCGCCAACCGCGCCCTGGCCGACCCTATCGGGCGCCTAGCCCGGGACCCACTGCGCAAACTGGCCCCCGGCGATCGGCTGGTAGGCGCCGCCCGCCTAGCGGAGAGGCACGGCATCCGGCCCGAAGGACTGGCCTGGGGGATCGCGGCGGCCCTCGCCTACGACAACCCCGATGACACCCACGCCATGGAGCTGCAGACGAAGTTGGCGCGGGAAGGGCTGGGCGGGATCCTACGCTACGTTTGTGACATCCAAGAGGATGAGCCTTTGGCAGACCTGGTGCGCAGCCGTTATCGGGTGCTGCGGGAAGAACCCCAGTGGCAACGAAGGACCTGATCGGGGCACTTTTCACGACGGGCATTATCACTTCATAGCATTTGAGAGGGATAGGATGAGTAAAAAAACGAATCTAAAGAAATTCGGCCTCAGCAAAGAGCAGGCCCTCGATCTCCTGCAGCAGATGTGGGAGATACGTATGTTCGAGGACAAAGTCTACGAACTGTTGGGACGCGACCTGATTAAGGGCGCGTCTCACCTCTACGCGGGGGAGGAAGCGGTGGCTGTGGGGGCTATCTCCGCCTTACGGGATGACGACCTCATCACCAGCAGCCATCGCGGCCACGGCCACTGCCATGCCCGGGGCGCTTCCCTGACCAAGACGGAGCAGGCGAGGCAGGAGCATTACAACAAGATGATGGCCGAGTTGTGCGGTCGCGCCACCGGTTATTGCCTGGGCCGTGGTGGCTCCATGCACATCGCCGACGTGGAGAAGGGGAACCTGGGGGCCACCGGCATCGTGGGAGGCAACATCCCGGTGGCCACCGGCGCGGGGCTGGCCCAGCAACTGCTGGGCACAGATCGGGTGGTGCTCTGTTTCTTCGGCGACGGCGCGTCCAACACGGGCAACTTTCACGAATCGCTCAATCTGGCGGCCCTCTGGAATTTGCCCGTGGTCTATGTCGTGGAGAACAACCTGTACGGCATGTCTGTGCCCATCCAGAAAGCCGCGGCGAAACTGGACATCGCCGACCGGGCTTGTGCCTACGGCATCCCCGGTGAGGTGGTGGACGGCATGGACGTACTGGCTGTCCACGAGGCGGTGAGCAAGGCTGTCGAGCGTGCCCGCCGTGGCGAAGGTCCTTCCCTTATCGAGTGCCAGGCCTACCGCTGGTACGGTCACTCCCGCTCCGACCCGCGCAAGTACCGCACGAAGGAGGAGGAGGCCGCCTGGAAGGCGCGTGATTCCATACCCAACTTTGCTGCCCGCCTGGTCGAAGCGGGGGTCGCCACAGAGGCCGAGATTGACGCGCTGGAGGAGCAGGTCGAAGAGGCGATCGGGGAGGCGACAGAGTTCGCCCTCAATTCGCCTACGCCGCCAGTGGAGGAGCTGGAACTGTATGTCTACGCGCCATTCGAGTGGACGGAGGCGGACGTGGCCCGAGAGCGGGAACTGCGGGAGCGCTGCCGGGTGGGCGGCCCGGGCACGCACAAGATTCTGTACCGGGAGGCCATCCAGGAAGCATTGCGCGAGGAAATGAACCGCGACCCCAACGTGTTTGTGATGGGGGAGGACGTGGGCCTGTACGGCGGGGCCTATGGCGCTACGCGGGGGCTCTTTGAGGAGTTCGGGCCGGATCGGGTGCGTGACACACCGATATCCGAGGCGACCATCGGTGGGTCGGCGGTGGGCGCGGCCATGTGTGGCCTGCGGCCTGTGGCCGAGATCATGTACGTGGACTTTACACCGCTGGCCATGGACCAAATCGCCAACCAGGGAGCCAAGAACCGCTACATGTTCGGCGGCAAGACGACTGTGCCCATGGTTATTCGCACTGAGGGAGGGGCTGGGCGGTCCATCGCTGCTCACCATTCGCAATCGCTGGAAGCGCTCTGGGTACATTTCCCCGGTATCTACGTCGTCATGCCCAGCACCCCCTACGCCGCCAAGGGGTTGCTCAAGGCGGCCATTCGCGACAACAACCCAGTCATGTTCATCGAGCACAAGATGCTCTACGGCGTCGAGGGCTATGTGCCCGACGAGGACTATGTTATCCCCTTCGGTGTGGCCGACGTCAAGCGCGAGGGCTCCGATGTGACGGTGATCACCTACTCACGCATGGTGCACCGAGCGTTGGAGGCCGCCGAACAGTTGGCGGAGGAGGGGATTGGTGTAGAAGTGATTGACCTACGCACGCTCAAGCCGCTGGATATGGAGACGGTGGCCGCGTCAGTAAGGAAGACGGGCCGCGTGGTGGGCGTCACCGAGGCCTGCAAGACGGGGTCATTCGTCAGCGAACTGGCCACACGCATCCAGGAGGAGTTGTTCGATTGGCTGGATGCGCCGGTGTTGCGGGTCTGTGCTGCGGATGTGCCTGTCCCTATGAGCGAGCCGCTGGAAGACGCAGCCATTCCTAGCGTAGATGCGATCATCGCCGGCATTCGCGAGGTACTACGGTGATTGGGAGCACCAATAGGCTCCACCAGACAACGAAAGCGAGATAACAAATGCTAATCTTTATGCACATCACCCAGACCGTGGCGATTGGCTCAGACGTGGCTACCATACCCCACACGGTGTTAAAGAAGGCCATCGCCCACCTCCTGATGGATGTGGGTGTGGCCCGTTTTGCCAGGGACTGGGAAGAGATCAAAAAGGCGGAGTAGGCTATGGCGACTGAGGTTATTCTGCCCAAATTGGGTCAAACAGTGGAAGAGGGCACAATCAGCGAGTGGTTCAAGAAGGAGGGAGACCCGGTCGAACGGGGCGATCTCCTCTTCGTCTTCGAGTCGGACAAGGCGACCCTGGAGGTGGAGGCCACGGCGCGGGGCTTTTTGCGCAAGATCCTGGTGCCGGTGGGCGAGACAGTGCCGGTGCTGACAGCAGTGGCCCTCATCACCCGTACCGCGGATGAGGACATTGGAAGTTACCAGCTCGGCGGCGATCGGGAGACCTTGCCGGACAAAGTGGTTGAAGGGATGGAGGCCCAAGATTTAGCCTTGGAACCTGCAGCCTTGCAACCTTCAACCTTGGAACCTGGAACCTTGCACCCTGCTACTGGCCGCATCTTTGCCTCGCCCCGGGCGCGGAAACTGGCGCAGGAGAAAGAGGTGAACCTGGCACTGGTGACCGGCAGCGGCCCCAATGGGCGTATAGTCGAGCGGGACGTGTTGGCCTACCTGACCCTTCGGCGGGACTCAGGACGGCCCAAGGTAACCCCGATGGCCCTCAAGGTTGCCGACGCCTTTGACGTGGACGTTGCCATGGTCAGCGGCACCGGTGTCAGCGGGCGGGTCATGAAGGCGGATGTGGCAGCGGCTGCCCAGGCCGTTGCCGTTTCGCCGCCGCTGCCACCTGCTCCTCCTGTGGGGGTGACGGCCGTCGAAAGCGTGCCCCTCACCGGACTGCGGCGCATCATCGCTGAGCGCATGGCTGCCAGCGTTCACACCGCGGCCCGCGTCACCCTGGTCACCGAGGCCGATGCCACCGCTTTCGTCGAAGCGCGGGAGCAGCTCAAAGCCTCCGTGGCCGACGAATGGGGTTTTGCGCCAGGCTACAACGACCTGCTGGGGATCATCGTCGCCCGCGCGCTGCGCGAGTTCCTCTACATGAACGCCCGCCTGAGCGACGATGGAGAGGCCATAGAGCGGCTGCCGGTGGTCAACCTGGGCATGGCGGTGGATACTGAACGAGGATTACTGGTGCCGGTGATCCGAGACGCCGATCAGAGGGGCCTGCGAGCCTTTGGAACCGAGTTTCGGGCGCTGGTGGAACGAGCGCGGGTAGGCAAATCGCTGCCCGACGACCTGAGCGGCGGGACATTCACCATCACCAATCTGGGCATGCACGAGATAGACGCTTTCACGCCGATTATCAACCTGCCGGAAGCAGCCATCCTGGGCGTGGGGCGCATCCAAGCCAAGCCGGTTGTCCGGGACGGCGGAATCGTCGTGCGACAGATGTGGACGCTGAGCCTGGTCTTTGACCATCGGGTGGTGGACGGTGCGCCAGCGGCCCGTTTTCTACAACGGATCAAGCAGTTAGTGGAAAACCCTTATCTACTGTTAGGATAGGTGAACATGAAGATTCAGACTGATATCGCAATTCTGGGCGGCGGGCCGGGCGGCTACGTAGCAGCGCTCCGGGCGGCTCAGCTTGGTGCGCAGGTAGTCCTCATTGAAGAGGACACAGTCGGTGGTGTCTGTCTCAACGTGGGCTGCATTCCCACTAAGGCGTTGCTGCGCAGTGCCGAGGTCTACCGGGCGTTTCTCCGAGCGGAGGCGTTCGGACTGCGGCTGGAGGGCAGCGTGACGCCTGACTGGCCGGCGATCCAAGGGCGCAAGGGGGGCATCGTTCGGCAACTGGTGCACGGTGTGGAGGTTCTTTTACGCAAGGCTGGCGTGCAGGTGCTCCAAGGAAGAGGGCGCTTTGTTGCGCCCCGGGTGCTGGAGGTGACGACCGCTGACGGCGTGCAGCGAGCAGAGGCAAAGAATGTCATCATCGCCACCGGCTCGCGGCCGGTGCGCTTGCCCTTGCCAGGTATGGACCTGCCCGGTGTGATTGATTCTACCGGTGCGCTGGCGCTGGAAGCGCTGCCCCAGCGGTTGCTGGTCATCGGCGGTGGCGTGGTTGGCATTGAATTCGCTGACATATTCAACGCCTTTGATGTGGAAGTAGCAGTCGTCGAAATGCTGGACCGGATACTGCCGCAGATGGACGGTGATCTGGGGAAGGCATTGGCCTGGACGATGGTGCAGCGCGGTGTGGAGCTCTATCTGAACAGCCAGGTGACCGGCGTGGATGCCGTGGAGGGCGGTCTGCGGGCCACGGTTGTCACCCCCAGTGGTGAAGTGGAGATGGGGGCTGACCGGGTGGTGGTTGCCGTCGGGCGGCGGCCCAACGTCGAGGATCTGGGGCTGGAGGCAGCGGGGGTGCGTTTTGACAAGACGGGCATCCCGGTGGACACGCAGATGCAGACGAACGTGCCGGGTGTCTATGCTGTTGGGGACGTGACAGGTGGCGCGCTGCTGGCCCACGTCGCCATGCGGGGTGGCGAGGTGGCTGTGGAGAACGCCCTGGGCCACGTGGCGGCTTTCGATCCCAAGACAACTCCCTGGTGCGTCTACACCGATCCGGAGGTGGCCAGCGTGGGGTTGACCGAGGCGCAGGCGCGCGAGGGGGGCTACGAGGTGCAGGTAGGACGCTTTCCGCTGACCGCCAGCGGCAAGGCGCAGACCTACGGCGACACCGATGGCTTCGTCAAGGTGGTGAGCGAGGCTCGCTTTGGCGAGGTGTTGGGTCTGCACATTGTGGCGCCTCACGCCAGCGACCTGATCCACGAGGGCGGGCTGGCCTTGGCACTGGAGGCCACCCTGGAGGAGCTAGTGGCGACGGTTCATGGCCATCCCACGCTGGGCGAGGCTGTCCGCGAGGCGGCACTAGAGGTCCGTGGCGAGGCGCTTCATTTGCCTCACTAGGAATTGGAGTTAATATTCCGGATTATACCTTCTGATTTTACTTGTTGAGACTCTGTATTTAATCAAGCCCGCAGCGATAATCAGGGCGCATACGACTCCATCTAAAACAGGAGCCCCAAGTTTTTCTTCCAAACGCTTATCTAGTCCTGCCATTCCAGCACAGCCTAGTACGATGACCTCTGCCCTATCCCCTTCGAGTGCTGATTGTGCAGCCTGCAGGTACTTTTCTTCATCGCTGACCGCACCCATTTCATCCCCAGGAGCTCTAACCGAGGCCACTACATCTTGAAGATGATATTTTCTTATCAAGGCCTCTTTATTTGGGATGGAATGCTTAGCGGTTGAAATGACTGAAAAGCTGTGCCCCAGCATGGAAGCTATTTTCATTGACGCTTCACCGATGCCCACGACAGGTTTTTGGCTGATTTCTTTCATGGCATCAAGGTTGGGGTCGCAGTGGCAGGCGACAATAAACGCATCAACCTCATCTTCGTTTTCTCTAAGCAACTGGACCATCCCCGGAGCAGCTTTGATTTGATCCTCA
>SOHZ01000146.1 GCA_004377365.1 Anaerolineales bacterium | reverse complement strand
CTCCTTCGCTTGTTCCCATTGGGTGCTTAGAATGGGCGTCCCTTTTCCTCCCAGATCTTCTTCAATACATAGTCTTCGGCTATGACTTTGAAACAGTTATAGCCGCTGCCCCGGCCTATCCCCGGCCCGGAGTGGGCTGCTGAGGAGCAGAGGTACATGTTCTTAACGGGCATCCGATAGTAGGCCAGCTCTGGAATGGGTCTGAAACGCCCTACCTGAGAGGCGAGCATGTCACCCACCGTCCAGCCGCCCTCCCGCATGTTCATGTTGCGGGCCTGGGTTTCATAGGGAGTGGTGATGAAAGCGCCGATGAGATTGTCGCGGGTCATGTTGGGGGCATACCAACTCCACTGTTCCAGCATCACGTCCACGATTTCCTTCTTCATGCGCAGCCACTCTCTCTCCGAGAAAAAGCGCAACGGTGCGGCGTATTGCTCGATGAGGACGGTGTGTTTCCCAGCCGGTGCGCGGGTCGGATCCCAGATGCTATCCGGGGCCACGATGACCACCAGCTTGTCGGGGATGCCCTTGACAAAAATCTCCGCCTGGTGCCGCGTGGCAAAATAGTCGGCGTCTTTCGGCCCCCAATGGAAGCGGGGCTGCAAGCCGCAGTCGGGATTAAAGTCAACGGCCTTGTATTTGGGCAGCTCGTGGAGGGCGAAATTACCCCAGAAGAGCTGAGCCCGGTCATAGAGAAAGTTCTTTACCCGATGGATGATGCGGTCGCTGACATAGTCCTCGCCGATGAGCCGCAGGATGGTCTGGTTGATGTCCAGATCACTGACCACCACTTGTTTAGCTTCCACCTCCGTCCCATCCAGCAGCCTGACGCCTTTGGCCACGCCGTTCTCGATAATCACCTTGTCCACTTCGCTCTCGACCACGAACTCCCCCCCTCTCTCGCTAAAGGCCCGCTGTAAGGCGTGGGTGATGGTGTGGGTTCCCCCTATGGCGATGGCCGCTGGAGACCAGGACAGAGTCAGGCCCAGGGTGTGAAGGGCCATGTTGATGCCGATCACGTCGTTGGGGAAGCACCCGCTGGAGGTCATCACTGACCTCATGAAGAGGGTTCTCAGGTGATCGCTCTCAAAGATGTCGTAGGCCACTTGCTGGGAGGTCATGAACTGCCAGGCCGGGTCAATGGGACATTCCGGGTCGTTGATCAGCCTCTCGAAGGCATCCGGCTCACCCCAGGGGGTGGGGGGAGAAAAGCGCCACTCGCGGAAGGCTGCCTGCCATTTCTTCTTGTATTTCTCCAGCAGGTCTGCGGCCGTGTCCGCATCTCTCTGCGAAAACCGGGCAATTTCCTTGATGGTCTTTTCTGCGTTTTCCTGGTCGAACTCGGCCCGGCCAGTGACGGGATCAACGACCTTCCAGGCTGGATAGGTTATCAAACAGGTGCCATCATCGTAGGCCATGCCCAGGTTATGCTCCGGGAAAACGTACTGCAACCCATGTTCCCGCAAGTTAAAGTCTTCGTAGGCCGGGTGCCCGTAGAAGCGGGTGAAATGAGCGCACGTGTTCTGGAGAAAGCCAGGCAGAGGGAGTTCCTCGCCGCAGGCCCCGCCTCCCAGCTCGTGCTGCCTTTCGAAGATGACCGTCTTCAGCCCGGCATCGGCCAGGTAACAGGCAATGATCGTCCCCTGATGACCTCCTCCAACAACGATGGCGTCGTAACTAGTATCAGCCATTGAAATACCTCCTTAATTTGGCTTAGTTATTTCGCTCGAAGCGGGTCCGTGACCCGCGCCTAGTTGCAGTAGTGTAAGGCGGCTTTCCATAGCCGCCATCAGGCGGTGGTTCCTTTTATCAGCAAGACCAGGGCCTTGAGGAGTATCGAAGGGTTCAGCAGCAGCCCGATGAATCTCCTCATATCTTCCCCCCCAAGAGTGATCGTGATGACCCAGTGTATCGGCTCGACAGCATCCACTCTCAGCTTCAGCGAGTTGCCGGTCTCTGGATCAACACGAATCTCCGTGAAACCAGCCA
>SOHZ01000468.1 GCA_004377365.1 Anaerolineales bacterium | reverse complement strand
GACTTTAGCGTAGCTGCCTTTTTCACCCGCCTGTTCGCGCAGCGACTCCTATCAGTAGCCCTCCCTACGGACGTGGACGCTTTGAAAATAGAAGTGCCTCAGGATGCTATAGAAGCGACTCCCTGGCGGCTGACGCGGGTCTCCCGCCAGCCCTACTTCTACCCCGTCCCCGGCAATCGCACCAGTCTCGCTGATGGGGCGCCCCTGGGCTACGAGATGAGGATAGATTTGGACACCCTGGAGAAGGATTCGGATATTTTCGCCCTGGCCCAAGAGCGAGTCGTCGCTGTCTCGCCCCTCTCTCTTGACTTGACCTCCAGAGTGGATTTTGCCTACCTGACCCAATTGCTGCGTTGATTTCGTAACCGACGGACTTCCAAAGTCTGGCAGACTTTGGAAGTCTCAAATCACCCAACCATTTGAACACTTTTCGGAGGAAAACATTGCGCGTCCTTTTTGTCATCAAGCAGATTGACTACGAGCCCCAGGGCATCTTGCACCTGTCCAGCGTCCTGAAAGCCGCCGGTCACCAGGTCAAGCTGGCCATTGTGGCCCAGGAAGACGTGGTGGCCGTGGCCAAAGAGTTCCAGCCAGGCCTCGTCGGTTACAGCGTGTGGACCGGAGGGCAGCATTTCTATTATGACATCAACCGGCGCATCCGGGCTGCCGTGGACGTCTTCTCCGTCTTTGGTGGTCCCCACGCTACTTTCTTCCCAGAGATGATTGAGGAAGACGGGGTGGACGGCGTTTGCATCGGCGAGGGGGAAGGAGCCATGGTGGACCTGGCGAACGCCCTGGAGGACGGCTCTTTCGACCCTGATATCGAGAACTGGTGGTTCAAGCTCAACGGTCAGATCATCCGCAACCCGGTGCGTCCCTACGTGGCTGACTTGGATACCCTGCCTCTACCCGATAGAGCCCTGGTCTACGAGAAAGACGAGCCCATGCGCCGCAGCAAGATCAAGCACTTTATCAGCAGCCGGGGCTGTCCCTTCGATTGCGCCTATTGTTTCAACCATGCTCTCTTTGAGATTTACCGGGGCAAGGGGAAGCGTTTCCGCCAACGCAGCGTGGAGAATGTCATCGAGGAGGTGAATTGGGTCAGGGAGAATTACCCTCTGCAATTTGCGGTTTTTGTTGACGACATGTTTGTCATCTCCCGCGATTGGGTGGCCGAGTTCGCTGACAAATACCCCCAGGCTGTCGGCCTGCCTTTCTTCTGCAACGTCAGGGCCAACATGGTGAACGAGGAGTTGGCCGTCAATCTCAAGAGGGCCGGCTGTGTCAGCGTGGGCATGGGGGTGGAAACCGGCAACGACCGGCTCCGCAACATCATTCTGAAGCGGAACATGAGCAAAGAGCAAATCGTCAAAGCCTGTCTCACCTTGCGGCGGGCCGGGATCAACGTGGTGACCACCAACATGGTGGGCCTGCCCACGGGCACCCTGGAGGACGACTTTGAGACCCTGCAGCTCAACATCGAGAGCCGGCCAGCCTTCGCCAACGCCTTTATTTTCCAGCCCTACCCCAGGACCGAGTTGGGGGACCTGGCCCAGCGGGAAGGACTGATGGAAGGCACCTTTGACGACATCGCTTCCTCAGCCTGGGACACTTCTGTCCTCAAATTTTCACCTCAGGAGAAGCTTCAGATCGAGAACTTGCAAAAGCTCTTTGCCGTCACTGTGGAATGGCCCTGGCTCCTGCCCTTGGTCCGCCGTCTGATCAAGCTACCCCGCAACCGCTTGTTCTGGCTGATCCACAAGCTGTGGAAGGGCTACACCATCAAGAACCGGGTGCACCCGGTCAGCCTCTCGCTGCGCGAATACATTACCATCGTGCGGCAGTTTATGCAGTTGGATTGAGACATCCATCGTTCCCTTAACTGATTGTAGAGTAACGGACAAAGGCCAGCACCACTCGAGTGGTACGGCCTTTTTCCCCCCTGCCTTGCGACAGTTGACGGTGGGATAAAAGCAAAGCCGACCGGTGATCAGAGCGGTTCTTTACTTGGACCTGCGTTGCCAGTGCCAACCCAACAATAACCTGTTATCGGGCGGCAAGACTGGGGCGCTTGTCTTGAGCCTGTCGAAGGATGACGTTCTCTTGAAAATCGCACTCTTCGACAGGCTCAGAGTGCTTGTTTTGCTAACTACGGCTGTAGCATTAGGGTGCAATCTCAATTGGCCTGATGGGGCAATTGGGCTATATTACCAAGTCAAGCAGAGCTCCCAGCTTTGCGACGTACTGCGCTGTCGAGTTCCCCTGGGAGCGTCTCCATCTCGCAAATGAGTGGTGAAATAATGAACAAAGGCCAGCGCCACTCTCGTGGTACGGCCTTCGCGTCTCTCCCGCCTTCACCCCGGCATCTTTCGCGTCTCTCTGATCCAGACCAGTACCTGGGTCACCTTCTTTGAAATTGCGTCAAAGTCACCTGCCGCCACCAGATCTTTGGTAATCAGCTTTGAACCCATACCCACACAGGCCGCGCCTTTTGTTCAGGACCGTCAAACGATCAAAGCGTGCCACTGTCGTTCCCCTTCTATTGTCAGCGTGAAACGCGGCCCGACACGTCGCCGCCCATCAGCTTCTCGACCTCGGTTACGGTCACCATATTAAAGTCGCCAACGATGGAATGTTTCAGGCAAGAAGCGGCCACGGCAAAGTCGAGCGCCTTCTGGCGGTCGTCCCCGTAGGTGCGCAGGCCGTAAATCAACCCTCCCATAAACGAGTCTCCACCCCCCACCCGGTCTACAATGTGGGTGATGTCGTAGGTAGAACCGACGTAGAACTCTCCCTGGTCCCTTCGACTTGGCTCAGGACAGGCCCACAGCACCCCCGACCAGGTGTTGTGACTGGCCGAAATCGAGCCGCGCAGGGTGATGGCAATGGTCTTCAAGTTGGGGAAGCGCTTCGCCAGTTCCTCACACACGTAGCGATACCTGTCGGCTTCTACTTTGCCCGCGATCACATCGGTCTCGGGCGCCTTGATGCCAAACACCTTGTCAGCATCTTCCTCATTGCCGATGGCAATGTCGCAGTGGCGCACCAACTCAGGCATCACCTCGCCTGGTGTCTTGCCCCATTTCCACAGTTTCTTGCGGTAGTTCAGGTCGCACGACACGGTCAGCCCCATCTTTTTTGCTACCTGGACCGCTTCCAGACAAACGTCGGCCGTCCCTGCTGAGATGGCCGGGGTGATGCCGGTCCAGTGGAACCAGTCGGCGTCGGCGAAGACGCGCTTCCAGTCAATCATCCCGCGCTCGATGGTGGCGATGGCCGAATTGGCCCGGTCGTAGATCACCTTACTGCCACGTTGCACGGCGCCCATCTCCAGGAAGTAAATGCCCAGCCGGTCGCCGCCGCGCACAATCTTGTCCACGCCCACGCCATACTGTCGCAAGAACTGGATGCACGCGTCGCCCAGGTCATTGTCGGGCAGGCGGGTGATGTAATCCACCGGCACACCGAAATTAGCCAGCGACACGGCCACGTTAGCCTCGCCACCGCCGTAGATCACGTCAAACGAGCGAGCCTGCCCAAACCGCAAAAACCCCGGCGGCGATAGTCGCATCATGATCTCACCAAACGTTACCACCTTCCTGGTCATTTTCGCTCTATCCTTTTCTCAAGATGGGAGGGGAAACGACACCATGGTCGTCCCCAATCATACAGATTTGATCATAGATTTTCTCCAACAGCGGAACTCCTATTCGCAAACACTCTTCTTCCTTTTCAAATTCTTTCTGGCCCGCAAAATAGACCCGCTCAGCGCCTTCGGCAGGCGGGCAATTCCTGAGACCTCTCAGCATGCGGTCCATGTCGCGACGGAATTCCTGCGGATCACGGAAGGTATCAATACTTATCGCTCCGAAGAAATGACTGACTCGAGCGGAAGATGTCTCCGTATCAGAGAGGTCCGGTCCAAAGGGAGCACCGCCAAGCACCGCGCACAGAATATCAACCATGATGGACAGTCCATAACCCTTGTGCCCACCGAATTCTTCTCCCGCGCCTCCCAGCGGTAGAATGCCGCCGCCCACGCGGTGGAACATGTCATCAAGGATAGCTTGAGCATCCTTTGCTGGCTGGCCGGTTTTGTCAACAGCCCACCCCATGGGGAGTTCTTTTCCAAGGCGCTCATACATCTCAATTTTTCCCCTGGTGACGACGGTCGTGGACGTGTCCAGCACAAAAGCCCGCTCCTCACCAGCCGGCGCTGCAAAGGCCAGAGGATTGGTGCCATACATGACCCGACGCCCAAACGTGGGCACACCCAAAGCGGCCGTGTTGGTCATCGCGATGCCCAACATGTCTGCGTCCAGGGCCATCATCGCATAATAGCCCGCAATCCCAAAATGGTTCGAATCTCGGACACACCCAAAGGCCGCCCCGTTAGTCTTGGCTTTGTTGATCACACTTTCCATCGCTTTGACACTCACAGGAGCGCCCATCGCACCATGCGCGTGTAGTACGATTGATGACGGTGTGTCCACGAGAACCTCGACGGGCGCATTCGGAAGCATCAAGCCTGTCTGGAGCCCGTTCACGTATCTCTGCAGACGCGCCACGCCGTGGGAGGGGATGCCCCGAGCATCAGCGGCCACCAGCACAGCCGCAGCCATCCTCGCGTCGTCTTCTGAGAGATTGAGGCTTTGGAAAACCTGCTGACAAAAGGTTTCGAGAGCCTCCCGTTTGAGCCTAACATAGTCTGTCCCCATGGGTAACTCCTGATAATTTCCTGAGCCACACCTCTCAGACACCGCTGAAAGCGGAGAAGCCGCCATCTATGGGGATCACCGCCCCGTGCACGAAACTGGCTCCGTCCGATAGCAACCATAGTACTGCACCGATCAAGTCTTCGGGGTCACCAAAGCGGCTTATAGGGGTGTGATCAATGATCGCCTGCCCACGCTCGGTCAACTCGCCAGTACGTTCGTCCATCAGCAAGAACCGGTTCTGTTCGGTCAAAAAGAAGCCGGGGGCGATGGCGTTGACACGGATCCTGTCGGAGTAGTTCTGAGAGATGTGCACAGCCAGCCACTGGGTAAAGTTACTTACGGCGGCTTTGGCTGGAGAATAGGCCACAGTCCGAGTCAGCGGACGAAAGGCGGCCATCGAGGAAATGTTGATGATCCAGCCGCTATCCTGTTTCACCATGTAACGACCAAAGATCTGACTGGGAAGCAACGTGCCGATAAAGTTAAGATCGAAAACCCAGCGGATGGCATCAGCAGGCAGGTCGAAGAAGGACAGCTCATCACTGGTGGTGGCCTCCTTCTTATTGCCGCCAGCGCCGTTGATCAGGATATCCATGTGTTCAAAAGCCTCGGTGACCCGTTGAGCCGCGGCCAACAAAGACTCTTTGTCCAGCACATCAGCCTGAATGGCAATGGCTTGGCCCCCCTGAGTTCGGATCTCATCAGCTACTTTCTCAGCAGCGGCCAGGTTGATGTCAAGCACTGCCACACTGGCCCCATGTTGCGCTAGAGCACGGGCCAGCACACTGCACAACACGCCCCCTCCGCCTGTGATCACCGCCACCTTTCCGGTAAGATCAAAGTTCATAGTGCATAACCTCAGTGTCAATCCATCAAGTAGCCACCGTTGACGTCGAGGATCTGACCTGTGATAAAGCCTGCACCATCCGAGGCGAGAAACGCCACCACCTCTGCCACTTCTTCTGGTTTTCCCAGCCTCTTCAAGGGGATAGCCTCCACAATCTGGCGGCGCTTTTCCTCGGACCACTCTCGGCTCATGTCCGTCTCGATGGCGTGTGGGGCCACGGCGTTCACGTTGATACCATAAGGGGCAAGCTCTCGCGCCAGAGACTTGGTGAAGGTATTGATAGCACCCTTGGAGGTCCCATAGGATGGGGCAGAGGCGATGTCGCCCATCTTGCCCACCACGGAGGAGATGTTGATGATCTTCCCCCCTCCTTGTTTGATCATCAGAGGAACCACCTCTTTGGCACAGTTGAACGTCCCTCCCAGGTTGACGCTGAGGACTTTCTCCCAGTCCTGCGGATCGTCCTCGAGGAAAGTCCCCCGCCGTATGATCCCGGCGTTGTTCACGAGGATA
>SOHZ01000155.1 GCA_004377365.1 Anaerolineales bacterium | reverse complement strand
TTGCACTGAGTATCTGTGGAAGCTCTGAGTCCACCTCGCTCACCTGCTCACCAGACGCTGGCGACCATTTGGGTAAGCTGAAGCTGAAGCGTGAGCCACGCTCCACCTCGCTCTCCGCCCAGATGCTTCCTCCCTGTATCTCGATGAGTCTTTTGCTAATGTAGAGACCCAAACCATAGCCATACTGTTCCTGGTCGTCACTGGCGTTCACCCGATGGAACCGTTCGAAGATCCTTTCCAATTGATTGGCCGGAATGCCAATGCCCTCATCAATGACGCTTATCACTGCCTCTTTTTTACCCCTATCGCTTATTTCAATAGAGACCCTGCTGCCTTTAGGTGAGTAATTCACGGCATTCTCCAACAAATTGTCGAGAACCGTTTGTATCTTGCCCTCGTCGCCCACGACGAGGGTTGGTCCTTCTGGAACAATGAGTTCGAAGCGGTGTGTGCTGGCCCTGATTTCAAAAGCCGCTATTATCTGCTCAAGCATGGGTTTCAGGGCCACCGGCTTCTTCTCTGCATTGACCGTGCCTGCTTCCAATAGAGAAACATCCAATATCTGTGCAACGAACTTGTTCAGCCGATTGCTTTGGGCATGGACGATGTTCAGCAAGTCCTGCTGCTGATCGCTGCTCAGATTGGCCTCCCGTATGAGTTCCGTAGAAGCGATGATATGGCTTAGTGGAGAGCGCAGCTCATGGGAGACCATGGAAATAAACCCCGACTTCATGTGATCCAATTCCATTTCAGCCGAGGCATCGCGGAAAGCAACCATTGCTCCGATCACCTGACCATCGAGATCCAACAGAGGGACCACGTTGCTGGCTATAAAGATTTGCTGGTCGTCTTTGCTAATGACAGGGTATCCCTCCCTGACGGAGGTCATCGGTTGTGCTTTTCTCATCGCTTCAGAGAGCAGTTCCTCTTGCGAAGAAGATGCACCATCTTCTTCCTTAAAGATTTCAGCAAAAGGTCGGCCGATGACCTCTTCCTCTCGCCAACCGAGGATTTTTTCCGCAGCAGGGTTAAAAGTCAAGATACGCAGTTCCCGGTCGACAGTGAACACTCCTTCATCAATATTGTACAACATGAGTTCTATCTTCTTTGTTAATTCCTTCACGCTTTTTTCCAATTCCTGCGATAACCGAGCTCTTTCCTTTTCCTGTTTGCTCTTGCTCAGAACCCTTTCGACAACATTGATCATCTCATCCAGTTCGAACGGTTTGGCGACATAGTCGTTGGCTCCCAGCCGCAGAGCACGCACAACTACCTCTTCTGAGCCATACGCCGTTATCACAATAACGGGGGCCGAGAATTGTTGCTCCCTCAGGGTCTGAAGGACCTGCAGGCCAGACATCTTGGGCATTCTGATGTCCAGGATCACCAAATCTGGTTCCTCGCTCAAAGCCATGCGTAGGCCCTCTTCTCCGTTTAGGGCAGTTAAAGTATGATATCCTTGAGGGCCCAACACATAGTCAGTGAGGATTTGGATCATCTCTAGTTTGTCTTCAACGACGAGCACTTTCTCTCCAGCCAACGAGGGCCTCCTTCAAATCGAACGACTGCGCGCCAAGCCATAGAGTGGTTTAGGCTCCACAGAACCGATAGCCAACTCCCCATTCGGTGACAATCAACTGCGGATTGGCTGGATCCTCTTCGAGCTTCCGCCGCAGGTATCTTACATACAGTTTAAGGTAGTTCGTTTCATCTATGTACTCTGAGCCCCATACTTCAGTCAGCAGGAACCTATGGGGAAGAACCCTATCTCTATGAGTCACGAAACACTCCAGCAACTTGAATTCTGTCGGAGTCAAGTCCACCAGCTCCCCATCCCGCATAACCATCCGGCGATTGAGGTCAATGCTCAGATTTCCAATAGAAATGATGGACGGCTTGTCTGTTTGTAATTGGGAGCCTATGCGGCGAAGTAAAGCCTGTATCCTGGCTATGAGCTCGGCAACGCTGAATGGCTTGGTCAGATAGTCGTCGGCTCCTATTTGTAAACCTTTGACTATGTCGGCCTCCGTTCCTTTGGCCGTGAGCATAAGGATGGGCACGTTTGACATCTCCCCCAGGCGGCGGCATACCTCCCAACCGTCCATCCCAGGCATCATAATGTCCAGGATAACCAAATCCGGCTGAACACGGTATGCCTCTTGCAATCCCTCCAGGCCACTAGTGGCTATCACTGTTTGATAGCCCTCTTGGTCCAGACTCAACTGCACAATCCTGGCCAGGTCTTGGTCGTCATCAATGATTAGAATTGTCTCTTTTCTCATGAGTCATTCTTCCATTCTAGGCAAAGTAAAAATGAAATGGGAGCCTTTCCCCACTTCGCTCTCTACCCAGATTCTGCCTCCTTGCATTTCCACCAACTTTTTAACTATGTAAAGGCCGAGGCCCCGTCCGGGCACTTTTTCCGATCTACTGTTGCCTATCCGATAGTACGGCTGAAATAGTTGCTCCTGGTGCTCGTGGGCAATGCCTTCTCCTTCATCGCTCACGGACACCATGATGTCTGTATTATCCGTCGTCTTCGCTTCAATGGTGATGGTAGATCCCTCGGGGGAATAGTTGGCAGCGTTTTGCAGGAGATTGGTGAGGATCATCTCTACTTTGCGTGGGTCTGCCCAGGCAAACGGCAGTTCGCCTTGTCCAATGAACTGGAAGCGGTGCGCTCCCTGTTCTGTGGCCTCGAAGGTGTTAACGACCCGCTGAATCAGAGGCCATAGTGTCACCGGTTCCCACCGCGTAGCGATTTGACCGGCCTCAAGTTGCGAGACGTCTAGAAGCTCTTCCACGAAAGAGGCCAGGCGAGCACATTGGGAGCGCACCAGGTTCAGCATTTCCCGTTGCAGGTCTTCCTCAAAGTCAGAAGTCAACACCAATTCCATGGCAGTCTGCATGTTGGCCAGGGGAGAACGCAGTTCATGAGAGACCATAGTGACCATCTCCGACTTTATGCGGTCCAACTCCATGTCCGCTGAGCAGTCTCGAATGGCTATGACGCCTCCCATCACCTGATCGGCAGGGCCTAGCAAGGGAGCCAGGCTGGCAGACACGTAAATCGGGCGACCATCCTTGCGGACAATCCTCGCCCTGGGGAAGTTGTACCCCGACAGTTCCTTGCGGGATTCATTCCAAAGGGATTCACCGCTCTCAGAGGTCAGGCTCAACACTTCGGCACAAGGGCAGCCGATAGCTTCTGCACCTTGCCAGCCGGTCATTTGTTCAGCAGCCGGGTTAAGAGAGAGAACCCGTAGCTCCCGGTCCACAGTGATCACACCATCGGCAATGTTGGTGACGATGCGCTCGGTCCTGTTCCTTTCAGCCAGAGTAGCCGCGTACAGTTGAGCCCTCTCGATGGCAATAGCCGCCTGGGCTGCTATGGAGGATAAACTTCTCAGATCATCCTCACCGAAGGCGTTGACCTCAGTGCTTTGCACATCCAGAACGCCCACAAGTTTCTCACCTACCAGCATTGGCACGGCTATCTCTGACCCAATCCCCTTCACCTTCTCCACATATCGGTCGTCTTGGGTCGTGTCGGGGACGTTCAGAGGCGTCCTGTTGGCCGCCACCCAGCCGACGATTCCCTCCTGGCCTATTTTGATCCCCAGTTTCCCCACCGTGTCGCGCAGGTAGCCGCGTGCCGCTTCGATGCGGAGCTCTTCTCTCTTCTCATCAACCAGCAGTATGGCACAGTGGGGATAGCCAAAGGACCTCTGTAACACTGCGAGGGTGCTTTCCAGGAGTTGATCGAGGTTGAGGGTGCGCATCAGGGTGCCGCTCATCCTATGCAGAGCTGTCGCCTCTTTCATCCTCTCAGTGGCTTTCTTATACAATTGTGCGTTCTCGATGGCCACAGCAATCTGATTGCCAATGGCGGTCAACAACTCTACTTCCCGCGAGGTAAACGGCTGCTCGTGATGCCTGGCGATTCTCAGTACGCCATGCACTCGGCCTCGCGTGCTGAGAGGCACATTGACCTCCGAATGGATGTCTTCCCCTAAGGCAACTCTCTCTGCCTCTGCCAGCAATTCGTCCTCCACGGTACGAGAATCCACCAGGACAGGCCTCACCGATTGAGCTGTTTGGCCAACTGCACCTTCTCCCACTTTCAAACGTTTGATATTCTTGAAGAATGACTCTGAGAGGCCACAATGGGCGATCAATGTCAATTCGTCATTCCCTTCATCCAGCAGGTAAATCCCACCCACATCTGCATCTATAACCTCGAACACCTTGTTCAGGGCGTCATCCAGGATGGTATCCAGGTCAAGGGAGCGGCTCACCGTTTCAGTGATAGCGTTGAGGGTAGCCAGTTCCTCGGCGCGCCGCCGCTCCTCTTCGTATAACCGTGCGTTCTCAATGGCAATGGCCAATTGGTCGGCCATTGTCTGCAGCGTAGCTACGGCCTCGTCGCTGAAAGCGGCTTCCTTGGCGCTCTGCACGTCCAGCGCGCCGATAACCCGCCCGCGTACGGTCAAGGGCAGGGCCATCTCCGAACGGGTGCTGGGCAACAATGGATTGTCAAAGTGCACTGCATCCTGGCCCACATCGAGAGCGATGCGGGGTTCCCCTCTCGCTGTCACATAGCCGACGATACCGACCTCACCAATTTTGAGCTTGTGCTGCTGTTCCAGCATCTTCTGGCCAGCTTCGCCAGTAGCAGCTTGGAGGACGGCGTACTCGCCGGCATCGTCTACCAGAAAGACACCGGCGTGATAGAAACCAAATCGGTCGCGAATCAGGTTAACAGTGTTGGTCAGCAACTGCCCCATGTCCAAAGTTGATATGGCGTCACGCGACACTTCTGCTGCTGCGGCCAACTGCGTGGCGCGGCGCTGCGCTTCCTCGTACAACCGCGCATTCTCGATAGCAATGGCGGCCTGGTAGGCTATCCTGCCCAGCAGGTGCAGGTCGCCATCCCGAAACAAGTGATCTCCCAAACGGTTGAGTGACATCACTCCGATCACTTTCCCTCTGGACAGGATGGGCACACAGAGCAAAGATTCTGCTTCCTCCAGCGTGCCTGGAATCCGCATCACTCTCGGGTCCAATTCCGCGTGGTTGACGATCTCGCCCACGCCGGTCTGGGCCACCCAGCCGATAATTCCTTCACCGACCCTGATGGGGGTTTGCGGCATTTTGGCTGTGGGGGGGGGCAGCAACACCACGGGTTGCAAAATGTCGACTTTTGAGTCGAGCAAGTAGAGGGCCGCGCCGTCAGAGCCGATAAGCTGCCTGGCCCAGCGGGCGATCCGCTCCAGCACGGTCTGTTGGTCCAGGGTAGAGCTGATATCCTGACCGATATGCCACAGGGCTATCAACTCATCAGCCTGCTGTCGGCTTTCGGCGTATAACCGCGCGTTCTCGATAGCAGTGGCAATGGGGCTGCAAAGCGTGGAAAGCAATTGCAGGTCATTCTGCCCAAAGGCGGGACTACCTGGCAACCTGCTGACGTTGAGCACACCGATGACCTGCCCCCTGGCCTGGAGAGGCAAATACACTGCCCAAAAGGCATCAACTTGCCCCACCTCATCTGGAACGGGTGAGTCCAAATCCACGTCGGTGCTTAAAGTGATGGGGTCTCCCACCTGTAACGCCCGACCAGCAACGCCTTCCTCCGCTCTGTAAGTGGCCCCAATGACTTCATCTGATAGCCCGATGGCGGCGACAACGGACAACCGCTCCCCTTCATCGTCCAGGAGCATCAATGAAATGCGGTCGGCCCTGAATCCAAACTTTATGGTCTCCACGATCAGTCTCGATAGCCGATCAAGATCAATCTCGGACTTTAGCGCATCAATGATGCCCAGGATCGGCATCCAGACCTCGGGGCGAAGGTCCTCGTATAGGGATTGCTTTCTCTCCAGCACGTCTTGTACTGCGATAATGAGGTCCCCAGGTGTAGAGGGCTTTTCCAAGAAGCCCTGGGCTCCGACGCGAATGCACTCCAGAGCCCTCTCCATCGTGCCGTGGCTGGTGATGATGATCCCGGCTGTTGAGGGGGCGTGCTCCCTGGCAATCCGCAGTATCTCAAAGCCACCAATATCCGGCAGCATCAGGTCTA
>SOHZ01000445.1 GCA_004377365.1 Anaerolineales bacterium | reverse complement strand
CGCCGACAATATCTCCGACCGGTACATCTGTACGGTCTTAGAGGTTCCCCCAAATATAGTCTTTGAGGAAGCGAGCCGTCTTTTGCCCTCGAAGAAGAGCACCTCTTCGCTTAGCAACTCTGGCCCTGTTTCGGTGTTATTCTTTTTAGGAGTCTGCCGATGAAAGAGATCATGGTTATCGCCAACCCCGTGGCGGGACATGGCAATGGAGCGAAGGTTTTACCAGCCCTCCGCCACCATCTGACCGAGGAGGGACTCGATTTCGACCTGGTCTGCACGACCAGGCCCCTGGAAGCCATCGAGTTGGCCAGGCAGGCCGTAGCAGACGGCTATCGAACCATCGTGGCTGCCGGCGGTGACGGCACGGTCCATGAGGTACTCAACGGTCTGAGGGCAGCCACTGACGATAACCAGGTAGCTGGCACTCTGGGGATCATCCCCACTGGCTCTGGAAATGACATCGCCCACATGGTCGGGATTCCAGAAGAGAACCTCCAGGGTGCTTGCCGATGCCTGGCTGAGGGACAAACCAGGGTGATAGACATGGGCCGCCTCGACGACCGCTATTTCGCCAACAACGTGGGCATGGGTTTCGATGCTACGGTCTCCATCGTGAGCCGCAGGATCAAGTACCTGCACGGTTTCCCCATGTATTTCCTGGCCGTGCTTCAGACTGTCTTCGTCTACTACAAAGCACCAACCGTGAGTATCACCCATGACGGCCAGACCGCCACCCAACCGATCCTGATGGCCACCATCGGCAACGGTACCCGGCACGGCGGAGGGTTCTTCGTCACCCCTCTGGCGGAGATTGACGACGGCTGGCTGGATCTCTGTATCGCGCGGGAGATCAGCCGCCTGAGGATATTGGCCCTCATCCCGCATTTTATGCGCGGCACTCACATTGACAAACCTCCCGTCACCATGCTGCGCTGCAAGCGGGCGGTGGTCACCTGTGACAGTGGCCTGGCTGTCCACGTTGATGGCGAGATTTACGCCGAAGCTACCAGTCGCCTGGAAATAGAAATCCTGCCCAAGCGGCTGCGGGTGGTCTGTGGAAATGCAAATGGTCCTTAAATTTCTCATAGCCGGAGTGTTGGCTTACCTCATCGGCTCCTTTCCCACGGGTGTGATACTGAGCAAGCTGTGGGGTGGGATAGATGTACGCCAGGTAGGCAGCACCCATACCGGCGGCATGAACGTCATCCGTTCGGTCGGCATCGGAGCCGGTATCTTAACCGTTCTTGTGGACGCCGCCAAGGGCGTCATTGCCGTGGCCATCGGCCAGGCTCTAACGCACAGTCCCTGGTCGGTCACTGTGACTGGAGTGATGGCCACGGCAGGCCATTGCTGGCCGCTCTATGCTGGCTTCCACGGCGGTATGGGCCTGACGACCTTGGGGGCCATCTTCCTCTATCTTCAGCCTCTGGCTGTGCTGGCCGTAGTCCCCCTCTGGTTTGTTCTCTACATTGTCATCCGTCACCCCCCTCGAACCACCATGGCCCTCATGCTGACTGTCCCGTTGCTCTTGTGGCTGCTGGGCGAGCCCCCGGCGGTCATCGTTCTGGGCCTGCTGGCTGGAGGGGTCATCTTCATCAAACACATCCCCGATTTCAATCGAGTATACGACTGAGAAGCCTGAACTGGACTGGGTACACCGCAAAGTGTAGGCGAGACGTAAGGCAAGATATCATCTCACGCCACAACCACAATTCTGCGCTGTAGAGAGCGTTCGGAATCTATCATCCTTGGATCGCGAAATCCCATTTGGTAGTCAAAACTGGCGATAATGAGGGGCTGTAGGGCCATTTTTGCAGCCTGACTGACAGGTGCAAGTCGCTTTGTCGTGGTTTCCAGCGTCTGGCGGGTGAGTTTCCGAATGCTCTCTACCTTTTTGAACCTTACCAAGCAAATAGCGCACCTTCACGCCTGTTTCAGGAAAAGAAAGCCCCTTCACAAAGGGGTGAAGGGGCGCGGGGGCTTTCGGGCTGGCT
>SOHZ01000005.1 GCA_004377365.1 Anaerolineales bacterium | reverse complement strand
CCAGCGGTTACGGTGACCACTGCAACCCCGCCCATCCGGGCAGAGGTGAGGGTAGTCGTCACCAAGCCATCCTGGGTCAGGGCGGTGTCCGCGCCCAGAGTGCCGGCCGTGGTGGAAAAGGTCACGGACGTGCCATCGGCTACCAGATTGTCCCAGGCATCCCTCACAGTGGCAGTGATGACGGCCGTGGACTCCCCGTCGGCGGGCATCGTGGTGGGATTGGCCGACAGCGCAAGCTGCGCCGGAACGCTGGGCTCTACCGTGAGGGAGCACCGGGCTTCACGGCCCGCAAAGTTGGCTTGCACCGTCCACTGGCCAGCTTTGGCCGCCGTGTAGGTGTTGTCCACCCAGTTACCACTGTGCTCACTCTCGACGACGCTGAAGGTGATGTCCGCGGTCACGTCGCCCAGCAAGTTGTCGTTGGCGTCAAAGGCTTGGGCGGTGTAGGCCTGGTCCTCACCAGCCGTGATGGTCGCCGTGTCGGGCGAGATGACAATGTAACTTAGGAGCAGATCCGGTGAATCACAGGTAAAGTGACCGGGATTTTCTGGATGGGGTGGGTGTGAGTTGTGTTTGATATCCTTGGGTAAAACCATGGCAACTTCATGGAAGCCCGAAGTATCGCTGGCGTCTGGATTGAACGCGCCATCCCCTTCGGCCAGTTGTTGCAGGAACTGCATGACGTGTGGGCTGTGATTGCGAGTGATGACAAATTCACCGTAAAGCCCCGGACACAAGTAGTACACGTTGTAAGCGCCGACCCAATCTATCAAGCGGTCGCCAGGTACTGGGCCTTGATCCGCGACGTCTGCTTGCATGGCATCTTGACCCCAACCGCCATAGATATAGTCAATATCCTGGTAGTTATCCAGCCAGCCGTAGGTAAACCATTCTGACGGATCGGCTGGAATTTCGTCCCGTGGCAAGACGTCCAAGTGGTCGTCTCCATACCCACCCCAAAGGTGGTCATGATCAGGACCACCCCACATCACGTCATCACCATCGCCCCCGAACAGGTGGTCCTCACCAGCGTTGCCATTCATCAGATCGTTGCCGGGGCCGCCATGTATATTATCCTGATCATTCCCGCCGAGCATGATATCGTTTCCTTCACCACCTTCACCAGTCTGGAAGGCGTACAGTTCCACCAGCCTGGATAATGTTCCTGCTTTGAAGATGGTGGCGTCAATGAAGGGCGGTTGGGGGCGGATGAGTTCCTCACGGGAGCCATCTTCAATGTTGCTGGTGATCAAACCCAGGTCGCCCACCATGACATCTTCACCGGCATTGCCCTCCATATAGTCATGACCGAGTTGACCGTACATTTCGTCATGGCCACCATCACCTTGCATGGTATCGTTGCCGAAAGCGCCGGAATGGTCAGGCGTTTGAGCCATACGAACACTGCGGATCACGATGTCGAATTTGTCACTGTGCAATCTAATCCACAAACCGGCGCCGTCAACCGGGCGGGTAATGGCGCCATTATCGCCCAACATGACGTCACTGTCTGGACCGCCGCGCATGGTATCATCGCCATCGGCAAGATGGGTTGGATGGAGGCCACCTCCGACCACCCCATCAGGGCCGGCAGAACTGCCGCCGATCATGTCATCCTGACCACCGTCGCCAAACAGCGAGTCCGAACCGAGGTTACCCTCGATACAGTCGTCGCCGTCATCTCCATGAAGGGTATCGTCTTTACCACCGCCGTACAACTCATCGTTGTCCTCATTGCCGTGTATCTCATCGGGTCCACTCAGCGCCGGATCGGCTGAGGTCAGGTCAAACAAGGTGACGTGGCGGATGATGGCTCCATCGGCAGTATCTGTTCCCCCTGGGCGGGTAATCATGCCATTATCGCCCAGGATGACATCGTGGCCCAGACCACCAAAGAGAACATCTCTTGCGTCTGCAGTGGCGGCGGTTGAGGAACCACCAATCAGGTCGTCTTGACCGTCACCGCCATCGAGAGTGTCCATGCCTTGGTTCCCTTCCAGGTAGTCATCGCCAGAACCACCATCTAACTGGTCATCGGCGGAACCCCCATAGAGTGTGTCGTTACCCGCATTGCCAGACAGGGTATCATCGCCGTCGTCACCAAACAGTGTATCTTCACCACCACGGCCATTTAACGTGTCATTGCCAGGACCACCGTGCAGTTGGTCATGACCATCTGTAGGAGCTATATCCTCATAGTCGCCATCAAGGAAATCGTCGCCGTCGTTGCCGCACAGGGTATCGTCGCCTGCTTCACCGACGATGACATCCGCCCCAGCTCCACCATACAGGTTGTCGTTACCAGGGCCGCCGAATAACTGGTCATTGCCGGCCACGGTGCCCGCATCGCTGCATGTCAAGGTGACATCGCCGTAAAGGGTATCCATGCCCTGATCGCCCATGAGGGTGTCATCGCCCGCATCCCCTGTCAGTGCATCGTCGCCGTCGCCGCCGTGGAGCACATCGTCGCCTTCGTTTCCATTGATGTTGTCATTGCCAGCGCCCCCCCAGATATTATCCTTGCCAGAGCCGCCGGTGAGGGTATCAGCCCCGCCGCCGCTGAAGATGAGATCATCGCCGCTGCCGCCGTCAATGGTCGCCGGAGCGGTAAAGGGGACGAAATTGCCCATATTATCCGTACCGCCCTCCAGGGTAATGACATCATTACCATCATCGGCTTCGGCCAGGACGGAAGAAGCGCCGGAGTAGATTTGGGTCAGGCCAAAGGCAGATACGGAGAATGTGCCCGGCAGTGTTTCGCTCAACTGCTGTACGCTAAACTCTTCGTCAATCACGCTCGAGGCAATGCCACGGGCATTCCGGCGGGCTTCAGACCCCATATTGAGCACTAGGGTTGTGCCATCTACATACGCAAGCTGTGGCTGTGATAAGCCCCCTTCAAAATCACTGGCTGGATAGGCGGCGGTGGTATATACATCATATTGCTGTTCGACGACCTCGCCAGTGTCAGCGTTGGTCACGTCGACAATGTTCAAGAAGTATGGGCCGTTGACACCATTCTCACTTATCGAGATGCCATCAAAGTAAAAGGTGAAAGTGTTTTGGCCGGGTTCCAGGTGAACTGATTTCATATACCAGGGTGCGACCTCGCCCAAGGCCGATGTCAGGTATCCGGCAAAAATATAATTGCCAGGTTCTACGACCTGGGCCTGGGCTTCTATCGCTAAAAAGTTGTATTTGCCGTTGTCATCTGTATCAATACCATAGTCTGTAAAAGCATCTTTAACGTGAACGTCTGGAGGCTCGTACTCGGTGTGTGAATATCCTAGCGTTTCGTAAGCACCACTTATCTGTAATCCTTGTTCCACATTGGAAACGATCAATTCGACCGTATAGGGTCCGTCTTGACCGTTTTGGTAAATAGAAGCACCATCAAAGTCAATCTGGATGGGATTGTCCCCCAACGGCAGAGTCACTTGGCGTTCATCAAAGCCAATAATCATCCCTCCCTGCGTGCGCAAGTAGGCGACGTAATCGAATGTACCGCTTTCATTGACCTCGACAGGCACCGTGATAATCAGGCGATCTTGGT
Organism: Anaerolineales bacterium; assembly: GCA_004377365.1. Lineage (GTDB taxonomy): Bacteria > Chloroflexota > Anaerolineae > E26-bin7 > E26-bin7 > E26-bin7. Next base: position 17,891 of record SOHZ01000005.1, on the reverse strand, counting down.
ACCCATCTCCATCCTGATCAACGGTTTCTTCTGTATGTGTGACTCCAAGCCGGAAAGAGGAAGGCTCAAATGCGCTCCAATGGTAGACCTGGGTGGTTGTGTACACGTCGTGTTGGTGCAACGGGTCATCCATGGCTTCCTCATTCCAAATCGTAATGTCGCAAAGTGAAATCTGTCCATTGAAATATCGTTGATAAAGGTCTTGCCCTGGAAAGTCAATGCCAACCCTCTGCGTGTCGGAAATCCATAAGCGCAATCCACTATGTGAGAGCGCAATCCCATCTGTTGAACAGATGGCAGCTTGAATGGTGTGTGTGGCAGGCAAAGTTGTGGTCACGCCAGCACTGATCCGGAAAATATCATCAAGGCCGTTTGCGTCCAGATCAACTGTTGAATCTGTCAAGTCACCTATTGAGACCACCTGACTCTCAGTCTGCTGGTATGCTAGTGCATACTGATGGGGTTCCTTGCCTTCTGAAGCATCAAGGTGCCCCAAGCTCTGGGCGTAAGATGCTCTTACTTCACCCATTTTCACAGTTTCGGTGTGCATTTGTAAGTTAGGTTTCGAACTTTGACTCTCTAAATCTGTATTTGTCCCTCCTGCAAAACCCGCCTGTAAGTTGGAAGAGGCAGGTCTAATAGGGCGAGCCAGGTATGCCAATGTTCCTATTGCAGCACGGGTTACAGCGGTGTAGTAATCCCAATTGATTGTATTGTCTATGATGTCCAAAGATGTATGATTATACCCTCCGCGATATATATCTCTAACCTGAATGGCAGGTCTTTTATTGTCTCCCATCTTAAAAGATTCTTGATCACTGTTCCCGCAATAGGCTGTGGTAGTGAATACATCTAAGGGGTAGGATCTCTTAACAGGTGCGTATTGACTAATCCTGATGAACCGATTACTGTGGCCTCTATCCTCTGACAGGGTCACGCAGCGCAACACGACAGGAATAGTCGACGCTGGCTGTCCAAAGCCAATCATGTCTAGGTTAATTACACCTGCGATTCTATGCCGGTCCCTAGTATCGAGATAATTCACGTATGCTTGGCTACCGAGTTTTTCCTCTTCTTCTGCGTCAAACAACACAAGGCGAATCTCATGCTCAAAATCATAGTGCCTTAAAACATCAGCGGCCACCATTACTGCCGCAACGCCGCTCGCATTATCATCTGCACCAGGTGCATCCTTGTAAGGGATAATGTCAGAATGTACAGGTATCAGTGCGCAATAATTTGGTACAACTCCTATAATTTTCGTGCAATACCTTTTGTCACTTAAAGCAGTACTATCATAGTGAGCAGTTAATAGGTACAAACGCGATGAAGACTGATTTGAGTTTGGCAAAGGCACTTCAATGTTGCTCCGAAGCTCACCTTCCTTATCAAAATCCAAAAGCCGAGGCGAAAGCCCTAGACCAGTGAAATAGTCTTTCAGATATCTACGGGCCAATGCGATGCCACCTGGGTCCCGATAATTCTTGTAGTAACTGGCCTCACGATCTATCCATACTTTCCACCAATCCCAGGGTATCACACGATTATAGCCACGGGAATATATGATTTCACCTGGATGCCCTGGCACCTCATCTACTCCAGTCAAAACACGAACCATGTTACGCAATTCACTTTCGCTCACTTGACTTATCATTTGCACAACTTGGTCATCTAATGGATCATCAGGGTCGGTGTTAAGGCGCTTTTCATATCCATCTCTGATTCCGCCACCATCGCTGTCCCAAACGTCGGGATTGGTTCCACAAATGTGCCCTTCGTCATAGTCAGAAATGCCATCGCCATCTCCATCAGTGAACCTGACAGTTACATAGAATTCGGCGTACCCTTTTTGCCCATCATCATCTGTAACTGTTAATCTGAATTTCCATCCTCCAAAGTCTTCCAAAGAGGGCGTAAAGTCTAATTGCTGACCGGAGAAAGACCTACCAACTTGTAATACACCTCCAGGGAAGATATCTACAGTTGCCTCAATGACTTCCCATTGATAACTGTCAATGCCGTTGTTGGGTTGATTTCGACTATCAGGGTCATAGGAAGCAGCAGCATTGATTGTAAAAGCACTCGTGCTCTGATCTATAGAAACTGAAAATCGCTCGGCAGGGACTACCGCGATAGGCGGAATCTTGAGACCAGAGCCACAGTTACCATGCGCACCTTTGACACCGATAACAATTGACGAGATTTGATCAGTAAAACCATCATCTGCAAGATCATCGTCACTTTCGGTAAAGGTGCGTGAAGCACCTTCAAAATTCATATGCTCGTAGACAGTTGCTTCATAGTCCCCGACGATCTTGATGGACGAGGCATGGTCGTTGTCAACGTACCAAATGCGCAGGTCCGATGCATCCCCAGTAAACGTAGAACACCTGCCCGTATATCCGGCGTCTGAGTAGAGGTAGACGCCTTCCGCCGTCCCATCGCCACAGTTGCCTGCATCACCCTTTACACCGACAACGATTGACGAGGCTCGGTCACTGAAAAAATCACTTGCAAGATTATAATCACTCTTGGTGAAGGTGCGCGAAACCCCCTCAAAGTTCATATGCTCGTAAAGCGTTGCTTCATAATCTCCCACAATCTTGATGGATGAAGCATGGTCATTGTCAACGTACCAGATGCGCAAGTCTGATGCATCGGCAGTAAATCTAGAACACCTGCCTGTGAACCATATATCTGAGTAAAGGTACACGCCTTCCGAGGTCCCATCACCACAATTGCCAGCATCACCTTTCACACCGATGACAATTGATGAGATCCGATTATTAAAACTATTATCCGTAAGATCCATGTCACTTTCGGTAAAGGTACGTGAAACCCCTTCAAAATTCATATGCTCGTAAACAGTCGCTTCATAATCCCCAACAATAAGAATAGATGAGGCATGATCATTGTCAACATACCAAATGCGCAGGTCTGATGCATCGCTAGTAAACTTGGAGCACCTGCCCCTGTATCCGCTGTCCGAGAAAAGGTACACTCCTTCGGTGCTATGGCCTGAGATTTGGGCGGGGAAAGCATCGCATTCATTCTGATTCTGCCCAACTGTTTGGCTCATCACTGTGGTAATGCCAGTGCTGGATAGAAGCATAGTCAGCACCACAAAGGTTATAAATAACATTCTACGCATCACTAACCTCCCTCTTTAAGACAGTTTGGCGGGCTGCCCGGTGGCACCATGAATGGCCTGGGTTGCGGAGAGGACGCCTTCCCCCCACGTGCCCGCGAAGAGCTCGGTGGCGGAGAACGGCGTGGCAGCTAGCGCTTCCAGGCCCTGGTTGGCAAGGCCAATGCTGGAGGGATTGCCAGTAAACGGAGTCAGTAGAAGGGGCCCCCAGAGCAGGAAGGGAGAAGAGCAACAAAAAAAGGATGTTGCTATGCCCAACATGAAACTGGTTATATGCATCCATAGATCTGTGTCAGGCTCACAGTAATAGCGTTTCGTAAATGGCCATCCTCACAAGCACATAAGGGCCCCCGACCGTCGGTGGCCTCTGCAACTCCAAAGAACAAAAGTTGGATCTCTTATAGAGGAAACTTTTAGAATTCGTGCATTGAGTGTTTAGTGAGAAATCATCCTGAGCCCGTCAAAGGATGATTTCGAGCAGGTTTTCGTACTCCCAAGGCGCAAAAGCCCTTCTTCGACGGGCTCAGAATGGCTTTTGCTTATTCCGAACCAGGCGTCAATTGTACGAGTTCTATTTGGTTTCTCTGTTAGTATTTACGGCTATCAGGTCCACTTGCATAAGGCATCCCATTGATCCTTCCAGTGACGATTTGAAAAGACATCGTTGGAAGAGGCATGGGCGGTGGTGTGGGCGAGACATAGAACCAGATGCTGGGAGCGGGCCAATCGGGATGCTTCTGCAACCAAGCTCTGTCCTTCCAGCCTGAACCACCCTCATACCCACGAACCATCATGTCCAACTTGTCAATTATGGGAGTGAAAATCTTGAACATTGTGTATGGACATTCTATCCCCTCTGTCAGGCTACACTCCTGGCCTATGGCTTTAAACGTTGGCCCATATAGCCACTCCAAGTTTCCCGCATCGTTTCTTCTTACTACAATATATCCCATATCGCCAAACTTCCTTACCACACCGCCGTTTGCATCTTCGAACTGTGGCTCACCTACGGGATTCTGATAGAGTCCATCGATGTCCTCCGTAGCTCCACAAGTGAGACGTTTCATCTCAGAACTGTTTTCAGGCTTAACCCAAATACTCACGGAGCCCTTCGAGCAGTCGACCGTTATGGAAACCCACCCAAACAGATCAACAAGGTTGATGGGGTTAGATGTAACGTATTGATACCTGTGGATTTCATTGGGGTCCCAGATCTCCCCTCGATATGAGTCCTGCTGCAACCACACCCCCACTACCGGATCATACTCCCGCGCGTAGAAGTGGTACAGCCAGGTATTCTCCTCCCACTCCTGCCCGGTGAAGGTGTAATGGTTGTGCGGATCGGTAAAGTTGCTGCTGTCGGCCGCGCGGTCGTTCTTGTCCAAGGCCATCCCGTAGTCCCAGTAGCGGTAGGTGTGGGCGGACTGGCCGTTGTGCTTGGTCAGCGCGCTCACGCTGCCCAGCCCGTCGTGGTGGAAGTAGTAGGCCGTGCCCACCGGGCTCTGCTGGCTCTTAAACTCGTGCATCTCCAAGATGCGCCCCAGCCCCCGGTAGTAGTTGACGTAATGGTTCGGGCTGGGCTCGCCGTATTCGGCGATGGGGTCCAGGCCGTCGTAGACGTACCCCACCAATTTCTGCCCGCCGTTCCCTCCGCCGCGGCCGACCAGTGGCAAGTAAATCCTATAAGTAGTCGGCCCCGGAGAGCTCTGATGCATGTCGTGAGCACGTCGGAAAAGCCGGCCGTAGCCGTCGTACTCCATCACAGTCTCGTCACGCACCTGCCACTGCCCGTTGCCCGGGTCACGGAAGTTGCCTACCCAGGTCAGGCGGTTCTCGTAGTCGTAGGTGTAGTCGGTGCGCAGGACGTCCTGCTGGCTGCCCGTCCACACGTCTGGCCCCTCCCGGCGGATGCGATTGCCATTGCCGTTGTAGGTGTAGGCTGTCACGCTAAAGACGCTGCGGGCGGCCGTCAGCAGTTGATTGGCCGCGTTGTACGTATAGTTCACAGTGTAGGGGTCCACGTCAGTCGGCGTGCGCAGCGGGTCATAGTTGGAGTTCATTTGCAGGCGGTTGCCCACCGCGTCGTAGCCGTAGTCGGTGACACGGCCCTCGTTGTCCTCGGAGCGCATCAGCCGGTACAGCGGATCGTAGACGTAGTCGTGGCTCATCTCGTTCGGTTGCCGCCAGCGGTAATACTCGTCGGAGCTCAGCCGGTTGCCCACTGCGTCCAGGGTGTAGGCGAAGCGGCTGATGGTGTCGCCGTCGTTCTGCTCGTTGAGCACGCTCAGCAGTCGGTCGGCGGCGTCGTGGGTCATCAACGCACGGGTCTGGTTGGGGTAACGGATGGCGGTGATGTTGTGGGTGGGGTCGTATTCCACCCTGAAGGTGTTGCTGTCGGGATCAATGACCCGGCTCACGCGGTTGTTGGCGTCCACCTCGTAATGGACCTTCCGCCCGTCGGGGTAGGTCAGCTCGGTGCGGTTGCTGGCCGCGTCGTAGGCGTAGCCCACTCTTTGCTCCTGGTGGTTGGTCGAGGAGGTCAGCCGGTTGAGCGCGTCATAGGTATTGTTCGTCGTGCCCAGCGAATCGGTCATCGTGATCTGGTTGTGTGCCTCGTCGTAGGCAAAGGTCACCTCACTGCCACCCTGCCCTGAGCCTGACGAAGGGTCGGGGTAGTGGATGCCCACCAGCAGGTCGTCGGCGTCGTAGGTATAGTCGGTGACGTCCCCGTTGGCGTCCGTGCGGCGAACAAGGTTGCCCACCGGGTCGTACTCGTAGCGCCAGGTGTTCCCGATGGGATTGTCCTCACGGATCAGCCGGTCCAACAGGTCGTACTCGAAAGTGGTCAGGTTGCCGTTAGCATCAGCGATGGTCAACAAGTTGCCGACGGGGTCATAGGTGTACCCGGTGTGGACGTTGGTCTCGTGGTCGGCCAGCGGGCCAGGCTGGTAGTTCTGCACCACGGCCGTCAGCCGGTCAAGGGCGTCGTATTCATAGCGCGTGACAATGTCGTTGGCGTCGGTCACGGCGATCAGGCGTCCCAAGGCATCGTACTCGTAGGTTGTCGTGTGGATCAGCGGGTCGGTCTCGGCGATCAGCTGGTTCAGGTCGTCATAGGCGAAATTGGTCGCGTACCCCTTGGCATTGAGCAGCCGGACCAGGTTGTTGGCCTCGTCATACTCAAAGCTGGTCACCTGTCCGTCCGCCTCGATCAGTTGCACCAGCAGCCCGTCCAGGTCGTAGGCGAAGTGGGTCATGTTGCCGTTGGGATCGGTGACCGAGGTGCGGTCGTCCTCCCCGTCGTAGGTGTAGATCGTCTGTCCGTCCAGGGCGTCGGTGATCTGAAGCAGGTTGTCATTTTCGTCGTACTGGAAGGCGGTCGGATGGCCCCGACCGTCCACCAGGCGGGTCAGGTTGCCCACACAGTCGTACTCGTAGGTGGTCAGGTGGCCCTCGGGGTCCTCCCGCTCGACCAAGCGGTCGCCGGCGTCGTAGACGAAGTAGGTGGTGTGGCCGTTGGCGTCGGTGATGGCGACCAGGTTGCCCGCGCCGTCGTAATCGTACTCTGTCACCCCGCCGAGCGCATCAATAGTGCGGACCAATTGGTCCACAGCATCGTACTCGTAGACCGTCTCAGCCCCACGTGGGTTGACCAGCCTCACCAGACGGCCGACGGCGTCGTAATGGTATTCCGTCACCCCACCCAGCGCGTCCGTCACCCGCACCAGGCGGTTCAGCGCGTCGTACGCCAGTTCGGTCGCCTGATCCAGGGCGTCAGTGATCTTGGTCAGATTATCATTAGCGTCGTACTCGTAGCGGGTGACCTCGCCCATGGCGTCCTCAACCTCGACCAGACGATACAGCGCATCGTAGCGGAAGGTGGTGGTGTTACCTCGTGGGTCGGTGGTGCTGGTGCGGTTGTACATGGCGTCGTAGGTGTGGGTGGTGGCGTGACCCATGGGGTCGGTCTCGGCCACCAGTTTCAGGTTCTCGTCGTACTCGTAGGTCCACACACCGCCTCGGCGGTCCACCATCCGCACCAGGCTGTCGTTGCCGTCGTACTCAAAGTCGGTGTGGTTCCCGCGCGGGTCGGTGATGCGGGTGATGTTGTCGTTGCCGTCGTACTCAAAGCGGACAGTGTGGCCGTTGCCGTCGGTCACGCTTGTCATCCGGCCCACGATGTCGTACTCGTAGCGGGTGACGCAGCCCAGGGGGGAGTGCACCTCGATCAGGTTGCCGTACTGGTCGTAGGTGAAGTGGGTGGTGTGCCCGTTGGGGTCGGTGGCGGTCAGCATCTGGCCATGGCTGTCGTAGGTGTAGGTAAAGGCCATGCCATCAGGTCGTTCGACCCGTACCAGGTTGCCGTCCTCCCAGACGTAGCTGGTCGTGCGCCCCAGGGCGTCGGTCTCACTGGTCAGGTCGTTGGTCTCGTTGTAGGTGTAGGTCGTTACGTGACCCAAGGGGTCCGTCTCGGTCAGCAGGTTGCCCCGGTCGTCGTAGGTATACGTCCAGGTGTTGCCCTGTTTGTCGGTGTAAGCGGTCAGGTTGTAATCATCATCGTAGACGTAGCTTTCCGTATAGCCCAGGGCGTCTTGTACTTCGGTCACACGGGAGAGATCGTCGTAGCTATATCGGGTTTGGTGGCCCAGATTGTCCGTAAAGAGGGTCTGACCCTCGGTGTCATAGTTGAAATAGCTGTGGCTACCGCTGGCGTCAATCTGTTCAATGACTCGCCCCTCGCCGTCGTAGACATTTTCCAGATAGACGATACTTTCGGGGTCGGTCAGCCTGGTCATCCGGTGGCTGTCGTACTCAAAGCGATGGACGCCGCCATTGCCATCGGTTACGCTGACCAGATCACCGTTGTCATACTCGTAATGAATGGTACGCCCTGACGGATCGCTGATCGAGGCGATTTGGTCTCCATCGTAGGTCAGGTCGAACTCGCGGCCACCGGTATCAATGATGCGCGTCACGCGGCCATCGCCATCGTACTCCAGTGTGATCGTGTTGTCGTGGCGGTCGTGGAGCGCCGTCAGGTGCCCCTGCTCATTGAAGAGATAGGAGATCTGGTCCGGCGTGGTCAGTTCAAAGCCAGAGCCGTCGTAAGTCAGGGTATCAAAGACGCCGTCCTGGCCTGGGACATAGCTGTCGCCGTCGGCCATGAAGTAGACCCCGTGGCCATCGGCATAGCGCACGTCAATGCTGCCGTCGTTGGCCAGGCGCAGGTTCATATCCAATAAAGAGGACCAGCCAAACCCAAATACCCCTTCCCGCTCGTCCAGGGAGTTGTAGGTGCGCTGGAGGGTGAAATCAAAGCTGGCCAGGCCGGGCACACTCAGGTCGGTGAATCGCTGGACCAGGTTGCCGGTGGGAGGGTAGACCGGATCGTTCTCCAGGAATCTCTCGATCTCGTCCGAAGGCACACCAAGCAAGCGCAAAATAGCTCGCAGCAGTTCTGAAAGCGGCGGCGGGCCAACGGGGCCGCTCCCGCCGTCATACCCTTGGCAAGCTGCTTCAGCCTGTTCCTGACTGACCCATCCGGTCCCGCCTGAGGGGTCTCCAGCGGCAGCACGGCTCGTGTCCCACCAAGTTTCTCCGCCCATGTAGCGAGGGCCATCAATGACCATGACAGCCCAGAAGCCCTCCGGGACGACCGTGTGGATAGCCAGCAGTGGTCCGTGCCGGATAAAGGTACCCTCGCACAGGTACGAGATCTCGCCTATCTCCCAGTGCAGGTCGCCGCCATCTCTGGGATCGGGCATGCAGCTATCGGCCTGGCTCTGGTAAACCCAGCCTGTACCGCCGGAGGGGTCACCGGCGGCACCGCGGTCGATATCCCACCATGTCTCACCATCAACGAACCGGGGCCCGTCAATGATGACAACAGCCCAGTAATCCTCGGGGACGGTTGTGTGGACGCCATATGCAAACCCTGGGCCGTCCCGGATTTCGGTGTTGGCGCACAGGTAGACGGTGTTACCCACAAACCAGCTATTTGATTGAGCAAGGGGAGCAAACTGTCGCAACTGGCCGCCAGATGAAGGCAATACACCGCTCTCTTCAGAAGTGGCAGAAAGGGTAGAGCCAGCGGCAGATATTGTCTCCTGGTCAGCCTTAGCCAGACGGGCCGGTGGGTCATCCTGAGGCTGAGACAGGGGGACAGATGTCAGCGAGGGGTTTGCTACTTCCTCCTTTCCCTGGCTGGGAGCCAGCTCTGACTCATTTTGTTCATAGTCAGCGCGAGGCAGAGGATGGAGGTCAGCCAACGGATCAGGCAAGGGGACATCGCCAGGGTCAGCTTCCCAGGCAAAAGAAGGCAAACGGGCCAGCGGATCCGCGTTGGCCTGGGTCTGTCGGTGCGATGAGGAGGGTGGAGCTGTACCGGGTAATGTCGGTCGAGGGACTTCTAATAGGGGTGAGACGGCTGGATGCCTAGGCGGGCGGTCCACTAAAGGGTGAAGGGCCTTCGCTGACGAAGGGAGTGAACCCGGCGTTTCAGCTATGGCCGGAAGCAGCGCTGCCTCCAGCCATAGGCCGTCGTCGGAGGCGGTGTCTTCAGTAGCGGGCGGTGCCTCAGCAGCCTGGTGTTGGATTGCTGATGCAGCCAGGACCGGTTGCACCGAACCCAATACCATGGATACCAAAGCAAGTAGGGTGAGCACTCTGTAAATCCATGTTTGACATTTCATTTGATGCCCCCTTTTATGACTCTTTACAACTTAAGGTCCGAGGCTATGCTTTAACAACTGTGTTCCTCCAGATAAGGTTGATATTGTAGTTTTCTTGTTGACCTAAAATCAGTATACTTTCAAAAAGTTAGAGTTTGGTTAAAAGATGGTTAGAAAAAAGTTAGAATGTGCAGAATCCTTCAGGCATTTAGGCGCAATGTTCAGCCAGACTCTAACGGCGCAGGCAACCAGCGAGAGCAACAAAAAGCGTGAGGCTTTTGCTCACCATCGTGGACAAAAAAGGGTAGCCTCACGCCAATTTTTAAAGTGCAGGTTTTTAAAGAATTGGAAGCTCTCTTATCCCGTCATTACTGTCTTCAGGATATATCGCCCGATAACGATCTGTATGCTTATCAGCAATTTGTTAGTCATTTCCTACTAACATATTATCACAATATTCGTCGTCAATCAATAGTACGGAAGTACCAATAACTATAGTGTTTGGAGAAACCTACTCCGACAAGTCGGCAGCCAACGGGCTGTTCCGACCCGTCAGTTTCATTAATTGTCTTGGCGTGCTCGTCTGTTGCGAACGGCAAAATCATGGTATAATACACCCGAGGAAGTCTTTGAGATGCAAGAGTACCCAGCTTACCTCACCAAAGGTTTCACGCCCTACGATCCCATTGAACTGTGGCGGTTGACAGAAGAGAAGGTCTGCCGGGGCGACGCGCGCAAGTACACCGACTTTTACTGCGTGGGCGTCTACGGCGGCATCTCCACTGGCTATACCGTGGGCTGCTGCCTGCGCTGCGTCTTCTGCTGGGTCAACTTTTCCCGCGATTTCCCCGACAAGTACGGCGATTTCTACTCAGCCGAAGAAGCGGCCCGCCGCTTGGTCAAGAACGCCCGCAAGAAGCGCTTCACCAAGTTGCGCATCTCTGGCGCTGAGCCCATGCTCTGCAAAAAGCACCTTCTGGGGGTGCTGGATCGCGTCGCTGGCAAGGGGATCACTTTTATCCTGGAGACCAACGGCATCCCCCTGGGCTACGACGCCCGATACGCCACCGAATTGGCCGGGTACTCGGACATTCACGTACGGGTCTCTATCAAGGCCGGGTCGCTCCGGGGGTTCGAGGACAGGACAGGGGCCAGGGGAGACTTCTGGGAGTTGCCCTTTCGGGCCGTGGAAGGATTAATGCAAGCCGGGGTCAGTTTCCACGTGGCAGCCATGACCGATCCACGGCTGATGCCACGGGACGAGAGACGGAACCTCCTGCGCCGCCTGAGAGAGACAGGCTACACAGACTGGATAGAAGAGGAGGCCTGCGATCCTTATCGCACCTCGCTGGTGCGCCTGAGGGAAGCAGGTTTCGACATCTTCTGATGGAAAAGACCTCCGAGGTTTCAGTCAAACCTCGGAGGTCTGAATCAAACGGGCACGTAAATGTTTCCCTCCAGTTGGAAACGGTGGTAAGGGGGCCTTCCCAGCTTCGCTCTGAGGGCGGCGACGCCGTCGAGGAAATCGAGGATTTTGCTGTGGGCTTGTGGGCTCAGGAGAGTGCGGTCATCTTTGATCCCACGGTCGGCCAGCGACCACTGGCTGTAGTCGGCGCAATACCCGCTGTTGAACTGGACCACAAAGCCCTCAATGCCGCAGATGAGAAGAGGCAGGGCAATGGGCTGCACCGAATAGGGACAGACACAGAGGACAGCCGTCTTGAACCTTTCCCGCTCCAGGGCGGGGACAAAGATGTCGTGGGCGATGTCCAGGGCCGAGGTCATGATGTGCATATCTGCTCCTGCCTGGAGGGCTCTGGTGCCTATCACTCTGATCTCACAACTTTGACAGACGGAAGGGATAGAGCTGCCTTCTGGCTGGGACAAATTCAGTTGGGCCAGATAAAGACAGCGGTGATTGAAACGCCCCACCGGGCACTCATCGCCATAGCCAGCCTCTCTCATCGGTTTCTGGCAAAAGCCTACCGCTATCAGGAAATTTCCTTCTCCCTCAGCTACCCTGCGTTGAAAGTCTTCCTCATCTCCTGAGAAGAGGCGGGTGATGTCACCTCTCCTGCGGTCACCGTGGATCAGACGGCGGTAGGCTAGCAGGCCGGACAGGGTGCGCAGCGGATGCCGGAAGATGACCTCTTTAAGGAAGGCACTGCTGTAGCGATGGGGCAGACTCCTGAAGGAGAAATCCCAAACCCTGAAACCCAGAAAGGCTTTCTCATCCAGTTTGCGAAGCAGATCATCGTAAAGGGCCATTCTCTACTCCCTTCTTCATGAGTAAGCGTTCAGCCCCCTCCAGTCTAGCATCCTGAGTAGCGCGGAACAACGTGTAGCGCGTATCGAAGGGTGCGGGTTTGTAACGACTCGTCACGTTTGCCGCACCCTTCGATACGGCTTCCACTACGCCCTTCGACAAGCTCAGGACGCAGTTTCGGCCTACTCAGGATGCTCCATGGTTATCCCGTGAACGCTTACCTTTATGATTTTAACACGAGGCGAACAAAAAGGCAATGAGCGAACCGGTCACGATTTTGTGGCTTGAAGAAATAACTCAAGGCGACAGAAAAGCGGTCGGGGGCAAGGGGGCTAACCTGGGAGAGATGACCAGGGCTGGCTACCCCGTCCCCCCTGGTTTCTGCATCACCACGGCCACCTACCTGGATTTCATAAGACGGAACGACCTCGAAAAAGTTCTTGCTTCGCTGGCAGCTCTGGCGCGGGAAGGTGATGAAGCGGCTCTTGGGAGGGAAACGGCGCGCCTGAGGACCCTTATCGCTAGCGCCGAACTGGCGAGATCCGCCAGGCAGGAGATCATGGCCGCTTACAGTCAGCTTTTGGAGGTGGGTTCACCGAAAGGCCAGGTGGCCGTCCGCTCCTCGGCCACAGCCGAGGATCTGGCCAGCGCTTCCTTCGCTGGCCAGCAGGAGACCTATCTAAATGTGAGCGGTGCTAAGGATCTACTGGCGGCTGTGAAATCCTGCTGGACCTCCCTGTGGGCGCCACGGGCCATCTCCTATCGTCGGAGGTTTTGGGCTGATCGGGAAGCTGTGGCCATGGCCGTGGTGGTACAAGACATGATTCCCTGCGACGTGGCCGGGGTAGCCTTCTCTGCAAACCCGCTGACGGGCCAGGACAGGATCATCATTGAGGCCAACTGGGGACTGGGGGAGAGCGTGGTCAGGGGTGAGGTAGAGGCCGACCGCTATGTAGTCGAGCGCACCGCTGCTGGAGTACCCTCCCAGTTCTCTGTATCGCCAGGGCACAAGGCTCGACAACGGATACAAAACCCTGAAGGTGGTGGGGGAACGATCCTGGTGGACGTCCCTTTAGAACGAAGGGATGAGCTCACTCTATCTCCTGGGCAGGTGCGACGCTTGGCCGAAACTGTGCTGGCCCTGGAGAAACACTTTGGCTCCCCTCAGGATGTTGAGTGGGGCTTCTGGAAGGGAGAGCTCTACATCTTTCAGACCCGTCCCTTAACGGTGCAGGGAGCCAGTTGGTTCACCGATTCCATCGCTGGCGATGACTATTTGTGGAGCAGCGGCTTTCTCGACGAACGCTTCAGCGAGCCAGTGTCCCCTCTGGGGTGGTCAGTGGTCCGAGGGCTGCTGGAGGAACTGGCTTTTAGAGAGCCCCTGCGTTACATGGGCTACCCCCAGTCTGACAGCCTGCCAGTCACCAAACTGTATCGAGGCCACCCCTTCGTCAACGGGACCATCTTTCAGATTCTTTACAAGCCTTTTCCCGACTTTTTCTTGCCGGAGGACGCCTACCGCTATTTCCCTGGGGGAGACACGAGTCTGAGGAAAAAGGCTAGCTATCCGCCCTCTATTTTCGCGCCGCGTTTCCTGTTCTCATTGCTGCGGGCCTTTCTTCGTGACGCGCAGGACTGGTCGCCCTGGCACAACTACCGTCAGTGGGCCCGTTTTACTGACGAGCACCAGCAAGAGATGGCGGCCATCGCTGAGCAAGTACAACAGTTGAAGGAGACGGGCGGGGGAGTCAGTCTCAGTAGAGCACAGATCGCTCCCGCTGGATTTGCAATCCAGCGGGCAGGCGACGGATCACAAATCCGCCGCGAGCAGAAATGTGATCTACCGAGTCTGGAAGGCTGCTGGCAGGTCATCAAGCAGGCGCAGGAACTGAACAGGAGATTGCTGGCTCTCCATCGCTGGAGCCTGACTCACGCTGACTTGACCTACACCTTCTTGCGCAAGCTGGCTGCTGCCTGGCTGGGCGCAGAGCGGGGGACAAAGCTCTGCGCGGCATTGGTATTGGGCCTGCCCAACAAGTCGCTGGAACTGGACCAGGAGTTGCAAAAGCTGACTGAAGTGGCAGCAGGTGAAGAGTACGAAGCGGCCCTGGCAACCTTTTTGGCCCAGTATGGCCATCGCTCGTTCAGCCTGGACATCTATCGCCCTACCTTTGCTGCTGACCCAACTCAGGTGACAGAGTTGGTCGAAAGCCTGGTGGAAGGCAAATCCAATCTCCAATCTCCAACCTCCAACCTCCAATCTCGAATCTCCAATCTCGAAGATAGAGCGCGGCAGCGAGAGGCAGCTTACAGCCTGACCAGGAAGTCCGTAGCCAAGGGGCTGGTGGGTAGGCTCAAGATGGCGGTCTTTGATTACGTCCTGGGTTTGGCACGGTGTTACATGCCTCTCAGGGAAGATCAACGCTTCTACTGGCAGGAGACCCTGGCCGCTATGCGGGAGCTGTTTCTGCTGATAGGGGATAGGCTGGTTGCTGAGGGGCTGCTGAAGGACCGTGGGGAGGTGTTCTTCGCCACCAAGGACGAGATGGAGGTTTACGTGAAAGAAAGGGGGGACTTCCCTATCTACGAGGTTCGAAACAGGGCAAAAGAGTTCCGACAGCTTCAGGGCCAACACGAACTTGCTCCCCACCTGACCTACCCGGCCTTCCTGGTCGGCAATCGTCCGTTGGATACCTCCAAGGGGAGAGAACAGGTACTAGTGGGGCAGCCTGTCAGTCCCGGGCTCAAGCGAGGCCCGGTCAGGGTAGTGAGCACCCCGCGCCAGTTCAGCAAGATCCAAGCTGGAGACATCATGGTGACCAGAAGCACCGATCCAGGCTGGACGCCCATCTTTGGCCTGCTGGGGGGACTGATCATGGAAAGCGGGGGGCAATTGTCCCACGGCGCGGTGGTAGCCAGGGAGTACGGCCTGCCGGCTGTGGCTGGCATCGCCGGGGCCACCCAACTCCTCCACGACGGCCAGGTGGTGCTGCTGGATGGCTTGTCGGGGACGGTCGCAGTGGTCAATTAAACTTGCAGGTATCAATCGCTGACCGTCACGTCATCAATGTACCAGCCATCATAGCTATACAACTCATCGCTTTCTAAGCGGAAGCGGATCCGCAGATAGGCTGAATTGGCATAATCAGAAAGGTTGATTGTTTCCTGTGCCCAGTAGGTGTGGCTGCCCGTGTAAACGCCAACAGTCTCCCAGTTGACGCCGTCACTTGAGACCTCAACGAGGCCGTAATCCCACTCATCCTCAGTATCATAGTAGTGATAGAACGTTAGCTGCGGGCTGCCAATACTGGACAGGCTGAAGGGAATCGAGGTCAGAGTCAGGTTTCTGACGTTATTGCTATAATTGCCGGAAGGGCTATCGGCCCAACTGTGATCGTAGCTATAGTATCTCGACGTTGTGAGCCCCCAGGGCGATTTGGCCGTCCACTTGCTCGTGCCGCTCTCCATATCGTCGCTGAAGCCGATGTCCAGGGTAGGGGCGGAGTCGGAGCTGGAACTGGCACGGAAAATGATAGGCAGATATAACCACCTGATGCTGGAAACGCGGCGGATGGTGACGTTGACCGTCTGCGGGCTGTTCGTATTGGAAGGCCGGGTGCTGGATACCTGGATAGTGGCGTAGTAGGTGCCGTATGAGGCTGGCTTGTTTGCCGTCACGGTGGCCTTGGACGGCGTGTGACCGGTGGGGGAGCCGACCGAGATACGGGCGCAGTCGCCACTGATGCAAGTCGCGCTCCAGGTCCCCGAACAGGTATTGGGATTGACGATGTCTTGCTGCAGAGTCGCTGGGCTGCTGTCCTCGAACGTGAAGAGGAGAGAGTTTGAGGCCAGTTGGAGATAATGGGTCGTGTTGTTGACCGCACTGTAAGCGTTAAGGCGACCCCATCCGTATTCCTGATCCCAGCCCGAGGGGTCTTTGTCATCGGCATTACTTGTGAGGATATTTTCAACCTGGCTGGCAGTTAGGGTCGGGTTGACTGAGAGGACGAGCGCTGCCGCCCCCGCCACGTGTGGGGTGGCCCCGGAGGTGCCATTCATCCTACTAAAGTAGCTACTGCTGTCGTCGTACCCTGCTGCCAGACTGTTGTCGGTGGAGTGTAGGGCGACCCCCGGAGCACTGATGTCGAGTTGGGAGCCATAGTTGCTCCCCCACCAATCCTCGTAGTAATTGCACTGGTTGTTGGTGGGAGTCTTACGCTGATCGCAGAGGTTCGTGGCACCGACGGCCATGACCGTGCTCAAGGTGGCAGGATACAAGACAGCACCGTTATTGTTGCCGGCGGCAAAGACGACAACGGAACCTTTACCACTACGGCCATAGGTTTTGGCGTTGTTGATGGCTGTGGTGATCTGGCTGGAGGAGCTGCCCCCACCCCAGCTATTGCTCAACACGTCGGCGCCGTGCTGGTAGGCCCAGTTTATGGCGTTGGCTATCCAGGAGTCATAGGTCACCCATCTGCCGCCGGCGGCGGTGCCATAGGCGATACGGATCGGCATGATGCGCGAGCCCCATGCTACGCCGGCTACCCCCTGGCCGTTGTTGCCGACGGCAGCGGCGATACCAGCGCAGTTGGTACCGTGAGCGTCCCACGGCCTGGGGGTGGGATCGTTGTCGCCATCGGTGGCATCATACCCTTGGGTCATGTTGTCCCGCAGGTCCTCGTGCCCGGTCTCCACTCCCTCGTCTATGATAGCGATGGTTATGTTGGCGCTGCCGGTGGTGATGTCCCAGGCCTCGTCGGCGTCAATGTCAGCATCCGACGTCCCGCCGTGCTGTCCGGTGTTCTTGAGCGACCACTGATCGTCGACGTAAGTGTCGTTGGGCCAGGCTGGCGGTTTCATCAGCCGCACAAAGTTCGGTCCGGCATACTCGGTCAGGGGACTTTCGTGATATAGATTGGCCATCGTCAGCACATCCAGGTCCGAGGCCGGGGTAACGCGCAAGGTGAAATTGTTGTCGGCCCAGAAGGTGTCCTCCACGATCTCAACGGCGTGTTGGGCATTAAGGGCATTGATGGCAGCGCGGGAGACGCCAGCCTTGAACTGTACCAAAAACTCGTCGGTGAGGGCCAATTTTGTTTCGTCGTTGTCGAATACAAAGAGGGGATGGGCGAACTCGACCTGGGGTTGACGTGACAGACCAGCGGCTAGAGACTGAACCTTGGCAAGCCCGACCAGGCCGACCCGCACAATCGTAAGGCGCGGGTTGGGTATTTCCAGAATTTCATCCTTGCGTCCTGCTTCCGTTGAGCTTCCCAGACTTTCAAAGACCTGGGACTTTTGATCCTCGCTCACTCCAGCTTTGAATCGTAGCGCAATCTCCTGGGGAGAAGGAGTGAGAGGGATACGCTGTCCGTCGGCGTAATAGAACAGGGCGCCCGTCTGCCCGGAGGGGGCAGATAGAGTTCCAGATTCGACAGGGGACCAGGATATGGTTAATAACAGGCTGACCACAACAATCGCTGCGACCGTTGAGCGTAGGGATAATCGGCTCATGGCAATGACCTCCGGTAGAATCTCACATTGCGGCTAAATATGCTGCTGTCTGTCCTTTTGGTGCCAGTTTAAATCCGACATATAACCATTTCCAGACAACAAAAACCAATCTCCTATCCTGACCTGCGAAGAAGATCGGCCTTCATTGTCCCATGTTCTCACCTCCTACATTCATTAGCTATCGGGTGCGATGTAGGCAACGATGGTGAAATATTGAAGATTGGCGGAAGGTAGAGATGGCGGGAATCGAACCCGCGTCCAGAGAACTCGACCACGGATATGCTACAAG
>SOHZ01000096.1 GCA_004377365.1 Anaerolineales bacterium | reverse complement strand
TTTCACCGACCGGAATGGGAAATGGGAGCTGTACGTCATGAACGCCGATGGCAGCGACCAGCGCCCCATGTTCTCGATGGGCGAAGGTCTCCGACCGAGCCCCCTGGATGGTCTACCGATCGAGTATGGTTTCGTCGCCGAGAGGATGATTTCCTGGGCCGAGTGATGAGGGACGCTCAAAAGGAGAGGGAGGGAAGCGGAAAAAGAGCGAGGCGCTGGGATCCATCCCAGCGCCTCGTTTGGCTTACAGGCTGTAGCTCTCGCCTGGTTTGAGGACGAGGCACCTGGCTTTGGTCTCGGCCTCCACTGCCCTGGCGAAATCCGTTGGATCCTGCTTGATGACATCGAAGGTATCGTAGTGGATAGGGATAACCACCGTGGGCTCGATGAGTTTGACTGCTCGCAGGGCGTCCTTGGGCCCCATAGTGTAGTTGTCACCGATGGGCAAGATGGCCAATTCGATGCCCTCCTCGCCGATGAGCTTCATGTCGTAGAAAAGGCCAGTATCGCAGGCATGATAGATGTTCTTGCCCTCGATGGTCAGCAGGAAGCCGCAGGGGTTGCCCCCGTAAGAACCATCGGGGAAAGACGACCCATGATGGGCAATGGTCAACTTTATCCGGCCGAAGGGGAAATCCCAGCCCCCGCCGATGTGCAACCCGTGAGCTGTCAGCCCCTGATTGCCAGCGTAGATGGCTATCTCGTGGTTACCGACGATGGTAGCCCCGGTCCGCTGGGCGATGGCCACGGCATCGCCCAGGTGGTCGCCGTGGGCGTGGGAGACCAGGATGTAATCCGCTTCTACCTCGTCAGCGCTGACTGCAGCCAGGGGATTGCCTGTCAGGAAGGGATCAATCAGCAAGGTCGCCCCTCCCCCTTTGAGGCCGAAACAGGCGTGTCCGTAATAAGTGAGTTCTACTGGCATAGCAAACCTCCCTTGTAAAAGTGTTGGATAAACGATTGAATGTCCTGTGGCCAAGGGTATTATATCACAACTCGGGTCTTGACAAAAGTGGAGATATGGGTATAATAGATATGCAATGCGCGGGGGCTACGTGAATGACATGCGCCCGCGCTTGAATTGTGTTAGCATCGCTAAAGGGGAAAGGTCATGTATGCTGTCGTCGAAAAGGGCGGGAAACAATACAAAGTGAGTGCAGGCGAGACCATTGAGGTCGAGAAGTTGCCCTTGAAGGTTGGGCAGAAAATTGAGTTGGACAGAGTTTTGCTGATAAGCGACGAGAACAAGGTCCAGGTGGGTGATCCCACTGTTGAAGGGGCTAAGGTAATGGCTACTGTGGCTGGCCAGGGCAAAGGCAAGAAGGTCATCGTCTTCAAATACAGGCCCAGGAAGCGCTATCGGCGCAAGGCTGGTCACCGGCAAGCCTACACCCGCCTACGAATTGACAAAATCATCGTTTAACCTGGAATGTAGGGTTCGTAGTGACGACTTTAGTCGCCTGGCCCCATTGTGGACGACTGAAGTCTACGAAAAAAGCCAACGTCTAATTGGAAAGAGGTGAGTTGAGATGGCTCATAAGAAAGGCGGCGGTTCAAGCCGCAACGGTCGGGATAGTCCCGGCCAGCGACTGGGAGTGAAAAGGTACGGCGGCCAGGCGGTGCGAGCGGGCACTATCATCGTCCGTCAACGAGGCACCAAAATCAAGCCTGGTAACAACGTGGGTCTGGGCAAGGATCACACCATCTTTGCCAACATTGACGGCTTCGTCAGGTTCGAAAATGCGGCCCGCGGCAGGAAAAAGATCAGCGTCTACCCCACACGTGTGTGATGGAGTGGAGGGATTCTGTTCTCCTCCCTGGTGGTGTGGGCGGGACGTAGGGCAAGATACGATCTTGCCCCACAACTGAGAAACTTTACTGGAAGGGCAGATTATCGTTAAAATGAAGAAAGGTATCCATCCCAAGTATTACCCCGAGGCAAAGGTCGTTTGCTCCTGTGGGAACACCTTCACCACAGGAGCAACGCAGGAACTCATACGGACGGACGTCTGTTCGGCTTGCCATCCCTTCTTCACCGGTGAGCAACGCATCGTTGACACCGCCGGTCAGGTCGAGCGCTTTATGAAGCGTCTTGAGAAAAGGGAAGGGTTAGCTGCCGAGGAGAAAACCCGCCCTGAGGAGGCCGAGAAGGCCGAGGCTCCGAAAAAGAAGCCGGATGAAGCAGAGGCGGCCAAAGCCATAGCGGAAAAGCTGAGAGGCAAGGAAGCCACTGCTGAGAAATCCCCAAAAGCCTCGGGAAAGCCTGCCGGCAAGACAGCCAAGTCCTCTGCCAAAAAGTCCACCAAAGAGTCAGCCGAGGCCACCACGGCCGAGAAACCGAAGCGGAGGAGGGCAGCGAAAAAGGAAGCGTCTGCGTCAGAAGAAGGCGAGGAAGCTGTTGATTGATGCCAGGTAGACCAAAGGTCTTTGCTGGAGCGGGATAGCGGATGAGCAGGGGCAGAGTTCTACACATCTGCCCTTTGTCTTTGGTGAGGAGGACGGGTATGTACCAGCAGCATGAAGGCGGGTGGGTTGAGGTGATCTGTGGTAGCATGTTCAGCGGCAAGACCGAGGAACTCATCCGGCGGGTGAGGCGAGCGCAGATAGCCAGGCAGAAGGTGCAGGTCTTCAAACCCAGCCTGGATGACCGCTATGTTCTGGAGAAGGTAACCTCCCACAACGGTATGGGCCTGGATGCCATCCTCATCACAGAAGCGAGGGAAATCCTTGATTTGGTGGAACCGGACACGGCAGTGGTGGCCATAGACGAGGTGCAATTCTTCGATTGGACCATCGCCGAGGTCTGCAACACCCTGGCCGAAGGAGGCAAACGGGTGATTGTCACCGGACTGGACATGGATTTCAGATGCGAGCCTTTCGGTCCTATGCCCCTCCTCATGGCCGAGGCCGAGAGGGTGGACAAGCTCTCGGCCATCTGCGTCGTCTGCGGAGCACCGGCCAGCCGCACCCAGCGCCTCATTGATGGTCAACCCGCTTCCTACGATGATCCGGTGATCATGATGGGAGCCAGCGAAGTCTATGAAGCCCGCTGCCGCCACTGCCATCAGATTAAACGACGAACCAGGGAATGAAACGACCGAGCGAAGCCCCTTCACCTGAGTCGAGAGGTGAAGGGGCTTCTTTTTGGATAAGTCCTTACGGTAAGCTCCCCCTTCTTGGCGTCTTCTGGGCGTTCTGCACGCGGTTCGGGGTGTGGCAGACAGTGCAACTTGTGAGCAATGTCCGGCCAACGTGTCCGGGCTTACACGGGCGGTAGGCGGGCGGAATGGTTAGATGATTTCAAGGAGCTGGATGTCAAAAGTCAGGTCTCTTCCAGCCAGAGGATGATTGGCATCTAGCGTCACCTTCTGTTCGGAGACATCGGTCACTATGAGCCGGGTTACCCGACCCTCCGATTGAGGTATTTGCAACTGCTGGCCGACCTCTGGTTGGAAGTGTGGCGGGAACTCCTGGCGATCTATTTCCACTACCATTTCCTCTCGGTGTGGGCCATACGCCTGGTCCGCAGACACTTCGGCGGTTTTCGATTCGCCCGGGCTCATTCCGAGCACGGCTTGTTCAAAACCGGGGATTAGCAGATCTTCGCCCAGTGTAAATTGCAAAGGGTCTCGGTCAGCGGAAGAGTCAAACACCGTCCCGTCCTCCAATCTGCCCGTATAGTGAACCGTAATAGTATCACCATTTTTTGCCTGTGCCATTTTGTTCTCCTTTTCGCTTTATGGTTATCAAAGGGAGTTGTCAAGCGCTCCCAAATGAAAACCGTCGCAGCAAGATAAGCCCCGACGGTCTATACATCAATTGATTCAGAAACTTACTTTGTCTTGTGGAGTTGATTCTACTACACTCCTGTCGGATTGTCAAATCAGAAAGGCCTTTCCCACGACCGCCGAAATCGCATAGCTCCAGTTTGACAATATACTCAATATGTGATATACTTAGAATATAGGACGAAGTAAGTTCATGAATCGGTCGCTGTGTTCCCGTCGCCTGGGCTTATGTCGCGCCCAGGCGGTTCTGCTTATATCGGCCAGTGAACCTTTCCTGCCTATAATCTTACAGAAAGGGGCATCTGACTGTGAGCGAACGAGTGACCGGAACTGTAAAGTGGTTCAACGGCTCCAAAGGCTCCAAAGGCTACGGCTTCATCTCACGCGAGGATGGCGACGACGTTTTTGTTCATTACAGCGCCATCCAGACCGAGGGCTACCGTAACCTCGAAGAGGGCCAGCGCGTCGAATTTACCGTCGAGCGTGGTCCCAAAGGCTTGCAGGCAACTCGGGTAGTTGTCCTGTAGGTCCCCTTGGTATCAGTTCATCAACCGAGTCATCTCCCGGCGGGCTCTGTGGCCCACCAGGAGCTGACTCCTCTCTTGACAAAGGAGGCCAGTCATGGTCAAGAAGCTGTACTGTGGCAATATGAGCTACGACACGACCGAGGACGCCCTGCGCGCCCTATTCGCCGGTGTCGGCGAAGTCGAATCGGTAACCATCATCGCCGACCGCAGGAGCGGCCAGTCAAAAGGGTTCGGCTTCGTAGAGATGGCGACGGAAGAGGAAGCACAGGCAGCCATCAACCAGCTCAATGGCGCCACTCTCGATGACCGGCAGATCAACGTCGCTGAAGCCCGTCCCCAGCGGCCGCGCTCCGATCGGGGTGGCGGCGAGCGACGGGGCGGAGGAAGGTCCTGGGACTATTAAGCCCCGAAGCGACTGAGTTCAGCGTGAGCCCTTGGGGTGAGGGCTTTGGCAGAGTCCGGCCGAGCACTTGGGCCGAGGGTTCTCAGTCGAGCCCTTGAACCGAATGGCTGACACTCTCAAAGGAATAAGAGTGTCGGCGGTGAGTGCCAAAAAAGAGATGCGCTTCGCTCAGAAGAGCGAAGCGCATCTTGCATAACTGATGACAATTGATTGGGCCTACTCTAGCCGTGCAATTTCTCGTACTTGGCCTGCAACTCCTCCTTGCTCTCCTCGTGCTCTGGATCAGGCACACAGCAGTCCACGGGGCAGACCGCGGCGCATTGAGACTCATCAAAGGCCCCCACGCACTCTGTGCACTTGTCGGGATCAATGACATAGATCTCTTCGCCTTCGGTGATCGCCTCGTTGGGGCATTCTGGCTCGCAGGCTCCACAGGCAATACACTCTTCTGTGATCTTATAGGCCATTTGGTTCACCTCCTTGGTGTGATTAGCTTTCTAGAATTATACCGATTTTGGTCAGTTTGGCAAATTAGCAGGCTTGTCTCACGAATGTAGGGGAAGGTTCTTTCGGGTCCACCGGTCGAGCCCGTTGGCCAGCATCGCAAGGGCTACTTGATCAAAACGACCCTGGCGGGCGCGCCATCGCTGTCAACAATTTTAAGGGGTAAGCAATACAGTTGGTAGACGCCTTGAGCAACGTGGCTCAAATTCAGCCCCTCGATGATGACCACCCCAGCCTCCAGTAAGGTGTGGTGGACGAGCTTGTCCTTTGAATCAAAGCTGTCAACTGAGAGATAGTCCACGCCGATCAGTTTGATCCCCCGCTTGACGATCCATCGAGCTGCATCACGACCGAGATGGATAAAGTCCCTTTCGAACTCCAAAAGCCCCCCTTCCCAAAGATAGGAGTTGTCCGTTTTGATCAGCAAACGCTGAACTGTAGAGGGCAGACCCAGGCTCCCCAGATCAGTGGCCGTTATCGTCCTCTCCTCAGGATAGATCTCGAGAACGTGGGCTGTGCCGATGAGGGTACTGAGTGGCAACTGGTCTACCTTGAGCCCCTTCTCGAAAAAGTGATAAGGGGCGTCAACGTGGGTACCAGTGTGAGCACCCAGAGAGAGTCGTGTGAGGTTGGCTGGATCTCCCTTGTTGATGCTCGCGACGCGCTCTATCTGCACCGGTGGATCGCCCGGCCAGGTGGGCATTTGGGGCGAGATATGGACGGAGACATCGAAAATCTGCATTAGATCACCTCCTCAACTGGTATGTATCTGACGTCCTTATTATATCACAAAGTCCAGCTTTTGGAACACCCAGCTTTATTTCAACCTGTTTTTCGCACCTTCTCGTTCTCAATTGCTCAAAGCC
>SOHZ01000391.1 GCA_004377365.1 Anaerolineales bacterium | reverse complement strand
AGATCCGCCAGTCTTGCAAGTCTCACTCAGCTCATGGATTTGTCCAAAGTCCAATGGTAAGTGGGATAAAGGCCGCTGTTGCCATCGCTGGCCCCGGGTTCGTTGGCAGCAACGTAGTAGACCTGTCCTGTAGAGATACTCGATTCCTCAGTGAGGTTTGATGGCCGTATGGTGTTGCGTCCCCAGTATTTAACGATGACATCTATCAGGTCGCTTGAAGCGACGTCTGCGTGGTGGTCAGGGTCGGGACCATGACGGAAGTTGAAAGCATCAACCTCCTCCGTCCATGGTTTCCACGAAGGGTCCCACGACCACAGCGCATGGTTCATGCCGCGCTGCTCGAACAGGTCCATCTGATCGTCCATGAACGCCGCCCCACCCGGCACCCAGCGATTCACACCGAACTCGTTCACCGCGACCGGCATACCGTGCTCCGCCTTGAATGCGTCAATGGTGGAAAGGTGCTCATCCAACCAGTCACGGGTGAATGGGTCAGGAGCGCCGTCCCAGTTCAGGTCAAATTCTCCCGGATAAGTATTTTGGCCCGATGGTTCCTGGTGCGTATAGTCATCCTGCGGCTCGTACTGGTGCACCATGTAGACCGTGCGCGGATCCCCGGTCGGCTCCAGGTAAGGCAGCCACCGCACCGCACTCCATCCCATCCCGCCGATCAGAATGGGCGTGTCGGGGTCCACCTCGCGGATGGCCGCCGTGATGCGCGGGTAGAGCTGGTTCCAGTCGTAGAGCGTGCCAGCGTATTCTGGATAGAACTCTGTCGGCTCCCAAAGCTCCAGCAGTATGCCCGCGCTGTTCGGTTCGCACATCAGGTCGTAGCCAACCACAATCGGGTTATCGTGGTAGCGCTGGGCCGTGTAGCGCCACATCTCGACCCAATCGTCCTGTGCTTCCTGATCCTCCCACACCGATTCGATCAGCAGGCTCTCGTCGAACCAATCGCCAGCGCCATCGCGGTAGAAGGTAAAGTCGCTGCGGCCCGGCCCGGTGCGGGCAGTGATGACGGCGAACATATCGGCCTGGGCGATCATGTCGAGCAGATTATCCAGGTTGGCCTGCACCTTCTCATCCAGCACGTAAGGCGGCTTTTCGGTGAACAGGCCGGGGCCGGAAATGTTGACATAGTTGGCGCCCAGCGCTGCCAACCGGTCAAAGTCTGCTTGCGTGTACGGCGGCCCCACGTGACCGCTTCCCAGGAACTCGGGGCCATCCAGGTCGGGTACCACTACGCGCTGCCAGATGTTAGCGCCGCGCAGTTGGGTACCCCCTGTCCACAGCGCCCATTTGTCAATCACAGGGCCCGCGTGCGAAGGGGGAGCGGTGGCGGACGGCGGAGCTGGTGTGTCAGTAGGCGGGGCGGCGGGCACGGGCCCCTCGGCTTTGCTCGGGACAGGCGTGGCCGTCGGTTTCACCGGCACAGGTGTCGGTATCATCTCCTCCTCTTCCTCCGGCCCGCAGCCAGTGAGCAGCATCGCCAGCCCCGGCACAAGCATGGTCAAAACGATCACTACAGTTGCAAGTTTCCAAAGATTGTTTTTCATGGTTTTCTCCTCCTCAAGAGTTTGAAGATGGATACTAGGAACTCCCCCCCCGGTAAACATCATCTCATTGTTCCCGTACAATCTCACACAACTGTTTATAACTAACCACGCGAATGCCCTTCTCAACTGCATAGTCCAGCAGCCCCCTGATGACAAAACCATCGTCATCATTTGTGGCCACCGCCCAGGGATGGCATAGGGGCGTATAGGCCAGGTTGTTTTCCAGGGCGAAATCCAGGTGCTTCAGGTGTAGTTCAAGCTCCTGACGCAGCGTGTGCACTTTTACTTTGGTGGTCCTCGATTGCCCCTTCAAAGCGTTGTCCGTCCACCCCTGGGTGGGGATTTCCAGCAGGTCAGGATACGTGTCCTGGTCGTAGAAATATGGCTGGCGAAATGTCCCATTTTCGTCATACCACGGGCTGGGAAACAGGTCGTTCTTGTTCCTCAAGTCAGAGCTAACGAAGGTAAAGTGCAATTCTGCCAGGATCCGCAGAGTATCTTCTTCCCCTTGCAATCCTCGATAGTATCCCAGGGGAGTCCTGAGGCCTATGATTTCGCACCCCAGCTT
This sequence comes from Anaerolineales bacterium, assembly GCA_004377365.1. Lineage (GTDB taxonomy): Bacteria > Chloroflexota > Anaerolineae > E26-bin7 > E26-bin7 > E26-bin7. Next base: position 3,980 of record SOHZ01000391.1, on the reverse strand, counting down.
CTCCTTGACCAGTGACCTGGTGGTCACTAGCTCACGTCTTATCTCATCGCTCCCCAGGGGGTTGTTCCCATGAGGGCTCTTCTTGAATGGGCGATGAGAGTAGGCATGCCCTTGAACGTCAATGATGGAGCGCAGGTGATGAGATTCAAGTTCCTTAAGCAGAGAAGCGCACAGCTCCGGCATTTCTAACATCTTGCCTAGCACGAACAATGTGAAGGGGGCATCGTATTCCTGGTGCGCTTGAGAGATAATCCTGAGGCCTTTTTGGGCCAGTTGACGGTCGTTCTGGATCTTGTGGGACAGATCGCCCTCTCTCCCGCATCTCTCCCAATCGTATCCCATAACGAGGTAAGGTTTGTCAAACTTGACCGGGTGAATCATTTGTGCATTGCTCCAAGTGGGACCGCCCGTAACTCTGAGAGGGCGTGGACTGGATGGTTTGCTTAGCTTAGCTGTTGATATTATAACACATTCCAAAATCTCTGACAATAGCGAAAGTATCGTGCCTCCCTTCCCAATTCGGGCAAGTTATGGTAGAATGAGGGCGGCGGAAGGAGCAAGGCTTTGCTCGGGGAGGGTGAATCACACTGCGGTTAGCAGCCAAGTCAGGCGGCGTCTTGAGCCTTGTCTTGAGCCAAGCCTGCCCTGAGTCCCGTCGAAGGGTCGAAGGGTTGTCGAAGGGAGGAACTTATGGGGTCTGATATGGGGATTGAACTTTCTGCTCCGCCAGAGTTGGAAGAAGGGAGTGAATTGCAGAGAACCAAGGCCATTCTCACCTGGTCTCTCGTCGCCCTGGCCAGCGCCCCTATCCGTTTTGGCCTGGAATACGCTGTCTCAGGGGGATGGCAACTGCTCATTGCTACCTTGTTGACTCTCCTTGGGACAGCCCTGGCTGGATTGGCTCGCTGGCTGGTTGGCCGAGGTCAGACCATTGTTGGCACCTGGGTCTTCATTTTGGGTGCAGTGGTGGCCTTTGGCCCTGCTCCTTTTCTGGTGGACGATGCGTTGCCCATCGTCGCCATCTGCTACGTGGTCGCGGTGCTGATTATCGGCTTGATAGTCGGTCCTACGGCCGGCTTCTACGCTGGATTTATCTCTAGCGTCCTTTTCGCCCTACCTGTGCTCTTGCTCCATTTCCAGGTGCTTCCCTTCAACTCTCACGTGGTGCCGGAGGGACTTTCGGTGGTGGCGACAATTGGGTTCAACACCATGGTCTTGATTCTCAGCGCCTTTCTCGTGCGAGAGGCTACAGGAGCCATCAAAAGGGCTCTGATGGAGACCAGACGCTACGCTCAGGAGATGGACAGCTATCGCCGCCAACTGGAGCAACGGATAGAGAGGCGGACGGGGGAACTGAATGAGGCCCTGGCCAATGTACAGGTTCATTCCGATGACCTGAACCGGGCTCTGGAGGAATTGCAGGCCAGCCAGCGGATCATTCGAGAGCTTTCCTCTCCGGTGGTCCCTGTTCTTCAAGGTATCATAGTCATGTCTCTGGTCGGGTCCATAGATAGCCAGCGTGCGGTTGCCATAACCGCTGAAATGTTGGACGGGCTCGAGCGATACAATGCGCACATTGTGATCCTGGATATCACCGGCGTGCCAGTGGTGGACACCCAGGTGACCAAGATTTTGCTAGAGTCAGCGCGGGCCGCCCAGTTGATGGGTTCTCAGACGGTGCTGACCGGCATCAGGCCAGAAATCGCTCAGACGATGGTAGAGTTGGGGATAGAAACAACCGATCTCGTCACCAGAAGTGATCTGCAAGGGGGGATGGAGTATGCTATGGAAGAGATGGGATTGCGCCTGGAGAAGCGTTGAGCGTTGTGGTACGGACCAGTGCAAAGGCTGGCCTGCGTAGCCTGAAATCAGTTTCGACGTAGAGCAAAGGGAGGTAGAAATGGGTTCACGGACGAGGGCTCTGATCATCGGTAGTGTTGCTGGGGCTGCTTTGGGAGTGGCAGCGGCCTGGCTCTTCATGCGTAGTGTCGAAGAGGAAGCGTTGGCCATAGAAGGGGCAGCGGAGGGGGCGGTTGCACCACGGCACATCGGCGTAGGCCCGGTGGTGCGGCTCGGCATCTCCATTCTCGGCGTTCTCCGGCAGATCGTTGACCTGGGCCGGGAGGAGTAATGACTCAGACCCCAGGGGTTTTACAAAGCGCCTTTGACTTGACGGCTCATTGCTTTCCTGGGCACTTTGAATTTCAAAGACTTTTTCGGAAACCCCTGGGGTCTTTAGAGGTATTCCCGTGAAATGCAAAAAATGTGGCCAGGTGGCCGTCATCAACATGCGTCACCACAGGTTGGCTCTCTGTCAGGAGTGCTACCTGGAGTGGTTCCCCCAGCAAGTCCAGCGAGCTATCCAGAAGTACAAGATGTTCGGCCCGCAGGACAAAATCCTGGTGGCTGTCTCTGGCGGCAAAGATAGCCTCTCCCTTTGGGATATCCTTTTAGACTTGGGCTATCACGCCGATGGACTTTACATAAATCTTGGTATCGGTAATGGCGACTATTCCAGGGCATCGTTGCAGAAAGTGGTCAAGTTCGCTGCCAGGCGAGAGGGGGCCAGGTTTCAGGTGGTGGACGTCCACGAGACCTACGGCCAATCGGTACCAGAGTTGGTCAGGACCAGGCAGCGGGGAAGGCGGGTTTGCTCCCTGTGCGGCCTGGTGAAGCGGCACGTGATGAACCGCGTGGCTTATGAAGGAGGCTACGCCGCTATTGCTACTGGCCACAACCTGGACGATGAGGCTGCCACCCTCGTGTCCAACACTTTGCAATGGGAGACCGGCTACCTGGCTCGCCAGGCTCCGGTGCTGCCCTCTACTCATCCCAAGCTGGCCCGCAAGGTCAAGCCCTTCTGTCGCCTCTACGAGAGGGAGACGGCAGCCTATGCCCTGGTGAGAGGCATTGACTATATCTACACTGAATGTCCTTATGCCGTCGGAGCTAAGACGATCTTCTACAAGAGTCTCCTCAACCAGTTGGAGAACCGCTCGCCGGGGGCCAAGATGCAGTTCTACCTCCAATTCCTCAAAGCGAAAGAGGAAGGGCGGTTCATGCCAGTAGAGGGGGAAGTGACGTTGAACGAATGTCAGGGCTGCGGTCAACCGACCACCGCGCCGGGGCTGTGCGCCTTCTGTCGCCTCTGGGTATCAAAGCAGTGAAATGGGTGCTCTGATTTTCGTTCGGACTTACTACAATGCCAACAGTGTGGCGGCCCTTACAGGGGCTTTGGAGGCGGACCGGCGTTTCTCGGATCTGGCTATCTATTTTCTGTGGGATGACGCTGATCTGGTGCGGCAGGTGGAAGAACTGGCGGAGGGAGGCGAGCGGCTGGTGGTGGCTTTCTCATTTGCCACAGCCGACGTGCCCCAAGTTGCAGAGGCTTTGGGGCGCTTGCGCAGATCTTTACATCACAAGGGATTGGCCAACGCGACCCTCGTGGCGGGTGGTCCTCATCCTTCGGGTGATCCAGAGGGCACACTGGAAATAGGCTTCGATGTGGTGGTAGTAGGGGAAGGAGAACGCACCTTCCCTGATTTGTTGGCTCGTCTTTTTGCCAAGGACTCACTGATTGACCTGCCCGGTCTTGCCTTCTGGGATGGGAGGCAGGTGAGGCGCTCAGGCCGGGCACCCATGGTAGATATTGATGCCTTCCCTCCTTTCGCCATCCGCCATACTCGTTTCGCCCCGGTGGAGATCAGCCGGGGCTGTCCCTATGCCTGCGCTTTCTGCCAGACGCCTTTCTTCATGGGCGGCCGGATGCGCCACCGCTCGGTGGAGTCTGTGACGCATTGGGTGAGGGAGGCCATGGGGGCTGGCTATAGCTACCTGCGCTTCGTTACCCCCGATGCTTTCGCTTACGGCTCGCCCGATGGCCGCACGCCCAACCTGGAGGCCATCGAACGGTTGCTTTTCGAGATGGCATGGTTTGAAAGTCGGGTGAAGGGGCGGATGGAGCCGTTTGATGGTTTCCA
>SOHZ01000058.1 GCA_004377365.1 Anaerolineales bacterium | reverse complement strand
CAGGCTACGAGATGCAGAAGTTGCCAATGGCCCATCTCTTCCGCGGGCTGGCCCTTCAGTGGCCTGCCTCAGCTTTTCAGGAGCTTGTCCCAAACATGTGACGGTCGCAGCGGTGGGTATTGTCAAGAGACAAAACCTCTGGTATAATGAGATTCAGCCGGAGTCAAAGCCCGGAGGGCTACTCCCCCAGGGATCAAACACTTGAAAAGTAATGTGGAGGAAAGGCGTGGCCAAGGTATTTCAGTCCAACCATCCCCTGATTCAGCACAAGCTGGCTCTGTTGCGCGACACAACAACGGAGCCCAAAAGGTTTAGGGAGCTGATCCGAGAATTGGCTGTTCTTCTGGCCTGTGAGGCCACCACTGACCTGGAGTTAAACGAGGTGACCCTCACCACCCCTATGGGCGTGGCCCAGGGCAAAATCCTCAAGCGGAAGGTTGCTCTGGTGCCCATCCTACGGGCTGGCCTGGGCATGGTGGATGGCATCTGGGAGATGATACCCTCAGCCGAGGTTTGGCACATCGGCATCTACCGCGATCACGACACCCTGGAACCAGTGGAATATTATACCAATCGCCCGGTTGATCCCCATGTCCAACTTTGCCTCATCCTGGACCCCATGCTGGCCACCGGTGGCTCGGCCATCGCTACGGCCGACATCCTTAAGAGATGGGGCGCACAACGCATCAAGTTCGCGGGCGTCATCGCTGCCCCTGAGGGTGTCGAGGCCTTGTCCAAAGCCCACCCTGACGTGGACATCCACCTGGCAGCCCTGGACGAGCGCCTCAACGAAATCGGCTACATCGTCCCTGGTCTGGGCGACGCTGGGGACCGCCAGTTTGGTACAGGATAGATGATGGCATCATGAGGAGGTAGTGAGTATGACATGAAATCGCTTCGCTTCCCGGCGGCGGGCCAGGAAGAGTTCACCTTAACTACCGAGAGAGGAGGAAAGGAACGATGAGTCGGATTGAAAAGAGTATCGTCATCAACGCGCCTCCAGAGAAGATCTGGGACACAGATACGGATCCCAACCACTGGGCCGATTGGTACGCGGGTTTGAAGGAAGTGAAGTCCATAGTTGGGGACGGCTCGGCCGGCACCACTTGTGAAATGACCTTCGACATGTCGGGGATGAAGTTGCAGTTCAAGCACACCGTGCTGGAGTGGGATCGCCCCCGCAAATGGGTGGGCCGCACCGAGGGTGCCATTGACAGCACCAGCACCTGGACCTACGAGCCCGAGGGGGAGGGAACGCGTGTGAGCGTGGTGATGGACTACACGGTGCCGGGGTCCGTGCTGGGCAAGATCGCGGACAAGCTGGTCATCGAACGCCGCAACGCCGAGGACATGGAAAAGACACTGCAAAATCTCAAAAAGCTCTGCGAAGGCTAGACTCCGGACCATCAGAATCAAACGGACGGGAGAAGTTCAGTGCGTTCTCCTGTCCGTTTGATTCCCCAGGTCTGTTATACCGTCCAAAAGTTCATGAAAGATCTTCCGCGCCCCCTCAGCCGCCCGCGCCCGGTGGCTGATCCGGTTCTTGACTTCTGGTTCCAACTCGGCCATAGTCTGGCCATATTCCAGCACATAGAAGACTGGGTCGTAACCAAAACCGTGGTCTCCCTTGGGCTCAAAAGCGATGACCCCCTCACAAGTTCCCTCTGCGGTGCGTACCTCTCCCTGCGGCCTGGCCACAGCGATCACGCAGCGAAAGCGGGCCGTGCGCCGCTCCCAGGGCACTCCCTCCAGATTGCTCAAAAGCAGGCGGTAGCGGTCCTCGTCGCTGGCCCCCTGACCGGCGTAGCGAGCCGAGCGCGTGCCCGGCTCACCCCCCAAAGCGTCCACTTCCAGGCCAGAGTCGTCGGCCAAGGTCAAGAGGCCGCTGGCCCTGGCATAAGCTGCAGCCTTCAAGCGGGCGTTCTCGGCAAAGGTGCTGCCCGTCTCCTTCACCTCTATATCAATGCCCTCGTGGACCAGATAAGTCAAGGTCAGCGGCAGCCCCTTGAGCAACGCCTCGTACTCCCTGACCTTGCCGGGGTTGTTGGTAGCAACCAATAGCTTTATCACGCCCGCTCCTTTCCTAAACAAAGCTACTATAGCACAAGATCGGAGAAGGTGCAAGCGAGAGCGCGATGGGTTGACGGTTGCTCACAAATGGGGTACAATTACCCCTGTTGCACCACTGTTGCGGTGCAGGCAGTACAGGAAGCAGCGGCAAGGTAGATCAGCCGACAATCTCACCCAGGGGGTAGCCTATGGAATGGTTCTACGCTTTTCAGCAACAATACGCCGCCGAATTCTGGCTCGGCCTGACTATAGCGGTGGTTGTCATCCTGGCCTGGTTGGTGTTGGCCCAGGTGCGGATGAATCGCATGATCAAACAGTATCGGGAACTGATGACAGGCACCTCCGGAGGCAACCTGGAGCAAGTTCTCAACGAGCACATTGCTCAGGTGCGTGGCACAGCGTCCCAGGTAGAGAAGCTGGACCGGCTGGCCAGGCAGATGGAGAAAACCCTGCGCCACAGCCTGCAATCGTTGGGGGTGGTGCGTTTCAACCCCTTTTCCGATGTGGGCGGCGACCAGAGCTTTGCCATCGCCCTGGTGGACGGCCATGGCAACGGTGTGGTCATCTCCAGTCTGTACGGGCGTCATGACCTAAAAGTCTACGCCAAGCCCCTGAAGAAATGGGAGTCCGAGTACACCCTGACGGACGAGGAGAAAGAGGCCATTGCCCACGCCTTCAAGCAACGGGGTTGACAGGCGGTCTCAACTGTAGTCTATATGACCGTCGTAACTGATGGGATCAACCCTAAACCCCATCGAGTGCCCTTGATAAGCTGATGTTGAGGAGATACACAGTTGGCACGCCAGCCACATAAGAAAAAAAGGCAACCTATCACAATAATGATCGTGCCCCATTCGGAGAGACCGCCCATATCCCTACGCATTCCCTCGTGGGTGACTCCCCTCGTTCTGTTCATCCTGGCTGCCCTACTGGTCTTGGCTGTGTCCTTTGCAGGTAGCTACTACCGGTTCCAAAGCCAACTTGAGGAATTGCAGCGAGAGCAAGAGATGGAAGCCTCGCGTCAGAAGGAGATGCGGAGGACGATCCTCAGCCAGCAAGACGAGGTCAGAAACCTCTCCACCGAGGTGGAGCAATTAGAGGCCGCCCTCATGGAGATTGAGCGCATCAGCAATGAAATTCGCGAGCTAATCGGCGTGGAGGAGCCAGACTTGACATCTACTCCAGAGCCCAGTTCATTCAGGGTGGGCGAACCCTCAGATACCACTTATGGATTGGGAGGCGGATCGGCTTATCCGTCTATTGACTATAGCCCCTCCGACCGCTCCATGGCTGTTGTCGCCGAGGCCAGTCAGCATGTGCAAAACATAGGTCCTTTACTACCGGTCACGCTACAGGAACTGCAGATATTGCGGGAACAGGTCTTGAAACGCCTGGAGAAGATTGAACCTATCAAACGGCACGACCCTGAAACCCTGGAAGCAGAACTGCAGCTATTGGCTGCCGCTCCTAAGAGATGGCCTGTAGATGTCGAGGCCAGAATTACCTCCGGGTACGGCCCTCGAGAATTCAAGGGCAGGCACGAGTTCCACGCCGCTATAGACATCGGGGTGTGGTACAGCACAGAGGTGAAAGCGACCAAGGCGGGCAAAGTGGTATTCGCTGGCTGGCTGCCGCGCTACGGTTGGACGGTGGAGATTGAACATGAGAAAGGTTACAGCACCCTGTATGCCCACAACCGCTATTACTTCCCCGACGCCGGTGATGAAGTCGAAGAGGGTGAAAGCATCGCTCTATCCGGAGACTCAGGCGACACCACCGGCCCTCATCTCCACTACGAAATCCGCCTCAACGGCAAACCTGTAGACCCGATGAAATACTTGGACCTGGGAGAGTAAAGCCCAAACCACATAAAAGGAGCTGCTTGGTGTTTGGCAAAGGGAAAAGTCACAGTGTGAACAAAATCGAGGCCGTCATCGGCCCTGCCGCTAGTTTCAATGGCCATCTTAAATGCGATGGCAGTGTGCGTATTGACGGCCTCTGCGAAGGATCCATAGAGACAGGAGGCAACGTCATCATCGGCGAAGGAGCTCAAGTCATAGCCGACATCACTGCTGAGAACGTCTCGGTGTCCGGCGCAGTGAAGGGCAGCATCACCGCCAGAGGCCGCCTGGAGATTCTGTCCACGGGGCGCGTCTGGGCTGACATTGCAGTGACTTCCTTCCTGATTGATGAAGGGGGTTTCTTCCGTGGTAAGAGTATCATGGCCGGCGAGCTGGAATCCTCCCTTGAAGCGCCTCAGCCGACAGGCGAGACGGACAAAGATGTAAACGAAGAGACAGTCAAGGGACCATAGAAAACGCTGGCGAGTGGAATAGGCGCCTTCACAAAATCCAACCACCACTGTTGCGCCACTCCTGTACCGCAACAGTGGTGATTGCGGCACAGGCTGTACAGGCGATTCTGGTTGGACTTTTCAGTTCAGGGCCTATACTCTCTCTAACGAGGGCTTTCTGCCTTCCGGGCTGCGCTCGCCGCCCTTGGTCAGTGACATTGATCCCATCCGGTGGCCACACTCCCTCTTTATGATGACCAGGGAAAGCCCTCGGTCCAACAGTGAATGCCAGAGGCTACAGAAAGCCGCATAACCGAAACCACCGACGTAGAGCAGAAAGAAGGGCAAAGCATAGTAGTTGCCCTGCTGAAAAGCCACCCAGGTTGTCAATGCAGCATACAGGCCAAGCGAGAACTCACCCAGGGTCATCCAATTGAAAGACAAGGAATACCGTCTTCCGGCCCACCTGTCCTTGCGCTCCTCGAGACAGAACTTGGGCGTACGGCGGAAGTCGTTCTGACGCCGGGTCAAAGCCTCCCAGACAGCTCGTGTGTTGTTCAGAGCGATGCCTGTGCCCAGAAAGACCAGGACAGGGAAATAGGTAAATCGCTTGAGCCAATCGGGATAGAGGGAGCGCTGAGAAAGAGCGTAGAGAAGAGGAGGTCCCAAACTGGCCAGGCTGAAATAAGCCAAAGGAAGACGCCCTCCCCCTTTCCACAGAATGAGGGGCAAAGATGAAAGACAAAGGAACAACATCAAAGGATGGACCAGGTAACTGGTCAAATGGATCATTGCCTGCAGGCGCTTGAAAATAGATACCGGGGCCTTGAGAACCGGCCGCCAGAGCTTAAGGGCACACTGAATAGACCCTTTGGCCCATCGGAACTGTTGCCGCTTGAAGGCATTGATCTGGGGCGGGATTTCAGCCGGAGAGAGGACGTCAGGCAGAAAAAGAAACTCCCAGCCCGAAAGCTGAGCCCGATAGCTAAGATCCAAATCTTCAGAGATAGTGTCTCCCTGCCAACCTCCGGAAGCCTCGATGCACTCTCGCCGCCAGATACCAGCGGTGCCGTTAAAGTTCATAAACAGACCAGAGCGATTGCGAGCCGTTTGCTCGACAACAAAGTGGCCATCTAAAGCGATGGCCTGAGCCCGTGTCAGAGGAGAATAGTCGGCGTTGATATGCCCCCAGCGGGTTTGAATCACTCCCAAACGCGGTCGCCCAAGGAAATAGGGGACGGTCTTTGCCAGAAAGTCAGATCCAGGAACAAAGTCAGCGTCGAAAATGACGATGAACTCACCCTTGGCCATCGTCAGACCGTGCTGTAAAGCTCCGGCCTTGAAGTCTATGCGCTCAGCACGTTGGATCAACTCAATGTCAATTCCCTGAACCCGGTAAAAGTCAACACGAGCCCTGGCCACAGCCGTGGTCTCATCGGTGGAATCGTCCAGAACCTGGATCTGAAGCCTGTCCCGAGGATATTCCAGGCGGACTACAGCATCAATCAGGCGCTCGACGACGTAGAGTTCGTTGTAGATGGGCAACTGAACCGTCACGGCAGGCGTCTCGGCCAAAGGCGGACAGGGGGCATCCTCTCGCCGGTGACGCAGATAGAGCCAGGTCAGCACCAGTGAGTTGAGCCCGTAGATGGCCAGCAACGCCGTGGCAACCAGATAGGCAAGACCCCAAAGCGACACGCTACAGCCTCCTGGCATAAATTTGGGCCCAAGGGCCCAGGACATTGAAGGTCTCT
>SOHZ01000282.1 GCA_004377365.1 Anaerolineales bacterium | reverse complement strand
GGATTGTCTCGTTAATCTCCTTAATCAGCAGGGCGGGAATAAGGTTGGTGAACAACGATCCGGGGCCGATAACGATGGTATCAGCTTCTTCCAACGCGCTGATCACTTCTGGCGTGGGACGAAAGTCGGTAGCGGGTTTGTCAGAGGCTTCGGAGACTAGAAAGACACGGCAGATGGGAACTCTTTTGCCCTGGGCAATTTCCACTTCGCCCTTGAGCACGGTGCCGTCTTCCAACTCGGCACAAACCCGCACTGTGTCCAACGTGGGGATAAGCACCTCCTCGGCTGTGGTTCCCATAGTGGAGTGAAGGCGGGCGAAAGCGCCTCCTGCGTTGGCCGGAGGAACCACGCCGACCATATCCCAGGGGACCTCCTTGCGCATACGCAGCAGCATGCCTAATCCACTTGTCCCGGCAAAGATCACGATTTTTGGACGCTTTATCGGGGCATAGTAACGGTAAACAGTATCAAGGACGTTTTCTTCACCCGATATAAAGGGGCTAAACAGCCGTTCACTGAGTTTAACAAATGAGATAGCTACCAACGTCAGCCCCAGCAGGCCAAGAAGAAGCGCCCTCACCGTACGGGGCAGGAATTGCAGTGTGAGATAGTGAAAAACTTCTGGCACTTCGACTGTCCGGTAAAGCTGGACTTGTACGTATGCCACGCCTAGGGCCAGAAAGATGAAACCCACCAAAAGCAACAGCAGCCAACGCTTGATATGCATCCCTGGTATAAGCAGAACCCAGAGTTTCTTCATGTCCTCAACTTTTCTTACCTATCATATTTGCATGGAAAATTCCACTGTCGGGAGCTGCGATTTCATGCGAGTGTCCTGGCCCGCAGCCAGATGACGATTGACAAATTCATAGGCTCAATCTTCCCCAACATAAAAAGATGACTAAGGCAACCCCATGCGATAGTGCAGAGAATCGCGCCTCAGTCATCGCTGACACTGTTCCATAACGAGGAAGATACGTAACTAGATTGGTCAGGAGGTTGATCTTCTACCACTTTCTTTTTCCTTTTGCAAGACCAGGGGCCACTCAGACCTGACGGGTTTCCGAAACCCGTCAGGTCTTTACCTTAAATTAGTGAGCTGGGGCGGGAGGATTCGAACCCCCGAATCGCGGCTCCAAAGGCCGCTGCCTTACCACTTGGCGACGCCCCATCGAAAGACTATGGCTGCTTCTCCTATATTCTATCACATTCAGCGAATTAGCGCAACCAAATGCCAGACTGCGGGTCTGCCTGGCAGGTCTTTCTATTTCTGGGCACGGCTTTCACCCACCACCCTCTATCCGTTCGATGACTTCAGCGGCGATGTGGGCCAGGATGGTCAACAGGTCCAAATCCACCTCGTTAAAAGCTTCCTGGGAGAATTTGTTCAACACCTCAATGACACCGATGACCTTATCATGACCTAGCAGAGGGGCGCAGATGAGGGAGGTGGTGTCGAAACCAAAGGTCTCATCAATGCGGGAGTAGAAACGATCATCCGACCTGGGGTGGCCAACGAGCAAGGGTTCAGCGTGAATGGCGACCCAACCGGCCACTCCCGTTGTCTTTGGGATGCGATAGCCCCGCAGCTCACTTTGGATCGTTCCCTTCACCACTGCAAAAACTAATTCGTCGGTGTCGTAATCCACCAGCATCAGTGAACCGTTGGCAGCATCCATGGCCTTCAGAGCAGTGTATAGGAGCTTGCTTAGGAACAATTCCAGGTTCTGCGCGGAAGTAATGGCTTGGGCGTCTTGCTGGAGAGCCTGCAGCCCCCGCAGGTACTCTCGCAAGGCCAGCACTTCTCCTTGCAGGCGCTCGTTCTCCTCTTTTAATTCTATATTCTCTCTTTGCAACAAACGTAGCGTCTGAGCCGTGGTCGAATTGCTCATCGTCACCTCCTGAGGCTCTTATGCACCCAGATATTACAAGATCCCTCCGCTTTTGGTGTAGGAGAAATCTCCCTTACCTATATTATACCACAGATTGAAAAGGGCTGCCTCACGACCGTTCCTCCCGTCTGATTTGCACCCGTTCGATCTTTGGCCCTTTCATACGGATGACAGTCATTCTGAGATTGGCGTACCGCAACTGTTCGCCCTCCCTGGGGATGTAACGCAGGAGATAGAGAATAAAGCCGGCCGGATCAATTCATCAATGCCACGTCCGACGCTTGTCGGGTCATTAGCCAGGGCCATCAACATGTCTTTAACAGCCACAATGCCCACAATGTCGTCCAGGTCATTCTTGTAGACAGGGAAACGGGCATGACTCGATTGGGAGAATTGAGAACTATGGGAGAATGTGTTATAATCCCGTTACAGAGGATTGTACTCATTTGGCTCGTCACCCTGGCTCCACCACCCTATTCGAGGAATGCTATGTCTGTCCTGGGAGAGAAAGTCTTACGTATCACCAACACCTTAACCATCCCGCTATCCGAGCTCCGCTTCCGCTTTGCCCGAAGCAGCGGCCCTGGCGGGCAGCACGTCAACCGTTCGGCCACGCGAGTGGAACTGTTCTTTGATGTGGTTGGTTCCCCCAGTCTGACCGAAGCCCAACGGGAGCGAGCGCTGAAGGCGTTGGCACCCTACACTGACAGTGAGGGTGTCTTGCATCTGGCCTCCCAGACCTTTCGTAGCCAACTTCGCAATCGTGAGGAGGTGGTGGAACGCTTTCGGACGTTGATGCACAAAGCGATGAGGGTTCCAAAGCGACGGCGCCCCACCCGGCCCTCGCGCGCAGCTCAGGAGAGGCGGCTGGCGAGCAAGCGCCGCCGCAGCGAGATAAAGCGCCAGCGCGGCCAGGTGAGAACAGATAACTAATCAAGCAGCACGATCACCTGCCCTGTAAGCTTAGCTGGGGTCAGGATGTGGTTAACGTCGCTCGCCAGCTTATCACTTAAGACAGGAATTGTCAAATGGCTTTCAGAGAGAAAGGGGCTAAAATGCAAAAATGGGAATTCAAGGTCATCACCACTCCCTTGGAACTTGAGAGAAGATATCCAAAGGAAGGCGCGGGAGAAGCCGAGTATCTCCACAGCTCTCCCGGCGAGTTGTTTGACCGTGGGTGGGAGACTGTGGGGAAGCTAGGCCGTCAGGGGTGGGAGTTGGTCGCTGTGGTTCCCTTGATCGCAGGTCACGAGTGGACTTCCAAGATGGGGACCGGCTCGGGCTCCTCCTACACCGAGGCCTTCTTTTTCTTCCTCAAACGCCCTCTCCAAGAGGAGAGTTGATACTACCTTGGTTTATCGGTGGGGCCGGTCTCTGACCGAGTCCCACGTGGCTTGGTTTTGACAACCGATTGCCCTTGACATAGAATAAGGCCTATGTTGGTTTTACTGGGTTATTCGACCTAACGAGAGGAGGAGAAGATATCTAGCGAGCACAAAGTACACCTAACTTATCCTCCCCATCTGACTGATCAGCCCATTATCTATGAGCTTATCAAAACATTCTTTGCCTTAACTTTATTCTGATTCTTCCCCTTGTGTTTCCTCTTCTTCTTCCTCTTTTTTACCGAAATCTTTCAACCTGGTGGCCAGTTCGCGCAAGCGGTTTTGGACAGCGTGGTTGACCGTCCCTTCGGGGTAGGTGTCATCTTCCTGGCGCTCACTGGCTTCCACACCGGTCAGGACAGTGATGCCTTCGTCAATAGTGCGTACTGGGTAGATGTGGAATTTGCCCTGGCGCACTGCCTCCACCACATCTTCGCGCAGCATCAAGTTCTTGACGTTCTGTTCAGGGATGATGACTCCCTGCTCGCCTGTCAGCCCTTGCACTTTACACACGTCGAAGAACCCTTCGATTTTCCTGGTCGCGCCACCAATGGCTTGAACCTCGCCCTGCTGGTTGACCGAGCCGGTGACGGCGATGCCCTGTTTGATGGAGAAGCCCGACAAGCTGGACAGAAGGGCGTGCAGCTCGGTGGATGAAGCGCTGTCACCCTCGATGCCCGAGTAGGATTGTTCAAAACAGATGCTGGCCGAGAGGCTGAGAGGGATCTCTTGAGCATACTTGCCGCCCAGGTAACCTGATAGGATCAATACGCCTTTGTCGTGGATGTTCCCTGAGAGCTTGGCCTCGCGTTCGATGTTGATCACACCCTTCTGGCCCAGGAAGGTTCTGGCCGTGATGCGCGAGGGCTTGCCGAAAATATAGTCGCCCAGGGAGAGGATAGAGAGGCCATTCACCTGGCCCACCACTTCGCCATCGGTGTCAACCATGATGGTGCCGTCTTCGATCTGTTTGCGGATGCGCTCCTCGATCTGGTTCGAGCGGTAAATCCTCTCCTCAATGGCCTTCTGCACGTCAGCGGCTGTCACCAGATCGTGGCCCTCGCGGCCAGCCCAATAGCTGGCTTCACGCGCGATATCGGCCACGTGGGCGAAGCGGGTGGTTAGCTTCTCCTGATTCTCCACCAGTCTGGAGGAGTACTCGATCACTTTGGCCACGGCTTCGTTGTCAAAGTGCCGCAGTTTCTCTTCGTGGCAGCGGGCATGAACGAAAAGGGCGTACTTCTTCAAGTTCTCGGGAGTCCAGTCCATCTCGGTGGCAAAATCGGCCTTGACCTTGAAGAGTTTCTGGAATTCCTCATCCAGCGAATAGAGGAGGTAATAGGTCTGGGGGTCGCCGATTAGTACCACCTTCACGTCGAGGGGAATGGGCTCAGGCGCCAGGCCCACGGTGGCTACCAGGCTTAACTGCTGGGCCATCTCCTCGATCCGGATCTCTTTGTTTCTGAGGGCCCTCTTCAATGAGGTCCAGGCCAGGGCGGAGCTCAGGACAGCCTTGGCATCCAGCACCAGATAGCCTCCGTTAGCACGATGCAATGCCCCTCCCCTGATCATGCTAAAGTCGGTCACCAGGGAGCCGAATTCGGCCTTGTGCTCGATGCGGCCAACCAGGTTCTGGTAGGTCGGGTTGGTTTCGACGATGACTGGTGCCCCCTCGGTGTCACAACAGTCAACAATGACATTGACCCGATACCTGTCGAAGGGGGATTTCAGGCGCGAGGCGAAGAACCCCTGCATCGTTTCCCTCTCCGCTGCTCCCTCCCCTGGAGCCTGGGTGGCTTGCCTTAACGCATCTATCTTCTGCACCATGTCGCTGCGCATAGCATCCAGGTAAGCTACAAGCTCTTTATGATGGCTGTATTTCTCCTTCAGGGTCTCGAAGAAGTGGTCCACGGTGAAGGCAGCGATTTCCTTGTCCAGGTTGCGTAGCCTGTCCTTGGCCTTCTTCTCCAATTCCCTGACCTGGCGGGTGGCTTTCTCCAGCTCTTTTTGCAGGGTTGGACGGTGTTTCTCCAGTTCTTCTTTCTTCTCTGGCTCAAGGGCCTGGTATTGCTCCTCGCTCATGGGCTGACCATCTACCATCGGAGCGAAAATGAAGCCCATGGGTGTGCGCAGGAGAGCGAAACCCTGTTCGTTGACGAAGGCCTCCAGGCGCTTGAACTCGGCGGTTCGCTTCTCATCCAACTCTTGTGCTATCCTGCTTTTGTGCTGGTCGTACTCCTCGCTCTCAAAGCGGTGGGGGATCTCCTCCTGCAAACTCTTGAGCATTTCGTCCACCTCATCGCGCAGGACACAAGCCCCTCCCGGTGGCAAGCTGATGGCCCATGGTTGATAGGGGTCCTGGAAGTTGTTGACGTAGACCCAGTCGTCGGGTACCTTTTCGGTGCGGGCCTTCCGCTCCAGAAAGGTCTGGATGGTGGTCATCTTGCCAGCGCCAGCCGGGCCGAGGGCGTAGATGTTGTAGCCATAGCATGGGATGTCAATGCCAAAGTCAATAGCCCGCGTGGCCCGTTCCTGGCCGATGATTTCCTCTAGTTCTGGCAGTTCCTCGGTAGTCGTGAACTCGAACTGGCCGGGGTCACAAACTCGTCGTAGTTTCTCCACTGGAAGCTCTTTGATTTTGGGTGCCATAGCCTTTCTCCTCTCTATGCAACTTTTTGGCCAAAACGCCTATTGATCTCCATCAGGAGGCTGGATGGACTCACCTCTCAGCCCTATGTTACTACATCTGGAGCGTGATGTCAATAGCCAGCTAGGATAAATTAGCCAGTGCTGGAGGCAGTGGTTTTACATTCTCAGTGGCGCTTGTGGTCAGGTTTCATTC
>SOHZ01000079.1 GCA_004377365.1 Anaerolineales bacterium | reverse complement strand
CTTGAGATACTGGATGCCGCCGAGGTTCTACAGGACTTGAGGATACCGCCATCTAATCGGCTCGAAAAGCTATCTGGAGACAGAAAGGGACAGTACAGTATTCGCATAAACGATCAATGGCGAATTTGCTTCGAGTGGCGGCGCGGGGATGCATACAACGTGGAGATAGCAGATTATCATTAGGAGAGTGAGATGGACAGAGAAAAACTACCACCGATTCATCCGGGAGAAATCCTGTTAGAGGAATTCTTGAAGCCAATGGGGATAAGCCAATACCGGCTAGCCAAGGACATCAGCGTTCCCCCCCGACGGATCAACGAAATTGTGCACGGCAAGCGTGCGATTACGCCAAACACAGCACTACGGCTGTCGCGGTACTTGGGCTTATCCGAGCGGTTTTGGATGAATCTACAAGCGCGGTACGATCTGGAGGTAGAGAAAGACCGGCTACAAGACCGTCTGGAAAGAGAAGTGCGAGTGTATGTGGCGGCACAGTAGAACAGGGATGTGAGGTGATGCTTCAACGGTGAGCCTGCCGAACCAAGTTTTGCCGCTCAATTTGCTGTGTGGTATAATGTTGCAAAGATTATACGCCATCAGAGCAGAAGATGAGCAGTGCTTACAAAAAGCGCCCCGTACTAACGAGTGGAGGAAATTCGATGACTGGATTAGAAGCATTACAATCTGTCCAATATGCGACAGTAAAAGGCAAGCGGTTTGCCGTCATCAATGTAAACGATTGGGAGGCCTTGCTTGAATGGTTAGAGACGTTGGAAGATGTGCAAATAGCCAGGCAGGCATTTGCCGAACTGAAAGCATTTGGCGGTGACCGGGAACGAGCGGGGTGGTTACGATGGGATGAAGTGAAAGAGGAATTGGTGTGAGTCGTTACACGGTCTATATCATTCCTCACGCCTGGAAGGAAATCAAAGACCTGCCCGGCAACATGCGTCAACGAGTGAAAAGGGCCATTGATGCATTGGCTGATGATCCTCGTCCTCCCAGAAGCAAAGCCCTGGATGCACCTGAGTTTGAGCAGGAACTGCGCCGGCTTCGGCTAGACAGGTGGCGCATTGTATACGCGGTGACCGAAGCAGATAAAGCGGTAGACGTGCTGGCTGTGCGCAAACGTCCGCCGTACGATTACGGGGATTTAGGGCCATTGCTTGCAGAGGTATCATAGCAGAAGAGCGTCTGAGAAGGACCTGGTTTCCGATATAGCACAGTGACACCTGAAAAGGTGGACCGCTGCTGAAAAGCGTGGTCTGCCTTGTTGCGTCCTACGAGCAGAGACGCTCCCCAATGTGAGACAAGAGGGCTTGCTTTTGTCAGTAGTTGGTGCTATAATCCCAGTGGACAGATCAAGGGACTTTCCACGGCGCGGGGGCTCAATTTGAGAGTCAAGGAAATTATTATGAGCGTAAAGGATAGAGACTCCATCCCGGAGCGTTTCAGTAGTGCAGAAGAGGCAGGCGAATTCTGAGACACGCACTCGGCAGCCGATTACTGGGACGAGATGGAGACAATTGAAATGGAATTTGACATCATCAACATTCCTGAAACAGCGCTACTAAGTGAGCCAGCGCTTGCCGAGGACTGGAACCGACCGGAGGAAGGCGAAGCATGGTCACACCTACAACAAGTACCGTCATCCTAGTATAACAAAAGAGACACAAGCAGATCAGTGCCACGCGCTGCCCCCCAAATTTAGGAGCCAAAATGATGAACACACCTGTATTGTCCCAGATTGAAGAGAGCATCAACCAGTTATCCCTGGATGAACAACTGTGGCTAATGGAACAACTCGCTCATCGCATACGAGAAAACACTCTCAGGCAAAGCGTTTGGGATAATCAACTGGCCGCTATGGCTGCTGACCCGGAAATCCAAAACGAGTTGCAAAAGATCAGTGAGGAATTTGCCTTCGCGGAAGCAGACGGGTTGGAAGCGGTGTGATGCCCATTCAGCGCGGAGAGATTTACTTTGTAGACCTGAATCCTGTTAAAGGCAGGGAACAGGCAGGTCATCGGCCAGTATTAGTCTTGTCCATAGATGCCATCAATAAGCTGCCTCTTGTGGTAACTGTCGTGGTCGGCACAAAGGGAGAGAACGTTTCTCGTGACTATCCCACCAATGTCCGTATACCTCCAGCGGAAAGCGGGTTACCGATGGAAACGGTGTTCTTGTGTTTCCAGATTCGGTCATTAGATCCCAAGCGCTTTCCAGAGACTCCTGCTGGCAGAGTTTCAGGGGCGACACTGAAAAAGATCGAGGATGCCGTTCGGTATTGTCTTGGTTTATGATGTCCTGTCACGAACCGTTCTGATAGGAGATTGAGGTTAGAGGTAAAAAGTAGCACCTGACAAGGGCGGACCGCTGCTGATGAGCGTGGTCCGCCTTTTTGCGTCCGACGAGCAAAGATGCTCCCCAAGCGAGGGGAGACGATGTTGACCACGGCGTAGATTTGTCGTATGATGGAGGTGGCCCCTGTCCTGTCTGCCCTGAGCTTGTTCTGAGCCCCGTTGAAAGGTCAAAGGGCCTTGGTAGGTAGTATCACCGAGCTATCACCAATAGTAAACGCTACTTCACACCACCCAAAGGGCCGTCCTGATCCACAGGACGGCTTTTTTGCCACTGTTCAGGCGTATGAACACAGGAGTTCGATGTTGCCGGTGTGACAAGTCGCCGTGCACGGATTGAGCTTCTGTGGTATACTATCACCACCACTCGCTACCGGGCTTTCGTCGGACGCGGAGGTTTCGAATCACGAATAGCACGAATGAGCGAATTTCACGAACACTGCCCTGCCATTTTGAACCAAATTCGTGCCATTCGTCCCTTCGTGACTTTTGTGTTTCAAAACCGCCCGGTAGCAAGTCACCACGAAGGGAACCTTTCCCCCAACCCCAACGTCTATAGAGCAGAACACCATTCAGACCTCCGAGGTTTTGCCCGAGGATTCAGGTTAGTTGAAGCAAGAGCATGAGGCAAAAGCTCCAAGAAAGCACATGCCCTTGAAACCTCGGAGGTCTTTCCACCGACAGGAGGAACCGACAATGAAACGTCTCTACATCGCCCTCACACTGACCGTCGTAGCCAGTTTGCTTCTGACAGCCTGCGACCGCCCTATGGCGCTAACCCAGCTAACAGTCCAGCCAACTCCGAGGCCCCTGGTCGCTTACGCCGCCCAGGTGCCAGCCGGCACTGCCGCGCCTATCGTCGTCCAGCGCACGCCCGAGCGCGGGGAGGAGCTGCCCCTCGACGGGGCTATCGAGTTGGTCTTCGACCGGGCCATGGACCAGGCCGCAATAGAAAACGCCTTCAGCATCAGCCCCAAGGTCAAGGGAAGCTTCCAGTGGCCCGACGAGCGCACCGTCCGCTTCCAGCCAGCCAAGGCCCTGGCCCGCGACACCCGATACGAGGTCGAGCTGGGGGCGGGAGCTAAGGACACCGACGGCGTGCCCCTGGCAGACGCCTACCGCTTCCACTTTACCACCGTCGGCTACCTGGAGGTGACCCAGGTCATCCCCGCCCCCGACAGCCAGGATGTGGAGGCCGACAGCACCATCACCGTGATGTTCAACCGGCCCGTGGTGCCCCTGACCACTCTGGAGCAGCAAGAGGACTTGCCCCAGCCGGTGGCCTTTGACCCGCCTATTGAGGGCAGCGGCGAATGGCTCAACACCTCCATCTACATCTTTACCCCCGACGGCCCCCTGGCTGGCGGCATCCGCTACACCGCCCGCGTCCAAGCGGGCCTCACCGACACCACTGGCGGCCTCCTGGAGGAAGACTACCAGTGGTCCTTCAGCACTCAGCCGCCCCAGGTGGTATGGACCATGCCCAACGATGGGGAGACCTTGGTAGCTCCGACGACCGAGATCCAGATCACCTTCAACCAGCCGGTAGACTGCCAGTCGGCCGAGGACGCCTTCAGCCTCAAAGCCAAAGGGCTGGTTGGAAGGGACGTCAAGGGCACCTTTGAGTGTTCCACCGACGTCCTGATCTTCAAGCCAGCCGAGATGTTGGCCTTTGACAAGACCTATCAGGTGCACGTCGCCCGGGGGGTAAAGAGTGCCACCGGGGGGGAGGGGATGCGCCAGGATTACCAGTGGCAGTTCACTACCGTACCTCTGCCGCGCATCGTCAGCACCAATCCTCGCGATGGGGAAAAGGCCGCCCATCCCTACACCAACTTTGAGATCACCTTCAACGCCCCCATTGACCCGGTCACGGTGATGCCCAACCTGACCATGACCCCACCCCTCTCGGCCACCGGGGTCTACACCCACTTTCGCACCTGGGACAACACCTTTGTGCTCAACTTTGGGGCCCAACCGTCAAGCGTGTACGAGGTCCGCATCGGCCCCGACATCGCCGACCCCTACGGCAACAAAACAGGCCAAAAGATGACGGTCCGCTTCCGCACCCGCCCGTTGGACCCCATGGTCCGGCTACTCGTCCCCGACCAGGTAGGAACCTACAACGCCAACGACCCAGCGCGTCTCTTCGTGGAATATCTCAACACCAGCCGCCTCGACCTCGAGCTCTATCGCCTGGAATTGGATGACTTTTTCCGCGCCCGGCGGGACTGGTGGGATTTTACTCCGCCCGAGAGCAGCCTCGTCCGCGAGTGGCCCGTGCCAGTGGAGGCCCCACTGAATGAGACTAAATACGCACCCATCGAGTTGGTCAAAGGCGGGGGCAAGCTCTCGCCCGGCCTCTACCTGCTGGATGTGGACTCGCCGGACGTGCAGCGCGATCAGTGGAGACACCGCCACCTGCTGGTGGTCTCCCAGATCAACCTGACCCTAAAGGTGACCACCGACGAGATGCTGGTCTGGGCCACCGAACTGACCAGTGGACGACCGGTGTCGGGTCTGAAGCTAAAAGCCCGCGATGAGCAAGGTGCCTCCTTCGGCACGGCGACCACCGATGCAGACGGGTTGGCCCGCTTCCAGTTGAAAGGCATTCGCAGTACCTTGTACGCTATTGGCGCGGAACCCTTCACCATGGGCTGCGAGAACTGGAACCCCGGCGTCAGCCCCTGGGACTTTGGTTTCAACCACGAGGGCAAGCAGAACCTTCGAGCTCACGTTTACACCGACCGGCCCATCTACCGCGCCGGGCAGACGGTCTACTTCCGAGGCATCGTCCGCGCCGAGGACGACGTCCATTACAGCCTGCCGGATCTGGGACCGGTGACCGTCCGCATCAATGACGCTGCCTGGGAGGAGGTCTACAACGAGCAATTGAAACCGGACGAGTTCGGTGTCTTCCACGGAGAGTTGCTCCTTCCCGAAGGCGCTGCCTTGGGCTACTACAACCTCAACATCAGAGAAACCGGCACGGCGACCACCTTCCAGGTAGCCGCCTACCGCCCGCCAGAGTTCGAGGTGGTGGTGACCCCCGACGAGCCCGAAGTCGTGGCCGGGCAGCGTACCAAAGCCACAGTGAACGTCAGCTACTTCTTTGGCGGTGGGGTGGCCGACGCGCCCGTCCAGTGGAACGTGCTGGCCGAGACCTATCGCTTCAGCCCGCCCCAGTTTGGCCGCTACCGCTTCACCGACGTAGACGACCCCTGGATCTGCTGGGACTGCTGGTGGTGGACTCCGCCCGGTCCGGGGCCGGTGGTGCTCAGCGGTTCGAACCTCACCGATGAAAAGGGCCAACTGGTCATCGAGTTGCCGTGGGACATCGTCCAAAAGACCGTGGAAGAGGAGCACGAGGGGCCTGTAGGCAGCCGCAAGCTCATCGTGGAAGCCACCGTCAGCGGCACCGACGGCCAGGTTATCTCTGGCCGTGGGGAGATCATCGTCCACCAGGGCGAGTTCTACATCGGCCTGGCCCCCCAGCAGTACGTCGGTCAGGCCGAAGAAGAGATGTCAGTGGACATTATCACCGTGGACTGGGAAGCTGAGCGCCTACCCAACCAGGAGTTGAAGGTGGCCGTCTATCGCCGAGAGTGGGTCAACACCTTCATCGAGGACGAAACCGGCGGCGGCCGGTGGGAATGGGAAACCAAGGATACCCTGGTCTTTGAGGACACCGTGACCACGGATGAGAACGCCGAGGCAGTAGCCACCTTCACCCCAGAGCAGGGCGGCAGCTATCACGTCGTGGTCAACGGGCGCGACGAGACCGAGCGACTGGTACAGAGCAGCATCTTCCTCTGGGTCAGCAGCCGCGAGTACGTCTCGTGGCGGCGGGAGAACAACGACCGCATCAACCTCATCGCCGATAAGGGCAGTTATAAAGTGGGCGAGACCGCCGAGATCCTGATCCCGTCGCCCTTCAGCGGCGAGCAGTGGGCGCTGATCACCGTGGAACGAGGCAACATCATCCATCGCCAGGTGATCCAGTTGGAGAGCAACAGCCAGGTCTGGCGGCTGCCCATCACCACTGACCACGTGCCCAACATCTACGTCTCGGCCGTCATCGTCAAGGGGCAGGACGCCGACAATAAGGTAGCCACCTACAAAGTCGGATACGCGGCTCTGAGCGTGGAACCCGAGCCCCAGCAGTTGACCATTGAGCTGACGCCGAGTGTTGAGGAGGCGGGGCCAGGCGACACGGTAAGCTACGAGGTGCGGGCCACCGACCACACCGGCGAGCCCGCGGCCACGGCCTTCTCCCTCGACCTGGTGGACAAGGCCGTCCTCACCCTTTCGCCACGCCCGTCTGGGGCCATCGTGGAGGCCTTTTATGGGCGTCGAGGGTTGGGGGTGAGCACCTCCAGCGGCCTGGCCATCTCTATCAACCGTCTGATGCTGGAGCAATGGGGGCAGTACGAAGAGGAGAGAGCCGAGGTGATGGCTGACGAGGGGCTCGGAGGGGGCGAGGCACCCATGGAAGAAATGCCCGTACCGGCAGCGGCTCCCATGCCCACGGCCACAATGGCCAAAGCGGCCGAGATGGAAGCGGCTGCGCCTCCGCCGGGAGTTGCTCTCCGCGAAGAGTTCGCCGATACCGCCTACTGGGACGCCACCGTGGTCACCGACCGCAGCGGCCGGGCCAGCGTCGAGATCGAGCTGCCCGACAACTTGACCACCTGGGTCTTCCGTGGGGTGGGCGTTACCGCCAATACAGAAGTGGGTGAAGCGACGACGGAACTGCTGGTCACCAAACCGCTGCTGGTGCGGCCTGTGACCCCGCGCTTCTTCGTGGTGGACGACGAGGCCCAACTGGCGGCCATCGTCAACAACAACACCGACGAGGATCTGGAAGTCCAGGTGGCCCTCAGCAGCACCGGTCTTGTGGTGCACGACGACGAGGAGCAGACCGTGACCATCGCCGCCAACAGCGAGGGTAAAGTCACCTGGCAAGTGACCGTCGAAGACGTAGAGAAAGTGGACGTTATCTTTAGCGCCGTGGCCGGTGAGTACTCAGACGCCGCCCGCCCGCGCCTGACCACCGGCCCCGAGGGCACCCTGCTGGTCCATCGCTACAGTGCGCCTGAGGTAGTGGGCACCGGCGGACAACTCACAGAGGAAGGCACCCGCACCGAAGTGGTGGCCCTTCCGCCCAAGTACGACGACCGGCGGGGCGAGCTCATGGTCCAACTCGACCCCTCGCTGGCAGCCGGAATGCGCGACGGCCTGGATTACCTGGAGCATTTTCCCTACGAGTGCGCCGAGCAGACCGTCTCCCGCTTCCTGCCCAACGTGCTCACCTACCGCGCTTTCAAGGACCTGGGCATCACTGACCCCGAACTGGAGGAAAAACTACCGAGGCTGGTGGAGCAAGCACTGAACAAGCTCTACCTCCAGCAGAACGACGATGGCGGCTGGGGTTGGTGGTACAGCGGCCAGAGCAGGCCGCATCTGACCGCATACGTGGTCTTTGCCATGGAACAAGCCCGGGAAGCGGGCTTTGAGGTCCGCGACGGGGTCATCGCCCGCGGGCTGGAATATCTGCGGGGACAGGTGGTGAGGGCTCGTGAACTGAAGAGCTATCGCCAGGCCAACCAGCAGGCCTTTATCCTCTACGTCATGGCCGAGGCCGGAGACGTAGGCTACGCCAGCGAATATACTGGCGACCTCTTCAAGAACCGCGAGAAGCTGTCCCACTACGGGCGGGCTTTCCTGGCCCTGACTCTGAACCTGAGCGATCCCGAGGATAAGCGCATCCCGACTCTGTTGAGCGACCTCAACAACGCGGCCATCCTCAGCGCCACCGGCGCTCACTGGGAAGAAAAGGACTATGACTGGTGGGCCATGAACACCGACACCCGCTCCACCGCGATTATCCTCGACACCCTGGCCAGACTCGACCCAGGGAACGAGCTGATCCCCAACGTGGTGCGCTGGCTAATGGTGGCCCGCAAGGAGGGCATCTGGGAGACCACCCAGGAGACGGCCTGGGCTCTCATCGCCCTGACCGACTGGATGGTGGAGACCGGTGAACTGCAAGGGGAGTACGAGTATCTGGTCAGGCTCAACGGTGACGAACTGGCCTCCGACGCGGTAGACGCCAAGAACATTGACCAGAGCGTCAAGCTGCAGGTGGCCGTGGCCGAGTTGCTACGTGAGCAGGGCAATCGCCTGGACATCAGCCGGGGCGAGGGACCGGGGCGGCTCTACTACACCGCTCACCTGCGGGTCTACCTGCCTGTGGAGGAGATTGATCCCGTCAACCGGGGCATCATCGTCTACCGCCAATACAGGCATGCCGACTGCACGGCGGGCAAAAAGTGCCCGGAGGTGGACCAAGCTCAGGTGGGTGACGTGATCCAGGTCAAGCTGACCATCGTCGC
This sequence comes from Anaerolineales bacterium, assembly GCA_004377365.1. Lineage (GTDB taxonomy): Bacteria > Chloroflexota > Anaerolineae > E26-bin7 > E26-bin7 > E26-bin7. Next base: position 33,020 of record SOHZ01000079.1, on the reverse strand, counting down.
CCCTCACGACCTGTACTACGTGGTGGTCGAGGACCCATTGCCGGCCGGCGCTGAGGCCATTGACGTCAGCCTGGCCACCACCAGCCTGCTGGATCAGCATCCAGCCCTGCGCCGCCAGGCCGAGGACAGCCGGTGGGGTGAGTGGTACCATTGGTGGTGGAACTGGTATAGCCGCACCGAGATGCGCGACGATAAAGTGGTCCTCTTTGCCGATTACCTGTCGGCTGGTACCTACGAGTACACCTACACCTTCCGTGCTACCCTGCCGGGTCAGTACCAGGTCATTCCCACCGTGGCCAGCGAGTTCTACTTCCCGGAGGTCTTTGGGCGGAGCGATGGGCGGTTGTTTACCATCGCTGAAGCGGCAAAGTGAGCCGCAGAGAGTTGCAGAAAGAAAGCCCCCGCTTTACACGGGGGCTTTTGGTTGCCGAAATGGCCGCTTCGGGCCATAATGCAGTACACCTACGGTCATTTGACAAAAACGGAGAAACCCTTATAATATGGTGTCTACCCCATAGGGGTATCCAGTGAGTGAGGGAGGGCTAGAGGGTGGTGGAAAGACGGGAGATTACAGCGCGTCTCAGGAGGGTTGAAGGGCAGGTACGGGGTCTCCAGCGCATGGTGGATGAGGAGCGGGATTGCGAAACTATCCTCATCCAGTTGATGGCTGCCCGATCAGCTCTGGACAAAGTGGGCTTGCTCATCGTCAGCAACTACATTGACGAATGTCTTCCTGGACAAGATCCAAAGGTGAAAGAGAAAGCCATTCGCCCTTTGCAGTTCATTTTGTCCCGTTACTCTCCGTTTCTGGAGTCAGAAGGGCCTTTATCTTCTGAAGAGGAATAGTTAGATCGTTCAACTGTATCTGTCTGTGGCGCAACAGTGTCGCCTGTGCCGCAATAGTGGCGCTTGTTGCTTCTACCACTGCTGCGGTACAGGCGCGACGGCAGCCATTTACCACTATTGCACCACTGTTACGGCGCAGGCGGTACAGGAAAAAACGTTGAGGAGGAAAAAAACATGTCTGAACCGGTGCATGTCACCGACGATACTTTCGAGGCGGAGGTCATCCAATCGGCTATGCCAGCCATTGTTGACTTTTGGGCGGTGTGGTGTAGCCCTTGCCGCATGATTGCTCCAATTCTGGAAGAAATCGCTGAGGAATACGATGGTCAGCTCAAAGTGGCCAAGTTGGATGTAGATCAGAACCCCCAGGTAGCGACCCGGTTCGGTATCATGAGCATCCCCACCATGATCCTTTTCAAGGGTGGTAAGGCTGTGGAGCGGCTGGTCGGCTCCATGCCCAAGGAAAGACTGCTGAAGAAAATAAAACCCCACCTGTAGGAGAGGTGGGGGTACACCGCAAAAGTGTGGGCAGGACGTAGGGCAAGATGCCATCTTGCCCCACAATCCACAGTTCTGCGCTACAACTAAGAGGTGGGCGCTTGTTGACAATCCAATCCTGATGTGAGTATAATTTCATTCCCGCCGTCCCGGCGGGATTTTTCTTTATGTAAGGTGAGCCTCCGGTTAGTTGTCACTCGCTATGGGAACAGTAAAGCTGAAGGTGCTGCCCTGGCCTGGTTCACTTTGGAACCACATCTGGCCGTCGTGTAGCTCCACGATGCTTTTAGCTATGGAGAGGCCCAAGCCAGCCCCTGTGCTCTCACGTACCACAGGGTCATCGCCGCGGAAGAATTTGTCAAAAATCCGTGTCTGGTCTTGAGGTGATATGCCAATGCCTGTGTCGCTGACACTCAAGCACAGATACCAAAGGTGTTGCTCGCCTGGGGGAACAGGTTTGGCTTTGCCAGGCGGTGGGCCGTTGGGCCACACAGTTGCTTTCACGCCGATCTTTCCGCCAGGCAGTGTATACCGATAAGCGTTGCTCATCAAATTGGTCAACACTCGGATGAGATGGTCCCCGTCGGCCCGCACCGGAGGCAGGTCTTCAGGCACTTCAACTGTCAGAGCTAACTCCTTGGCTTTGATTCCTTCCTGCATAGTTTGTATCACTTCGTCCACAACGGCCTTGACGGAGATAGACTGGATATGTAGTTTCAACCGCCCGCTTTCGATGCGCGAGATGTCCAGGAGATCGCTGACCAGGACGTTCATCCGGTCTACGTTGGATCTTATCACCTGCAGGAATTTTTGCTGCATCTCGCTGATTCCACCTGCAGCGCCCTTGAACAAGAGGTCAGCATAACCTTTGATGGAAGTCATGGGCGTCTTTAGCTCATGGGAGACGATGGAGACGAACTCGGATTTCGCTTCGTTGGCCTGTTTGAGATCGGAATAGAGGCGAGCGTTCTCAATGGCGATAGCGGCGTGATCTGCCAGGCGCGTCATAAAGATCAGATCATCCCCATCGAAGGCAGCTAACTTTGAGCCTTCCACACTGATCACACCCATAACCCGGCCTTCGCGTAGGATGGGCACTGTGAGTTGAGAGCGGGTCTCCGAGATAGCACTGACGTAATCGGGGTCTTGGGTCACATCAGATACCAGGACAGGCTGCCTTGTTCGCACGACGCGCCCCACTATCCCCTGGTTGAGAGGCCAGGATTGGCGGCGGAAACTTTCATCTTCCAATGGATGGCCCTGGGTGGCCAAAAATAACATAGCTCTTTGTTCCTGATCCACTATGCTGATTATGCCTCCGTCTGCTCCCGTCATCTGTATGGCACAATCCAGAGTAAAGTCCATGACTCTATCGTAATCGAGGGTGGCGTTAAGCTGGCGGTCAATTTCCTGCATGATGGCCAGTTCCTCAAGCCGTTTGGCCAGAGCCTGGTCGGTCATGGTATACAGGCGGGCGTTCTCGATGGCGATGGCCACCTGGTCAGCCAGGGATTGCAGAACGAAGAGGTCGCTTTCTTCGAAGGCATTTACCCGTTCACTTTGGACATCCAAGATGCCCAGTATCCGCTCTCCAAGAGGCAGCGGGATAGCCAACTCGGCTTTGGTATCAGGTAACGCCGGGTGGGGGAGAAAGTGAGGTTCTTTGCTCACGTCGTTGGACAGAAGAAACTCGCCGCTGCTGGCTACCCAGCCAACAATCCCTTCCTCTCCGATTTTGAGCTGATGGCTCCCTTTGACCATGACCTCTCCTGTTCGACCGGTGCCCGCCCGGAAAACCGTCCACTGATTATCGGGATTGTTCAGAAACACCTGGACGTGATAGTAGCCAAAGCGTTGCTGAATGAGCTCCACCACCTGGGCAAGTAACTCGTCCAGGTTGAGAATGGAGACGATCTTTTGGCTGACTTCCCTGACGGTCTCCAGTTGGAGGGCCCTCTTGCGTTCTTCCTGGAAGAGCCCGGCTTTCTCGACGGTGATGATCGCCTGGTTGGCCACGGTCTGACAAAGCCTGATTTCCCCTTCAGTGAACTGCCGGTCGCGGCGGCTCTCACAGAGGTCAACAAAGCCGATCACTCTGTCCCTTACCATCAGAGGTATGATCAGCGCTGTTCGCCCCCCGAGTCGCAGCAGTCGCGCTCGGTCACCTTCCCCCGTGGTAGGGTCGCTAAGGCCAATGCCTAAAGGCCGATGAGCGCGTAGAGCGCCTTTGGTAATAGGGCACTCTCCTAACGGAAACGTCTCACCGATATGGGAGACACGTTCCTTTTCCGAAGCCCGATGCCCAGCAAACTCAGCGATAACAGAAGAGGTTCGCTCATCCAGGCTACACTCATAGACGTGGACGCTGGTAGCATCAACGATTTGGGCCATCCGCTGGGCCAGAGCGCTCCACACTTCGCCTATCTCCAGGCTGGAGGAGATGGCTGTGCTGGCTCGGAAAAGGAGAGAAAGCTCGCGCACCTTTTGCTGGGTTTCCTCATGGAGACGAGCGCCCTGAATGACAAGACTGGTCTGGTCAGCCAGGGCCGACAGAAACGCCAAATCATCTCGGCTGTAGAGGTCCCCGGACAGCTTGGGTCCCAGGGCCAGCCAGCCGATCAATTGCTCCCTGGTCTGCAGGGGGATACAGAGTACCACACCTAAGGCTTCTAAACGCGCTTTTTCCTCAACAGAGAACCCATCAGGATACCAGTCGCCTTCCTCCCCATGCAGGTAAAGAGGACCCCTTTCGCTTAACCAGTGTACAACTTGATTCTCTTCGCTGAAGCGAATCATCTGCATGACCTGTTCGGATATCCCCCTGGCTTTGTGAGAGATGTAGTAATCCGTGCGCTGGTCGAGCAGAATAACGGCTGCGCGCTCTGCGTGCAGCACATCTTGCACACGCTCCACCAACACATCCAGAAGGTGCGATAGGTCCAAAATGGTGGTCAAGGCGCGGCTGAAATCTTGCAGGATCGAGCGGTAGTCCTGGCGATCCTTGTAGAAGACGCTGTCAACCAGCAATTGCACTCTGTCTCTGAGCGGGCTCATAAAGACCACCAGAATCAGGACAAATATGGCCAGAATGAACGGGTTGCTGGCAGGAGAAGCGATGGCAAAGAGTTGGCCGACCAGGCCGATCAACAGGAAATAGGCCGCCGTGACTCCTACTGTCAAGATGGAATAGGCCAGACCGCGACTGATCACCAGGTCTACGTCGAGCAGGCGATAGCGCAAGAGAGCATAGGCCACACAGATAGGGAAAGCGATTAAGGGGGGACAGTACAGAAACGGTTGGAAGGGAATCTTTAGTTGTAGGATGGCTGAGACGATCCAGAAAATCAGAGGGGCGAAGGTGATGATGCTGCCCAGGAGGATGATCCGGGCCTGGTATCTGACGACCCCTGGAGACGTGCGCAGCCGTGTGTACAGCAGCAAGGCGAAAAAGATCAGAAGGCCCAGTCCAACGTAGGCAAAGTTCCAACGCCAGGGAATAAAGTAGGCCCGCGGATCGCGAGGGTCAAACAGCGCATACTCGGCCCAGGCTGCCAGAGCCAGGGCTGGCAGATAGGGAAGAAGACGTAGCGGGGGATAGCGCCTGATCAAAGTCGTCTCGGCAGGAAAGACCAGGCCCAGGTGGGCCATACTGGCGGCAATCAAGGGGAGGGAAAACGTCCACAAGGGCACCAGGCGATGGGTGGTAACCAGGTCGAAGAAGGAGGCAGTGAATATAGCCGACCAGGCACAGAAAAAGCCGAAGGACTGTCCCCCTCGCGTGTTTCCTTTAAGATAGTAAACCCACAGACCCAGGGCCAGGTAGACAAGACCAAGAAAATATGGGAGCCAGAAGAAGGAAATGAAATCGCGTGAGGGGAAACCCGTCAGCGTTACATTGACCTGGCGCTGGCTCCAGCCTCCTTCATCCTGGCCTTCTACGGTCAAGGTGACCTGATTGCCAGGCCTTGCCGCCTCGAGGACTCGCCTCAGCTCGGCAGCGTTGGGCATCGCCTGGCCGTTGACTTCCAGGATGCGATCAGGGCTGGTCAGACCGGCCAGCCGGCCGCTCCACCCCTGGCCGTACATGTCGCTGACCACCATGGTGTGTTCCAAGAGCACGCCCATGAACGGTGCTCGGGTCCAGCGCCAGGCCAGCCAGGGGGCGATGAGGCTGACGACGATGGCCAGGGCAAAGGCTGAAATGAGAAGCACCTTCACGGTCTTTGACCAGGGGTCTGGCTTCGCTTGGTGTTGAGTAACGTTCAGTTGGCCTGGCATTGTCAGGGTCTCTCCTACCCAAGTGTATCATAGATGCCAAAGCCTGTCAAGGGGTTACTTTTCCATTTCTTTGGCCAAATTATAAAGATCCAAGTCGAGCTCGATAGTACTGCTCGCCACCTCCTCCAAAGGGGTGGTGACGACTTCCCGGCCCTTGATGCCGACCATCTGGCCGTAGTGGCCGTTATGCAGTTCGGCGACGGCAGCCGCTCCAAGGCGTGTGGCCAGCAGCCGGTCAAAGGCTGAGGGTGAGCCTCCCCGCTGGGTGTGTCCCAGGACGGTCAACCTCACCTGGAAACCGAGCTCCTCTCTACGCTCGTTCAGATAATCAACTATAGCCTGACAACCCGGTTTGTATCCTTCAGCCACTACGATGATGCAGTGAGCCTTTCCACGGATGTAGGCATCCAGAAGGCCCTGCGCTACCTCTTCCAGGGTTGTCTCAACCTCGGGGATGAGAACCATCTCCGCTCCACCAGCTACCCCGCCCATCAAGGCCAGATAGCCACAATTGCGGCCCATGACTTCGATGAGGAAGGCCCGCTGATGGGACGAAGCGGTGTCCCTGATGCGATCTATGGCTCCCAGGACGGTGTTCAGGGCAGTGTCCACGCCGACGGCCATACCGGTCCCTGGCACGTCATTATCAATGGTAGCGGGCACCCCGACCACCGGGAAGCCGTGTTGGTGAAGGGCCAGAGCCCCGGTCAAGGAACCATTGCCGCCGATGACCACCAGCCCCTCGATGTTGTGCTTGTTGAGATTGCGCAGGGCTTCTCGCTGGCCCTGGACGGTCTTGAACTCGGGCGCGCGGGTCGTGCCCAGGAAGGTGCCTCCCTTGCCGATGATCCCACCCACCGCGCGGGCATCCAGTTGGATCATTTCGCCCTCCATCAGCCCGGCGTAGCCTCGCTCGATACCCATAACCTCCAATCCGTATCCCAAGGCTCTCCTGGTCACGGCGCGGATGCAAGGATTCAGACCTGGACCGTCGCCGCCGCTGGTCAACACACCGATGCGTCTCATAGTGTGCCTCCTATTCTAATCTCCAACCTCCAACTTCTAACCTCTAATCCCCGGTCACGTCTGCCACCTGGCCTGCGGTTACTTGAAGGAGCACATCGTAGGCAATGGGGAAAACAGCCCTGGGAGAGCCAGCGGCTGCATAAACGGTTTCAAAACGGCTCAGGCTCCGGTCAATGATAGTGGGCAGTCGGGTGTGATGGCCGACCGGGGGTACGCCGCCGATGGCGAAACCCGTCTCCGCCCGCACAGTGTCGGCGTCGGCCATCTTGACCTTTTTGGCTTCAAGGACTTGGGCCAGCTTCCTGGTATCAGCCCGCCTGTCGCCGGCCACTAGCACAAGGGCCGGTTTGCCGTCGGCCAGGAACACCAGCGACTTGACGATGCTGCCCAGCTCTGTGCCGATGGCCTCAGCCGCCAACTGGGCCGTGCGGGTGCTCTTGTCCAGCTCGACCACGCTGATGTCGAGGCCGTTGTCTTTGCAATACTGCGTGAATTGCTCAGCTCCCATTCTTCACCTCCGAGCGTATTGTACTAAACTAGCCACAATTCCGCAAGTTTAGCCCTCCTAAGACAGAGCCCCAGGCCGATGACCTGGGGCGTTTCCTTTTTCTGGAATTGCAGTTGACGGTGGGCCAAAAGCAAAGCCGCCCTGTGGTCGGGGCGGGTGGGGTTTTGGTAATCCATTCACATATCAAACTTCAAAATCGCTCACTTGTACTGGTGGCAACTGGAACCATTGATAATTGAAAACTCGTTCGCGGTCAACATCAGGATCTTGAGTTGGCAGACCTGTACCGGGCTTGCCGCTATCTTTGTAAACCGCCAATACCGTCAAAGGTGGTAACTCTTTTGCTTACAGTAATCCTTGACTAGGTGAAGAGACTGTGCAAGTGTCCACGCAGGCATACCGATTAAGTCGCCTAGCATAGCGAAAGTAAGAGTTTGGCGGTTATGGGCTTTTCCAATTAGCACCTGCCACATTTGCATTGCTCTTTCAGCACGTGTCATGGCTATACCCTCCTTAATAGTTTCCAAGAATTGTGTGTTGCTGCCTGATTATAGGGTTGCAGACAATCAGGCCATCTAATCATTGATTAGCAAACTCATTTCCATGCAATTGCTCTTATGCGGAAATATCAGCAAACAGGGCAGCGGTTGGCGAAGTCCCGCCCGGGGCACTTCTCGCTATTTGCCATTATCATATCCGCTGCCGACCGGGACACGCTGAATTTGCGGGCGCGGCTGGCGTGGGCAGGTGTGGTGAGGGGTTAGGCGTCCAGTTGGGTTTACACCTCAATTCTGATGAAATTGTCAAGGGTATCCGCCTCGGAATAGTCAATGAGAACTAGCTCAAAGCCTTCGCTAGCTCTTTGAGGAAGTTGCTCTACAGGTTTTCCATCATGCAAGTACAGCAGCACATTTCTAATAGCAGGCATAGAGGTGTAGTGCTTCTTGATAATCCCTAACACTGTTTGTAAGTTTGTTGCCAGGCGGCTATTCTCTGAGGCCAAAGGTTTTGTGACACCGCTCTCTAGCTCTAGCCGTGCCTTATCTGCAAACTCAAGCCAGCTTGAATAACCTCCAAATGCCCACTGTTCAACATAGAACTTGAAGATTCTGTGCCTGAGCTTTTGGTTGTCTCGCAGTTCTAAAACACCGTCCCTAAGTCTTTCTGACGACCTGTCCCATTTGCTTTCTCCAAGATATAGGCAGTTCTTTGAAAGAATGATGAAATCAAGCTCCCCAAAATTGGCTCCCCCACCACGTCCAAAACTCGGACGGAAGAACACCTGGCACGCTGATGGGTCAGAAGAATCATTCATGCCTTTCAAAATCAGATCGAGTTTATTTTGAATTCCCAAAGGGTTAACGCGTCCTCGCCGTAACCAAGTATTTGCATAGTTCGTATCTCCTCTAAGGCCAGAAACGTCAGCAAACGGGGCGGCGGTTGGCAAAGCCCGCCCTTAGCCCTCACTGAGTCACAATAGTCACTGAGGCTCCTGGGGGTGCTAAGGGCTCAAGTTGTCTTTGAATTTCCGGGGCCAACGTTCCATAGAGCTGCCGCTCTTTATTAAGACGTTCCCTAAAGACTTCTAGCGTTGCAATCAAATCGTCTAGGTCAGGGGGATGGGGGAGCGGTGGGTTGCGCCTCTTTGGGGCCAATCTCTCTTTTGTGTCAAACCCAAAGTATAGCCGTTCTGGATCGTGTTGGAGTTCATGGGCTAATCTTGCAAAGATATCAGCATATTCCAACAGTATATCTTCTTGGGCCTTTCGCGCTCTCTGGGCTGCAAGGAATTCCTCAGGAGATGCCATCTTCTTGCTCCTTTCTTTTGGGGCTCAGGAACGAGTTAATGGTATTGTAGCGCATTTGGCATTTTAGGACAATTTGGACTGTTGGGGAACCGTACTTTGACAATCAAATAGCGAGCACCTTCATGCTCCCTTGACCGGTGAGCCAAAAGGAAAGCCGCCCTGGGATCAGGCGGCTCATGGACGGTCTGCTTAACTCAAGGGGACGACTGGTTCGTCCGCACCGCCCCTGCCCCCAGCATCTGAACCAAAGCCTGTTCCAGTTCCAGGCAATAGCCGGTGGTATCGTTGGGAAAGTCCAATTGCACGCGCTTGCGTTCGTCGGCCAAATAGAGGCTGAAACGATCCCCTCCCTTATATTGTTGCAACAAGTCATGCACCTGCCCCAGGCGCTGGATGTCCTGCTCCTGGTCGCCGCTGCGGGTGAGGGTGATTTGGAGGTGAAGAGGGCCATTCGCTCGCTCTTCTCTCTCTTCAGGCAACTCGCTGACGACGACGTGATCCTGAACCGACTCACAGATGATCTTTGGTTCGCGGCCGCGCACGTCCACCCGCCCCCTGACGATGAGAATTTTGTCGGATTCCCACAGTTCCCGCGTCCCTTCGTAAACACTGGGAAAGACCACGACCTCAATGCTGCCCTGAAGGTCTTCCAACTGCACAAAGGCCATGGGCTTGTCGTTTTTGGTGATGTGGGGGCGTACCCAGGCCACCATACCAGCCACGACCACTTTCTGGTTGACCATGGATTCGTCAATCTGGCCGCAGAAGGCTGTCACTGTGTCCTCCAAATTGGCGGCCACCTGCTGCAAAGGATGGGCCGAGACGTAGAGCCCTACCAGCTCTTTCTCCCACCTGAGCAGTTGCTTGCTGGGAATGGGGGGCATATCTGGCAGCAAGGTGCTGAGAACGACGTGGGCTCCTGAATTGGTGAAGGCTGGCAGGCTGAACATATCCAACTGGGGAGTGACCCTGTGTTCCATGTTGCTCTTCTGAATCATGCGGTCAATGATCTCCAGGAGTTGCTCCCGTCGGCCCAGGGAATCCATAGCCCCAGCTTTTATCAGGCTCTCTAAGGCACGCCTGTTGACCTGGCTCAAATCCGCCCGGGTGCAGAAATCGTCAATGTCCTCAAAGCCCCCCTCCTCCTGAATGGCCGCAACAGTGGTCCGGGCTTCGAGGATGGCGGCGATGGGCCCTTCCCCCACGTTTTTGATGGCTCCCAGGCCGAAACGGATAGTCCCTCTCTCGATGATAAAGTCCAGCTCGCTGCAGCAGACATCCGGCGGAAGGACCTCTATCCCCAGACGACGACATTCAGCGATGAGGACGGCCACCTTGTCGGTGTTGTGGCGCTCCACGCTCAGCATGGCCGCCATGTACTCCACGGGGTACTTGGCTTTGAGGTAGGCCGTCTGGCAGGTCAGGACAGCGTAGGAGACAGCGTGGGCCTTTGGAAAACCGTAGCGGGCGAATGCCTCGAAGTCGTCGAAGATGGCCTCGGCCGTCTCGCGGGGCAGGCCACTGTGCTCTATTGCCCCCTTGACGAAAGAGGCACGGTGTCTGAGTAATTCGGCTTTCTTCTTCTTGCTCACTGCCCGCCGCACCAAGTCAGCGTCGCCCGGAGTATAACCAGCGATGTCCGCCAGGATGCGAATGATCTGCTCCTGAAAGACAATGATCCCATAGGTCTCTTTGAGGATCGGCTCCAGTTTCGGATGCCGGTAGGTGACCTCTTGACGACCATGTTTGCGGTCCACATAGTCATCAATGTACTCCATCGGGCCGGGGCGGTAGAGGGAGATGACAGCTACGATGTCGTTGAACTGGCTGGGGCGCAAGGAAGTGAGGACCCGGCGCATACCCGCCGATTCCACCTGAAAGATACCAGTTACCTCGCCACTGGATAGGAGCTCGTAGATGGCCGGGTCATCGAGGGGGATGTCGTTGGGCGTCAACCTTATCCCCCGCGTCTCCTGGAGCAGGTCCAGGGTGCGCTGGATGATGGTCAGAGTGGAAAGGCCCAGATAATCCAGCTTCAGCAGGCCGATGTCTTCCAGGGCTTCCATCGTATACTGCGTGATGGCTCCTGCCCCTCCTTTGGTGGGCCGGTGCAGGGGGGTATAGTTAACCAAAGGGACATCAGCGACGACGATGCCAGCGGCGTGGGTGGAGGCGTGGCGGGCTCCCCCCTCCAGGCTCCTGGCGGTGTCAATGAGCTTTCTAATGTAGCCTCTACCTTCCTCTTTGCTCTCATACATGGCCCTCAACTCGGGCACCTTCTGGAGACCTTGTTCAATTTTGACCTTGGGGCCGAAGGGGATCAGCTTGGCCACGCGGTCTACCTCGGGTAGGGGCAGGTCGAGAGCCCGGCCGGCATCGCGGATGGCTGCCCGCGCGCCCATGGTGCCGAAGGTGATGATTTGGGCCACCTTGTCCTGGCCGTACTTCTCGATGGTGTATTGGATCAGTTCATCGCGGCGGTCATCGGGGAAGTCCATGTCAATGTCGGGCATGGTTACCCGGCCGGGGTTGAGGAAGCGTTCGAAGATCAAGCCGTGAGCCAGGGGGTCCAGTTGGGTGATGTCCAGACAGTAGGAAACCAGGCTGGCCGCCGCCGAGCCCCGCCCCGGCCCAACCATAATGCCACGGCTTTTGGCTTCACGCACCAAGTCCCAGACGATCAGGAAATAGGTGTCGAAACCCATGCGGTGGATGAGGTCCAACTCGTACTGGAGGCGAGCCTCCAGTTCTGGAGTGACGACTGCATAGCGGCGTTGCAGTCCCTCCTGGCAGAGGTGGGCCACGTAGCTTTGCGGAGTGTGTCCCTCTGGCACTTCAAAGAAAGGCAGATGGTAGCCTTCGAAATCCAGGCTCAGGTCGCAGGCTTTGGCGATGCGCAAGCTGTTCTCCAGGGCTTCAGGCCATTCGGGGAAAAGGGCGGCCATCTCCTCAGAGCTTTTGAGGTAAAAGCTCTCATCGCCCATGGTCATGCGTTTAGGATCGTTGACGGTGGTGTTGGTCTGGACGCAGAGCAGTATCTCCTGGGCGTGGGCGTGTTCCGAGAGCACATAGTGGACGTCGTTGGTAGCCACCAGGGGAATGTCCATCTCTTTGCTGAGAGCCACCAGGCCGGCGTTGATCTGTTCCAGTTCAGGCAAGCCCTCGTGTCTCTGTAGCTCAAAGTAGAAGCCGTCGAACCCAAATGTGTCTCGATACCAGGCGGCCACCTCCCGTGCCTTTTCTAGCCGTCCGTCCCTGATCAGGCGCGGAATCTCGCCCGAACCACAACCGGTGAGGGCGATGAGCCCCTGGGCGTGCTTCCGCAGGTAGGGCTTGTCCACCCGGGGTTTGTAGTAAAAGCCTTCCAGTTGGCCGGCGGTGGCGATTTGCAGCAGGTTCTGGTAGCCAGTCTTGTCTCTGGCCAAGAGGATGATGTGGTGGGGGCTCTTGTCCTTCTGAGGGTCTCTATCGGTCATGCGGCGGGGGGAGATGTACATCTCTAAGCCGATGATAGGCTTGACGCCATACTCCTTGGCCTTCTGGTAGAACTCGACGGCTCCGTACATCACCCCGTGATCGGTGATAGCCAAGGCGGGCATATCCAGTTCCCTGGCCCACTTGACCAGTTCCTCAGTATGCGCCAGGCCGTCAAGTAAGCTGTAAGTGGAGTGTACGTGCAAATGCACAAAGCCTGACATGCGTGCTTCCTTCTCGTTTGTTACCCGACATCTTGCCATGAGGCAACTTCAAAGGGTGTCATTCTGAGCGCGAAGCGCGAAGAATCTCGTTTTCACGAAGGCAAATAGCAATCCGGCTACGAGATTCTTCGCTCCCTTCGGTCGCTCAGAATGACATGTCGGGTAGTGAGCCTTCTCGTAGGATTTTCAGGGGTAGCGCTGACTGAGTGCCTTGGAGCCCTTCGACCACCCCTTCGACTACGCTCAGGACAAGGCTCATGATAAACTCCTGCGGAAGGGTGTATCACTTGTACTGAGTTTATCGAAGTGAAGCCAAGCGGTCGGAGAATAAACAATGAAGATTGGTGTTATTATACCATGTCGCCAGACAAGTAGCAAGTAGCAGGGGGCACATTTCAGCTCTGGGGGTGATTCCAAGTAACAAGTTGTACAATAAAGGCCCAGTTCACAAGAACTGGGCCTTTTTGTAAGACCTGACAGGTTTCGACAAAACCTGCCAGGTCTGGCTATCTCCCGATTTCCAAAACCTCGGCCACTCCCGATTCGGCGTCCATGAAAAGCAACCGGTTGCGCAGGAGTTCGCCTGTGCCCAGCAGGATTTTGATGACTTCCTGGATCTGCCAGGCGGCGACCATCATGGGCGTGGCGGCCGGGTTGCCCAACTGGGCTTCAATTCCCCGCTCAGGGACATCACCCCGTCCGTAGAGGGCGTAGAGCCCTTCATCGCCAGGGAAAACGGTCATTACCTGTCCCACGTAACCCCCGATGGCTCCGTGAACTACAGGTATACCCAGGCCTTGGGCTACCTTCTGGAGGACAAGGCGCGTGGGGAGAGTATCCAGGGCATCCACCACCACGTCGGCGCCGGCCAACATCTCCCTCATGCTTTCCTCGTCGGCCATCACCGGGTGAATAGTGACCTCAGTGGCCGAGTTGACCCTGGCTACCCGCTCCCGTGCCGCCTCGGTCTTGAGTTGACCCAGATTGACCTCGGTGCACAGGGCTTGACGGTTGAGATTGTTTTCTTCGAAAGCGTCGCCGTCAATGATAGTCAGATGGCCGACACCCATCCGGGCCAGCCCTTCGATGACCCATCCCCCCAGGCCCCCGCCGCCAACGATGGCTACTGTGGATTCCAACAGTTTGATCTGTCCTTCCCATCCGACCGTGCCCTGGTTGCGCTCGTAACGAGCGGGCAGGATACGGGCCTTCAGGGCTCGGATCTCGATCTCGCGCACCGAAAGGCCCCATTCGTGGGCCAGTTGCCGCACCACGGAGAGCGGAAGGAGTCGCTTCTCTTTCCCGTCAGGGGCCACAATAGAAGTAGCCAATTGCTGCATCTTTTTCACCAAATCTAGCATTGAATCCTCTCATCTGGTGTCATTTTTGCTCGTGGCGGATTTGTAATCCGCCTCCGGGCCGCTGGATTACAAATCTAGCGGGAGCAATCTGCGATCTACTGATCCCCGTTTCCACTTTCTGTCTCGGCTACCGGCAAAGTGAAAATGAAAGTGCTACCCTGACCCGCTTGGCTCTCCACCCAAATGTGGCCACCGTGAGCTTCGACAACCAATTTGCAGAAGGTCAACCCCAAACCGCTACCGCGGCCTCGGCCTCGGCAGCTCTCTTGCTCCTCTATCTGGCTGAATTTCTCAAAGATCTTCTCTCGGTATTCCTCCGGTATACCAGTGCCCTTGTCAGTGACCGACACTGATAGGTATCGTTGTGATGTGACCTCTGCGCTTTCCTCAGTTGAGGTGGCATTCACTTCATTGGCCTCCACGCGCACTATGCTTCCCTGAGGTGAAAATTTGATAGCGTTGTCCAACAGGTTGACCAACATACGAGTCACCAGATCTTCGTCCACAGCGACCTGGGATAGGCCTGAGGGTAAGTCAACCTGGAGGGTGATACCGTCTTCTAAAGCCAGTGGGGCAACTCGCTCACGGGCTGCGTCAACCAGATCGGGCAATGACCTGGTTTCGATCTCCAACCGCATCTGACCCGCCTCAAGCTGACTGATATCTAACAAGGAGTTGACTAGTTCCAACATCCTTCGGCTGCTACTAGTAGCAATGTCTAACAGTATCTCCACCTGGGAACTAGGGTTTTCAATTGCTCTTCCCAGCAGATGCAAGCCTCCTATAATACCTGTCAGAGGGCTGCGAAGGTCATGGACGATCATTCGCGTCAGGTCCTCGCGCATCTTTTCCAGTTCCTTCTCCTCGGTGATGTCGTGTAAGACAATCACCTGCCCGATGACCCCTCCTCGCTCATCCAAGACCGGAGCACACACATGCTCAATAGCTCTACGATCCGGCGTGGCTATCTCGTAAACAGCTTTGCTTACCCCCTGCTCTCCTTCCCGGAGTTGTTGCAGAAGTTCTCTCATCTGCTTCTGGGTGTAACCGAGTTGGGCCAAAAAACCATGCGAGTCTTCTTCTACGAGTTGGGCCAAATTTAAGCCGATAGCCTCCGCTCTTTCGAGGTTCCACAGCCGCTCGACCATTGGATTGACCATGACGATTTGCCCTGTGGTGTCCAACATCAAGATACCATCACGGGTCGAATTCAGAATGGCTTGCAACTTGTTCCGCCCTTCGGTGACTTGTTCGAAAAGCCAGGCCTTTTCGATGGCAATGGTCGCCTGGGCAGCCACCGATGACAGGATCCTCAGATCGTCCTCATTGAAAGCGTTAACTTTCGGACTTTGCGCATCGAGAACTCCGATCACCTTTTCACCGCTAATCATGGGCACAGCTATCTCCGATCGGGTTCCTTTCACTCCCTCGATGTATCTGGGATCTTCCGCCACATCAGGCACATTGAGAGGCACTTTGTGGGCTGCCACCCAACCGATGATCCCTTCTTTACCTATCTTGATCCTTGTCCTCTCTACCACCTCCTGCGGATAACCCCGTGAGGCTTTGATGTACAACTCCTCGATGGCTTCATCAACCAACAGCACGGCACAACCCAAGTAGCCGAAGGATCTCTCCAATACCTCAAGGATTTCCTCCAGCAGTTGATCCATGTTGAGGGTGCGCATCAGCTTGCCGCCCACCCTGTACAAGACCATCGTTTCCCTCATCTTCTCGGTGACGTTCTCGTAGAGCCGCGCGTTTTCGATGGCGATGGCCGCGTGCCCGGCCAAATGGCTCATGAAACCAACGTCCCGTTCGCTGAAGTCTGCCAACTCTGAACTCCCCAGGCTGAGAACTCCCACCACCTCTCCTTCCCGCATGATGGGCACAGCGAGCTGAGAACGGGCTTGCTCCACTATCTCAGTGTAGTCCGGGTCCTGGGAGACATCAGGCACCAGGGCCGCTGTCCCGGTCTTTACCACCCGTCCCACTATCCCCCGTTCGACAGGCCAGGGCTGGTAGCGGTAGGATTCCAAAACGCCAGGGGGATACCCTTTTTGAGATAGGAGTAAGAGTCCTCCTTTCTCCTCATCGTGGAGAGCAATTATCCCATAGTCTGCCCCTGTGGCTTGTATGGCTCTGTCCAGCATCAGGTCTATGACACGCTCCAGATCCAAGCTCGCTGCTGTCAGTTCATGGACGATTTCAGCAGTGGCGGTCAGCTCTTCGACTCGCTGGGTCAGGGCTTGAGCAGTCACCTCATAGAGGAAAGCGCTTTTGATGGCTATAGCTGCCTGGGCAGCCAGATCTGTGAGAAACTTCTCATCGGCAGCAGTGAAAATCTGTCCAGACTTTTTATCGGCCAAGCTAATGACGCCCAGGACCTTGTCTTTGGTCTTCAATGGAGCGCACAATAGCGATTTCAGTGGGCCAATCTCTCGCCCAGGCTCGTTAACAATCTGTGGCTTGCCGTTCCGGGCCACCTTCTCTGCCACGGCTCGCCCCAGAGGCTTCTCCTGGCATCCCTCACCCCAACCATAGCTTGCCTTGACCACCAATTGCCCGGTCGCCTCATCTATCAACATGACAGCGCCTTTGTCTGCCTTGATGATTCTGCTACTTTCCTGTAAGACCAGCTTGTTAATCTCTCCTAGGTCTAGACAGGCACCTGCGGTTTCGCCGAGGGTGTATAGCAGGTTTATCTCCCCGTGCCTCTCCAGCGTCTCCTGGGCGATGGCCCTCTTCTCCAGCTCTTTGGCTGCCAGCAGAGTCAGTATCCTGCCCAGATGCTCAAAAGCCGCGCTGGGCTCGGAAAGCTCGGACCCGACTCCCTCCCCCACCAATATCCCCAAAAGACGGCCCTCCACGACGATAGGCAAAGCGATGCCTTGGGGAAAATGAATTGTCTTTGCCACCTGGCGTACTTCCTCGATAATTGGGGCAAATTCTTTCTCAACACCCTCATTCTCCTGGGGGTAGCAAGCGATCAAATCACCCTTCGCGTCCACAACCCAAAGGCGGACCACGTCAGGGATAATTCCAGCCAGGTCTTCCAACAAGGCTGCCGTTTCGCTGCTGCTCAGAAGTTTCCTCAAGGGGACAGGTTCCATTTCACTGGCTCCCTCTTTGATGATTACCCAGACCCATGCGAATATATCCCTCAGGACATCATCAGCGTGGCAGGCATCTTTATTGCCGAATGATCTCTCATTGGCACGGTCTGATGAGCTCCTTTCCCGTTACACAAAGTGTAGCATACTTTCTCCTATCTGGCAAGAGGTAATTAGTACTAGTCCGCGCCCATAATCAACGAATTGGCCCGAATCCTCCGGCAGAATCGTGTCCCTAGTATGTGACGCTCCCCGCCTCACGTTTGGGGAATAGCAGCCTATTGTGGTATAATGTCTCTCAACTGGGAAGATAAGTAACCCACTAAAAGGTACATCTACCACTGTTGCGCCACTCCTGCGCCGCCTGTACCGCAATAGTGGTGCAACAGTGGCGATTGCGGCACAGGCAGTATAGGCCATCTCTTTGGGGAGAGAAATGAGATCCCTTTCCGTTTTGATTCTGTTTATCTTCATAGCTGGCTCCTTGCTTTCTGGATGCGGCCGGCTGATCACCCGGCCCACACCCACCGCAGTGGCCACCGCTCAAGAGGCTTCTGTGGTAACGCCCCATGCAACCTCGACACCAGTTCCCTGGACACCAGCACCGACGGCCACTCCCACTCCCACGCCTACGCCCATAATCTATGTCGTGCAAGCAGGCGACAATCTGCTGGGCATCGCCATACAATATGGGGTGACCGTGGAGGCCCTCCAGGAGGCCAATGCCATCACCGCCCCCCGCCTGCTTCAGATAGGACAGGAGTTAGTCATACCCCGCGAGGAAGAAGGGCTAGCCAACCAACCCACGCCTACCCCAACGCCTTTGCCCTTTCAGATTGCGAACGTGGGCTTTTATGAAACTCCGGTGGGCAGTCTGTGGTACCTGGGTGAAGTGATAAACAACACAGGTGCAAGCATTGAACAAGTTCAGGTAGCCGTCTCTCTGTACGATGACGAGGGTGAGATGGTAGCCACTGGCTCCACTTTCACCGAATTCGATATCATCCCCAATGAAGGCAAAATGCCCTTTGCCCTGCTTTTCACCGAGCCTCCGTCCGACTTTAGCCACCATCAAGTCGTGGCCCTGAGCGGAGTGACGGTGGCCCATTGGGGGCGCAATTACATAGATCTGACCATCGAGTCGGATCACGGTGAAGCCAGCGGCGAACGGGTCTACGTTGTCACAGGCCAGGTGAAGAACACTGGCCAGCACGACGTCGAACAGATCAGGATGGTGGTCACAGCCTACGATGCCGAAGGACGAGTGGTGGGTATTCGACGGGGTGGCCCTGAAACGCAGACACTTGGGGTGGGCGAATCATCTTCCTTTAGAGTGAGCCTGTCTCCACTGGGGGGCCAGGTGGTCACATACACCGTGCAGGTGCAAGGGCGGCGCATAGAGTAAAGGGTTATCGGGAGAATTGAGCATGTACTATCGAATCGTCAAAATAATTATCAGTCTGATATTCAGGTTCCTGGCGCGCGTAGAAATAGTAGGAGTGGAAAACGTACCCCAGAAGGGGCCTTACATCGTCATCTGCAATCACCTTCACCGTTTCGACCCCCTTCTGCTCTTGATTGCGCTGCCAGTTCGGATGACCGTGCTGGCTGCCAACAAGTATCGGAATCATCCCATATTTGGCCCCTTTTTGAGCTCGGTGGGCGCTATCTACGTGCGGCGCGGCGAGGTAGACCGGCAGGCTTTGCGGGCCTGCCTCGATGTTCTAGGAGAAGGCGGTATTATAGGGATGGCCCCGGAGGGAACTAGGAGCCCTACAGGTGCCCTGCAAAAGGGACACACGGGGGTGGCCTACCTGGCCAGCCGGGCAGGAGTGCCCATTCTACCTGTGGCCATCACCGGCACGGAGAAAATGTCAGCCAGCCTGAAAAGGCTCCGTCGAGGCGAGGTGAAAACCGTCATTGGGGAGACCTTCACTTTGCCCGTCACTGAGAGAAAGGCCAGAGGCAAGCAGTTGAAAGAATTCACCGAGTTGATCATGCACCGCCTGGCTGATATGCTGCCAGAAGAATATTGGGGAGTCTACCGATAAAGATACTTTATGTAAATCCCATTTGACAGAGTGGATAGTAAGTGATAATATAGGTTCAGACCAGGACGTAGGATTAGAACCGACAATGGCCTCTTGCACTCCTACTGAAAAGTACCAGCACGCTCAACTCACACCTCTGCCGGATACCAGGCGCCACCGGTCTCTGTTGATGGGGGGCTTAGTAGGCGGTCTGGCCCTGTTGCTTCTCGGCCTGGGCATCGCTGTGGCCTACCGCGGTTTGCAAGAAGGCCCCGACCCGGTGAACTCTTCTGTTGTTCCATCACCCACCGCTACCCTGACGCCCACGTCTACACCGACCTTCACCCCTACGCCGCTGCCGCCAACGGCCACACCCACTCTTACCCCTACTCCCACACCGACCCCGACCCCGACTCCGGCGCGACCACCAGCCAACTCACCACCCACCCGCATCGTGATCCCTAAAATAGGTGTAGATAGCAAAGTGGTGGAGGTCACCTGGAGAGTAGAAGAGCAGGATGGACAACTGGTGAGTGTTTGGGACGTGGCCGACTATGCCGCTGGCTTCCACCGCGGCTCGGCCTATCCTGGCCACATTGGCAACACCGTCATCTCCGGGCATCACAACATCAAAGGTGAGGTGTTCCGCTACGTAGTTGATCTTGAACCCGGTGACGAGGTCATTCTCTACGTGGGAGAGGTGGTGTACAGGTACGCGGTGGAGGAGAAGCTTATCCTCCCTGACAAATACGTCTCTGCTGACCAAAAGCGCGAGAATGGTAAATGGATCCGCCACTTCCCCGATGAGCGGCTAACCCTGGTCACCTGTTGGCCTTACACCAATAACACCCACCGTGTCATCGTCATCGCCGAGCCGCTTCTTGACGAGGGGTAAGCTTTACTGACTCTACCTCGGCAAGCGGGGTAAGTGAGCCAACTCCGCTTTGCTTGCCCTGCGGGTCGGGTAACGCGCCGTTTGCGGCTATCGCCCAAATTGCTATCGTAACTTCTTAAACCGCGATCACGTTAGCCGCCATTGCCTTCAGGTGGGTTGAGAGGAGCAACCTATGCAGGCTAAGTGGGATGACATCGTTCTTCTTCTTATGTGCGGTGTGTCTTTTAGCATCCTGTGGTGGCTGTCTGCCAAGTTGCACAATCCTCGCTTTGGCAGATTCCTGTGGAATTCGTTCTTTCGAGCACGCGCATTCGCACGCCAGATGTGGGTTTTTTCTGCAGAGACAGTGAAGGCGCAAGAAGTCGAGTTCGTAGATGAGCGTCCATTTGACTTCTCGGCAATCCTGCCCTGGCTTGCCCGGGCATTACTGTGCGTGCTGTATTTACTTGTACTATTGGCATGGATCAGCTTGAGCACCGACAGCGGCAACGGTGGCTAGTACGGCGTTGGCGGCTGACGCCCAAATGCTGACGCACTTCGCAAAGCCTGAAAACGTTAATCACCTGCGCGGATAAGAGCTCGGAGGTACAACTCTGAAAGACGGATACTTTGCCGGCATAGATTCGGGAACGTCCACCACCAAGGCGGTCATCATTGACGCTCAGAAAATGGTGAAGGGTAGCTTTGTCAAGAAATCAGCCGCAGACTTGCAAGAGTCTGCGATGGTTTCGTTTGAAGAGGCTATGAAACGAGCGGGTATCTCAAGGGACGAAGTAGAATTCATCACCGCCACCGGATATGGCAGAAACAGCGTCTCTTTTGCTCACGATACCAAGACCGAGATAGCCTGTCATTCCAGAGGATGCTATCATTATTTCCCCGAAGCCATCACGGTTGTGGACGTTGGCGGCCAGGACAGCAAGATCATCAAGCTGGACGCCCAGGGGCATAGGATCAGCTTCAAGATGAATCGCAAGTGCGCGGCCGGTACGGGCAGTTTCCTGGAAGAGATAGCTTACAAGCTGGACATCCCCCTCGGCAACTTGGATGGGCTGGCTAGAGATTCTCGCCAAGAGACGACCATAGGAAGCTACTGCACGGTCTTTACAGCCACAGAGGTGCTCGACAGGATCAGGGCGGGTGAGAAAGTCGAGGATATTGTCAAGGGCTTGTTCAGGTCTGTGGTGAACCGCATCACGGAAATGGACGTGTTGACCGGTCGGGTGGTCATGAGCGGTGGGGTTGTGGCCTTTAATCCCATCGTAGCCGAGCTTCTGAGCGCCCAGTTAGAGAAGGAGGTTGCAATCGCACCGTATCCTCAGGAGATAGGCGCTTTTGGCGCAGCCTTGTTTGCCATGGAATCTGCGAGGGGGTAAAGTTGAAGGAAGCGGCTAAGGACTCTTATCAGCAATCCTGGCAGGGCCGGGAGAGAGCCCAAAAATACGAGCAAAGGGCCGATCTCGTCTTGCCCAAAAGACAGGAAATGCTGTCGCTCATCGTGCAGTTGATTCCCTTCGAGCGGGATGAGCCACTGCGGGTTCTGGACCTGGGTACGGGGACAGGTATCCCTGCCCAAAGGGTCCTTCAGGATTTCCCCGGGGCCAACGTCATTTGCGTGGACAAGTCGGCAGAAATGCTGGAGATAGGTTGCGCCAAACTGGCTGAGCACGGCGACAGGGTCAGGTTTGTCCGGGCTGACCTGGAGGACCCGGCCTGGAACAATGGTCTGCTAGACAGGTTTGATGCCATCGTCTCTGCTCTGGCCTTCAATCTTCTGACTGACGGGGCCAAGCAGCGGCTCTTCGCCCAATGCTATGAGATGCTGGAACCGCATGGCTGTCTCGTTTTCAGCGACCGGCTCCGGGCCGCCAACGGGGCCGTTGACCGTTTCTATCTCGATCAGTGGATGGACTTTATCGTGCGCCAGACGAGGGAAGTGTTGGGCAAAGAAGTGACACTGGAGACCGCTACGACCCGCCAGCGCTCATTGGACGAGGCCGCAGGCGTCAAGTCCGCTACTCTGGAGGACATTCTGGCCTGGCTGAAGCAAGCCGGCTTTGCGCAGGTGGCGTGCTATTGGAAGTATTTTCAGTGGGCCATCTTTGGCGCTTCCAAAGTCTGTTGACAAGTACGGTTAAATAAGGTATAATTATTACCGGTAGGGTTGGTGAGAAACTGTGGCCGGTACTCTGGCACACCCACAATTTGCAAAAGGTCGGCGACCTCCACTTCGTGATGACCCTTTGAGGGGCTCATAGTGGACCAAGTTGGTCGCCCACATATTCCACACTCCATCAGGAGGAGGCAACGGAGAAAAGCTCACTATCAATTCGTTGTCCTGCACCGGGCACCAAATTTGCCGCCAAGACGGCTCGCTTTTAGGAAAGCTCGGTTCCACCCTCATGGTATGTGATGAGGTAAGTAACCGGGTTTTCTTCTGCCTTTGGAGAAAAGCTGAAAACGAGAAGAATGCAAGAAGGAGTGGCAAGAGCGAAATGACCGTTGATCTGAAACCAGGAGAATCGCAGGAGAGTTTACTCAGACGTTTTCGCAAGAGGGTATCCGAGAGTGGTGTCCTCAGCCAAGTGCGTAAACGGCGTCGGTACGTTTCCAAGAGCGAGGAGCGACGACGGGCAAAAGCAAGGCGATCAGAAGGGCCAGGCGCAGGGAACGCCAGAGAAAGCAACGAAGATAACTGCCAGTCCTAAGCTACAAAAAGTCTTGGCTCGTTTTCCTCGCCGGAGATGTCAATTCTCAGAGATAGGGGCGACTCATCAGAATTTCACAAGATGGTTTTGCCTGAATTTGGGTAGAGAGGAGCTTCATGCCAAAGAAGGAGGAGAAGCTAGAGGTAGAGGGTACGGTGGTTGAGACCTTACCCAATGCCATGTTCCGCGTGGAACTGGACAGCGGCCATAAGGTATTGGCTTATCTGTCTGGCAAAATGAGGAAGTACTATATTCGTGTTCTGCTGGGCGATAGGGTCCGCCTGGAACTGTCACCTTATGACTTGACGCGGGGACGTATCACCTATCGTTATAAAAAACAGCGACGGGCTGCGACTGATTGACAAGCTCGGGCAACCATTGGTGACATCGGTCATGGGAAGTTGATAGACTTTTTTGCTGGCTGAGCGAAAGGAAAGGGGCATGGCTAAAGCAATTAAGTCGGGGCTTTAGCCAATTTTTTCTGCCTGAAGGCTCCACTCCCTACGCCATTTCAGCCAGGCCCACATGAAACCTCCCCCCAGTCACGGGGTGCAGAAAGACAAGCCCTGAGGAAGCTTCCTTGGGGCTTTCTGGATTGGGCGAGGACGAAGAAATTAGAAAGGTTCTGCCGGGTATTTCGAGACCGGCAACACGATGCTGGAAGGGGAGAGATAGAGATGCGAGCTGTGGTACAGCGGGTAAAACAGGCTTCGGTGAGTGTTGATAATGAAGTGGTGGGAGCTATCGGACCGGGATTAGTCGTCCTCTTAGGGGTTAAGAGAGACGACGGCGAGGCCGAGGCCAAGTGGCTAGCTCACAAAGTAGCCAATCTGCGCATATTTGCCGATGAACGGGCAAAAATGAATCTCTCAGCTCTGGACATAGGAGGCGCGGCTCTGGTCGTTTCGCAATTCACCCTCTATGGCAATGTCCGCAAGGGCTTTCGGCCCAGCTTTACCGACGCCGCCCCACCGGAGGTGGCCGAACCCCTGGTGGATTTTTTTGTCCAACGCTTGCGCGAGGAAGGGTTACACGTAGAGACTGGCGTGTTCCAGGCCATGATGCTGGTGGAGATCCACAACGATGGGCCAGTGACCATTGTGTTGGAGAAATAGCCCTAACCGCTACCTTTGGCCGGAGGATATGTCCCCATGCCTCTCTCAGCCTTGCTCCTGCTTGTCCTGAGTGCCCTGTTGCACGCCGCATACTATGGCTTCTACAAGCGGAGCGCCGACAAGCAGGTTTTCGCCTGGTGGTTCCTGCTGGTCGCCGTGGTTATCTATTCCCCCGTCTTGATCTTGAATCGGCCGGTCATCCCGGCGCAGGGTTGGTTGTGCCTGCTGCTCAGCGGTTTGGTGGATATGGCCTACTTTGTGAGTGTGGGCAAGGCTTTCGAGGAAGGGGACCTCTCGGTAGTCTATCCCCTGGCCAGGGGAGCGCCTCCTTTGCTGATTGCCTTGGGGGGCGCGTTGTTCCTGGGAGAACGGCTGACAGTCTGGGGACTGGGGGGCATTCTGCTGGTGACAGCCGGCCTCTATCTGGTCAACGTGCGCTCCAGGGCTGACTTGTTGAGGCCCCTACGCTCTCTGAGAGAGAGGTCATCCCAGTTGGCCCTGTTGGCCAGTGTGGGTGTCTCCATTTATTCGGTGATTGATAAGATAGGCCTGAGGTACGTGGACCCCTTCGCTTACGGTTATCTCATGCTGCTTATCACCTTGTTTTCTTTCACGCCCTACATTTTGTTGACGGAGCACAGAGCCCATTTGGTGGCCGAATGGTGGATCAGCAAGTTGGGCATTGGGGTGGCAGGGGTCTTTGTCTTCCTGAGCTACTTTCTGGCCCTCGCTGCCATGCGCCTGAGCTACGTAAGCTATGTGGGTTCGGTGCGTAGCGTGAATGTGATCCTTGGAGCGTTGCTGGGCGCTTTCCTACTGAAGGAACCCTACGGGGCTACCAGGGTCCTGGCCTCATCTTTGGTTTTCGGCGGCGTGTTGCTGATCGGAGTAGCGGGTTAGGGGTGAGAGGGGATGAGTTTCTTCCCCTGTGAGCCAAAGTTCCCCCATGCAACTGGGTCTTGCCAAAAAAGCAAAAGAGTGTTATTATATATACATAAGTGTCTCTTTCGACACCAGTTGACTTTGGGGATAGGCCGATCACAAGAAGCCACCTGAGGGCAACAAGAGGTGGACCCAAAAGGAGGTTGTCATGATAAGCAAAATCTTGCCCACAGCCCTGAAGTGTCTCCCCATCCTGCTGGCGGTGGTTTTGTCAGTTGCTGCCTGTGAAATGCCTTTCGTGGGCGGAGGAGAACTGACACCCACTGCCACATCGGTGGCAGCAGTCACCCCCCCAGAGGCCCTACCACCGAGCACACCTCCTTCCCTCCAGCCCACCAATACCCCCGTGGTTATAGCAACGCCAGAGGAAGCCAGGCCCACTGCTACGCCCACCAATACACCCATACCGATAGCTACCCTTGGATTGCCTAGCGCTGCCGCTCCAGCAGTGAGGCAAGCAGACGTCCTGACCAATGGGAGCTTTGAGGATGGATTCGAAAATGGGATAAGTGTGGGATGGCACGCCTTTAACAATGGTGGTGCTGAGTTTGGATGGGCCGATGAAACGTGGTCCGCCCTGGTCCAGGATGGAGATCACGCTCAACACATGGAGATTTGGGACGCGGGGGTCTTGGACCGCTACGTCGGCATCTACCAGACCGTCTCCACAGTCCCCCAAGCCAGCTACGAACTCACAATGCACGGGGTGATCAGATCCAACGAAGGTAGTGTCCAGGCTTCCAGCTATGGCTACCGTATACAATGGGGGGTAGACTACAACGGCGGAAGTGATTGGCAGGCCGTGGGCGAGTGGACGGATGTGGCCTGGGACGAGCAGCCTCTGGGGGCTGAATCCTACACCCTGGGGAGCTATACCACCACTTTCAAAGCTACCTCTGCCTCTACCACCCTTTTCATCCGGGGTTGGAAAAAGTGGCCCACTCGTGCCAACCATGTCAAATTCACCGTGGATGACGTCAGTTTGAGGGGAGCCTCCGCAGGCGCAATGGCGGGAAAGATGCCCGACACTGGCCTGGGAACGGGCGTGATTTTTTTGGCTGGGCTCCTGGGCCTCCTCTTGATTCTAGTCAGGGAGTCGAGGGAGGTCATCGCCTGGCGACGGGAGCGGAAATAAGAAGTCAACGAGTACTTAACTACCCGTTATTCGTTGACCTGTTGACCAAAGCCTAGAGGAGGTGAAGGGTGAAAGTTTCCTGCTTACAAGAAAATCTGGCCAAAGGCTTGAGCATCGTGGGGCGAGCTGTAGCCACTCGCAGCACTCTGCCCGTGCTTTCCAATGTCATGCTGGCTACTGATGGGTCTCGACTAAAGCTTTCGGCCACCAATCTCGAGATAGGCATCGTTTGTTGGATCGGAGCCAAAGTGGAGGAGGATGGTAGCATTACGGTGCCCGCCAGGCTCCTCACTGATTTCGTCAACTCTTTGCCTCCAGAGCGCATTGATATGGAGTTGACTGTACGGACCCAGACTCTCAACCTCAAGTGCGCCCGTTTCGAGGCCAACATCAAAGGCATTGATGCTCAAGAGTTTCCATTGATCCCCACAGCGGGCGAGGACAGCAAAATCAGCCTCGATTCCTCGATGCTACGCCAAATGATTGACCAGGTGGTCTTTGCGGCCGCTACGGACGAAAGCCGCCCCATTCTAACCGGTGTGTTGGCCAAGTTCCAGGGAGAGCAATTGACTTTAGCCGCTGCCGATGGCTTCCGCCTCTCGGTACGTACAGCCCATCTTTCCGAGCCTGCTTCCGAACCCGTAACGGTGATTGTTCCCGCCCGGGCTCTGGCCGAGCTCTCCCGTATCAGCACTGAGCAGGAGCAGCCCATCGAAGTAACCATAACCCCAGCCCGCAATCAAGCCCTCTTCCACATGGCGAACGTTGACCTGGTTTCTCAACTCATCGAGGGCAACTTTCCAGACTACAATCAGATCATTCCCAAAAGCTACTCCACGCGCACGGTGGTTAGCACCAGTGACTTTCTCAAAGCCGCCAAGACGGTCAACATCTTTGCCCGTGATGCGGCGAACATCATCCGTCTGGAAGTCGTCCCTGGTGGGGAATTGGCTCCCGGCCGCGTAACCCTGACTGCTACCTCGGCCGAGGTGGGTGACAACGTGGGTGAATTTGACGCCGTGATCGAAGGACAGGAAATGGAGATTGCTTTCAATGCCAAGTATCTCATTGATATCCTCTCTGTGGCAGACGCTGCCCAGGTAGCGTTGGAAACCACCACCGCCTCAAGCCCGGGCGTCATCAAGCCAGTCGGGTCCGAGGATTTCATCCACGTCATTATGCCCATGCACATCTCACGTTGATGATTGTCTGACGCTGCTCTTATCTGAAGCTGCGACAAACGCCCTCGCAAAGGCTAATCAGGGCGTTTGTTGCTCACTCCCAGATGTGTAAGTTCAAACGGCAGTCATATCTCGGTGCCGTTCCGTGCTTTGACTCCTAATCCATCCCCTCACAAGGAGATATGACTATGGGCGAGTTTCTGGCTTCGCTGATACCCTGGGGCACAGGTGTTATCCTCTGGGTCCAATCCTTTCGCCACCCCTTCTTCGATGCCCTCTTTCTGACGGCTACCTTCCTCGGCGAAGAAGAATTCTATCTGATCTTCTTGCCCTTTATCTACTGGTGCCTGAACAAACAGGTGGGGGTCGGCCTGACTTATATCACCATGCTCTCCCATTACCTCAACTCTGTCGTCAAACTGACCTTTCGCCTCCCCCGCCCTTCTGACCCCCGCCTTGTCCTCCTCAGAACGGAGACCAGCCCCTCCTTTCCCAGCGGCCACGCCCAGAGTGCAGTGGCTAACTGGGGGTATCTGGTCACCCGGTTCCGCCACAAGATGTTTAGCATAGTGGCTGTTGTGTTGATCCTTCTCATCGCCTTCTCGCGGATATACGTGGGCGTGCATTTTCCCCAGGACGTTGTGGGTGGGTTGCTGATTGGCTTGTTGCTGCTCGTCGCCTATAACTGGATTGTGGGGACTATCGAGAAGCGGCGCTTCGACTTGCCCCTGCCCATCAAGTTGACCCTATCCGCAGTCGTCCCGCTGGCCTTATTGTTTGCGCATCCTTTCGATGTGGATGGGACGTACCCGGCGAGCTCCCGGCCACAACCATGGGCACGATTCTGGGTATGAGCATAGGCTTCGTTCTGGAACAGGAATACATCCGCTTCAAGGTGGATGGCCTATGGTGGAAACGTGGACTCAGGTTCATCCTGGGCATGGTTCTGGTCGCTATCTTCTACCTGGGGCTCAAGGTCGTGTTCCCAGAGGAAGTGTCCCACGCCGTCGCCATCGCCCTGCGGATGGTCCGCTACAGCCTGGTTGGTTTCTCCGCGGGCTTCCTGGCCCCGTGGCTCTTTGTCGTCACCTCGCTGGCCGAGCGAGAAGACGCAGAAAAGCCCGCAGGCCACGCTACCCATAGTTGAGATCAAGAGCCTATCCGAAAAGTCATTCTGCTCCCGCTGGACGATTGTCCAGCGAGAGACTTTTGTCCGCTTTGAGCATTTTTCGGATAGGCTCTAAGCATAGAACCTCAGTACTATTGACTTTCACCAGCTCGCGTGTTAGATTAGGTTAGGGCTCATAGATTTGCCTGGAGTCATGGGGCTTCTAGTATTGTCTGAGAACTGTTTCCTCATCATTAGGATTTGCAACAAGCTCAAGGAAAGATCACAGTGCGAGAGTAGCGATGTCTGCAGGTAAAGAGTACGTCAGCAGAGAACCGGCGTTAGCCCAGATCCCCCTCAAGGAAGTGGATGTAGATCTCTTGGCCTTTGTCGAACGATATGCCACTGGAGCAGTGAAATGGGACATCATAGCTTTCTTCGGTGAGAATCCCTACACCGGCGATACTGCCAGGAGCATCGCTCAGCGCATTGGACGCTCCCTGGACATCGTCTTACCTGAGCTTATTGACCTGGCGATGGTTAGATTGTTGGAGCGGATTAAGATAGATGGGGCGGTGGTTTTCCAGCTTACTCGGGAGCAAGCCCTGCGCCAGACGACGTTTAACTTTGTCCGCCATTTTAGGGGCCGTGTTCGTCAAGCACTCTACCCTCTTGACCCTTCGGACCCAAGTGGCATTCCCAAGGACCTCTCAAAGGCTGTACCAACGGCGTGGCAAGATTAGCCATGCCGCTTCTTTTTTCACCTGTAGCGCCTGTACCGTCTACACCGCAAAAGTGGTGCAATACTGGTGCAATCACCACTGTTGCAGCACTGTTGCGGTGCAGGCAGTGCAGGAATGGTGCAACGGTGCTGCATCCACGCAACTGTGCTATCTTCCCTTTTAGTCCAGATTGAGGTATAATAGTGCCCAGCCCGAAAGGCACGGAGGTCTCAATCAGATATGGAAATCGTCTGGTACGGACATGCTTGTTTCAGGCTGCGAGATAAGGGTGCTACTGTTGTCACTGATCCCTACGACCAATCCATCGGTTACACTCTTCCCAAGATCCGCGCCGACATTGTCACCGTCAGCCACCATCATGCCGACCACAACTATGTGTCGGGAATTAAGGGCGCACCCAAGGTCGTTGACGGCCCAGGGGAATATGAGATCAAGGGTGTGTTTGTCACCGGTATCGCTACCTTTCACGATGGAAAGAAGGGGGCTCAGCGGGGCCGCAACACAGTTTTCCTCCTTGAATTCAATGGCTTGACCATCTGTCACCTGGGTGATCTTGGCCACGTACCAACCCAGGCCCAGGTTGAAGCCTTGAGCGATGTAGATGTTTTGCTCATTCCTGTGGGTGGGGTCAGCACCATAGGTGCCCCTCAGGCCGCAGAGGTGATAAGCCTGTTAGAGCCCAAGATCGTCATCCCCATGCACTACAAGACCAAGGCGCTCACCCTTAAGCTGGCCTCGGTGAAAAAGTTTTTGCAGGAAATGGGATTGAAGAAGCTGGCAGCCCAGGATAGCTTGAAAGTGACTACAAACACCCTGCCAGAGGAGACCCAGATTATGCTATTGGATCACAAGCAAGGCTAGCAAGCGCTCAGCGCAATGGCCTGTAAGCCCAACCATCAAGGCACTGGATGTAGGCAATGGATATCAGACGAAGGTATGTTAACCTGAGCGTCATAGGTGTGATCAGCGTTGTTGTGCTCCTCGGGCTTTGCGCCTGTGGAACGGCCTCCAAGGACGCTACGTCTCACCTTGAGCTGGGGCGAAGCTACATGGAGACTGGGCGATGGGAAAAGGCCATTGCTGAGCTTGAGACAGCCACACGCCTTGATCCCACCTTGACTGAGGCCCACTTTCGACTGGGCAATGCCTACGCTCAACAGGGTGAACTGGACAAGGCCGCTGAAGAGTTCAAGGCCGCTATCCATCTGAACGAAGGAGACGCTGCCGCTCACTCCAACCTGGGAGTGGTCTACTATCGCCAGGGCCTATTGAACGAGGCCATAGTAGAGTACCAGACGGCTCTGGCTCTCATCCCTGATGATGCGGAAGTACACTATCTCCTGGGAGGAGCCTATGTCCAAATGGGAAAGCTGACTGAAGCTCTTACCGAGTTTGAGACAGCGACCAAGCTCGACCCCAATCTGCCTGAAGCCTACTACGGCTTGGGGGTCATTTACAAACTGCAAGGGGAAAGGGAAAAATCCATCGAGGCCTTCGAACGCTTCCTCGAACTGGGCCCTGGTCAGGACCCACAAGCCCAAATTGAGGCGGAGCGCCAGCTTGAAGACCTGAAACGTTGAAACCAACGCCAATCGGCCCTTTACGCCAGCCGTGGCCCATATATATTTCTCGTGGAGATAAGGATGTATCACAAAACAGTTTTGGAAAATGGCCTACGCATCCTGACGTCGCCTATGCCTCATACCTACTCAGTGAGCATGGGCTTTTTCCTGGGCGTCGGGTCTCGTTACGAAACAGATGAACAAGGGGGAGCTTCTCACTTCATCGAACACATGCTATTCAAAGGCACGGAGAAGCGGCCCACAGCCAAGGATATCGCCATCGCCATCGAGGGGATTGGGGGCGTATTCAATGCTGGCACCAGTCGAGAACTGACCACGTACTGGACCAAAGTGGCCCAACCCCACCTGGATGTGGCCGTGGATGTTCTGGTGGACATGCTTCTTCGCGCCAGGTTCGATCCGGAGGAGATCGAAAAAGAACGCCGGGTGATTACCGAGGAAATCAACATGATCTTTGACGCACCCGATAGTTGGGTTCACGTCCTGATAAATCAATTGGTCTGGCCGGATCACCCCCTGGGACGTGGCATTATCGGTACAAAGGAAAGCGTTAGCGCCCTGGATAGAGAAACTCTATTGGCTCACCTGGAGCGCCACTACGGGCCTGCTAACTGCGTGGTCAGCCTGGCTGGCAATATCGAACACGAAGAAGTGGTGGAAAAGCTTTCTAACTACCTCGGCCACTGGCCACAGCGCGAAGCCAGCCAGCACCAGCCAGCCAGGGATGATCAGGCTCAGGCACGTCTGCACGTACATTACAGAGACACTGAACAGACCCATCTCTGCTTCAGCGTGCCTGCTTTGCCGCGGGGCCACCCTGACCGTTTCAACCTGCGCGTTCTTAATACCGTCCTGGGGGAAGGAATGAGCTCGCGGCTTTTCCTGGAAATACGGGAAAGGCGTGCCCTGGCCTACAGCGTCCATTCCTACATTGCTGCCTTGCAAGACACGGGGGCAGCAGGGATTTACGCTGCTGTGGACCCCACTCGTGTTCAGCCAGCCATCAAGGCGATGCTGAGCGAATGGGACAGGCTACGACAAGAGAAGGTCTTGGCCGATGAACTGACCAAGGCCAAGGAGTTCCTCAAGGGCAGGCTCATGTTACAAATGGAGGATACCTTCAGCGTCGCAGCCTGGTTTGGGCAACAGGAAATCCTTGGCCCTGACGTCTTAACCCTGGATGAGGCGATAACCAACATCGAGGCCGCCACTGCGGAAGACATCCAGCGGTTGGCCCGGAAGCTCTTTCTCCAGGAGAAGCTGAACCTGGCCGTAGTAGGTCCTTTTGAAGACCAAGAGGGATTCAGAGAGCTGCTCAAGCTTTAGTGATGACTTGCCAAAAGCGCCGTAATCTGGTATCCTTACAAAGCTTCTGAATAATTCACAGCCCGAAGTGGAAGAAGGGTCACGGAGAACCGACTTTTTCGCCGCTGCGGGCCTTTTGAAAGGATGTGCATGTGGCTGTTATGGTTAAGCTACTCATGAGTTGGGATATTAAACCAGGTCAAGAGGCAGCCTATTTCGAGTTCATCGTCAAAGAGTGGGCTCCCGGTGTCATGAAGCTGGGATTTCAACCGACAGAAGCCTGGTATACGGTCTTTGGAGAGGGTCCGCAGATTCTCACCGGAGGGATAACTGAAGACCTTGATACGCTGCGCGAGATATTGGAAAGCGAGGAGTGGCGTAACTTGCAAGAACAACTTTTTGCTCTTGTGACGAACTTTCAGCAAAAAGTTGTGCCAGCTACAGGTCGTTTCCAACTGTAAAAATTCGTTGTTGCAGTAGCTCTGTTCGTCGGCCCTTAGAATTATCGGGCCGGTTTCGTCATAGACGAAACCGGCCCGATTCTTTTGCCCTCCCAAAAAGAGTCCCATGGCCTTGTGATGACCATGGGACTGGCCTAGCGCGTCGTCACATCTTTCAGGTTCTGGATTCTGATTTGACTCCTCAGGCAAATAAGGCGACTACTCAGCAGACGAGGATGCTGTCCTCTCTGCTGATGTTTCCTCTTTGGCCTTGGTGGTAGACTTTTCCTCTTCGGCCTTCTCGCTTTCGTGCCCCTTCGCTCCCTTGGGCGAGGGCAGTGTAGATTTGTGACGGTTATCCGTAATGTAGAACCCAGAGCCTTTGAAGATAACACCCATCGGTTGGATCACACGATGCACATGGCCATCACATTCGGGACAATCTTTCAAGGGCTCGTCGCTCATGTGTTGACGGCGTTCAAATCTGAGCCCACAGGTGTCGCATTGATACTCGTAAATAGGCACAGCCTAACCTCCTCGAACGGACTCTTTCATGCGACCCGTATTATACCATGACTATTTGGAATTGTGCAACTTTTTGCGCTCAGATCTATGAAGGGGCGTTCTTTTTCCACGTGAAGGTGCTATGAAGTTGGTAAGGTTCTAGACACCGTCCCGGAATTTACCTTTTTCTAACCA
>SOHZ01000166.1 GCA_004377365.1 Anaerolineales bacterium | reverse complement strand
CCCGCTCGCCCGCCCGCGGCGTGCTCTTTTTTTTACTGTTTCGGCGCCCTCCGCTAGGTACACGGTTGCGGTACTCGTATCTCTTCAATGGTGTGTTGGTCGGCGTGGGCGTGTTGGTAGGGGCAAAGGTAGGTGTGTTCGTTGGCGTCGGCACTTGCTCAAACACCATATCTCCCCATCCCTCCGGGTCATTAATTGAGTAATCTCCATCGGTATTAGCCCAGGTAGTATAGTAACGTGTCTCCGAAGCAACCTGATCATTCAAATTGAGCTCGAAACTCCACGTACTACCGGAACTGGGAGCAGACATCCCAAAAGCACTCCAGGGAATACTCATCTCAATAGTATATCCCTGATCTGGATCATCACTATTGTTATTGATACTGGAAGATGAAGGAAGAACCGATACAGCAGACTCATACGAGCCATCCCAGCTTCCATCCAGTTCTCTCGCGTCTCGATGGGTATTCCACAAGTTCACAAAGAACTTGTAGTCGTCTGATCCTTGTGATGATCCGTCATTATGGAGAGTATCAAACATTAACTCGATGCTGTCATCATTCCATAAAGATCCATCTTCGGTAGTAATATCTGCCTTTAAGGCTAAATCTGTGACTGAAGCTCCGACATAGAGAGCAGTATCATCCCACAAGAATTTGTAGGTACCGATTGTTCCAGTCTCTGATTGAATAAGCTCAATTGAGTTGGCTCCAGAGAACTCGGCTAGATTCCCATCTATAGTAGGAGGAGTAGGTGCACGGAGGGTGGTGTATTCAGGAGGGGGAGTGGGTTCGGGGGTTGGTTCTGATTGGTCAAATGAATGCAGCCATTCTTCTAGGTTAGTATAGCCATCCCCATCATCGTCACCATGGGGGTTGTCCGGCACATCCAGAACGTGATGAGTCTCCGGGTAATCCCTGGCTCCTTCTATTTCGTTTTGGCTACTTATGATGTGCCCCGTTCTGCTCAATACGCTCTCGATAACACGTACGTCATGCCGGTCCCGATCCCAAGGCCGCGCCCCAGCATTTTCTAGCACATGATCTACAGTGTCGGCGCTGGAAAGAACCGTCACGTTGTCAAACGAAACCGGGGGGGACTCAACCTTTGGATTATAGCCGTACACAGTGGCAATTGACCACGGATCCTCGGTCACACCAGGGGCTAGGTTATCTAATAGATATACCTTACTATCAGATTCTAGGTTATCTATCTGTATCTCCCGTCCCCCCTGACGCGTCTCGGGTCCAGGCAAGATTACATTTCCTACTGCGGTGATCCAAGTTGAACCCACACCCTTAGGATCAGCTATATCGAGTGCGTGCCATCGCGCGTCATAGATAACGTTGTTTACAATGGCAGTGCGTTGGTTGCCACTGGTACGCGGATTGCGGCCCGCGTTGTGGGCGAAGAGATTCCGTAGAATAGTCACGTTATGCACCGGCCCCCATCCCCCGGAAAGCAACCCGAAACTATGATAATCTGTGCCCATGGCGCTCTCCAGATTTTCGCTCGTGATGCAATTGCTTACGGTCACATCATGAACGTAGTCAAATACCGCCGCGGCGTACACAGTGATGGCCTTGTCCACCACCCAGCTAAACGAACAGTGGTCTATCACGATATTATACACTTCATTGCCACCCTTACCAATCGCCTTGATCCCGTCCCGCTCGTTGGAGACGCTCCCGCCCGGCTCATCGCCCCCTCGTGCATAAATGTGCTGAACCAACACGTCGTGCGTAAAAAAGATCAGCGCCGACCCTGCCAAAGTGATGCCCGGCCAAGGCGCAGTCTGGCCCGCGATGGTTACGAATGGTTCCCTAACGCTTAGAGTCCTCGATAACCAGATGATCCCCCCAACCTCAAAGATAATCACCCTCCGACCCTCGGTATTGAGGGCCTCACGGAACGAACCAGGGCCGCTGTCGTTTAGATTTGTTACCTTGATAATCTGCCCACCTCGACCGGCGGGCGTATCGGTTCCGAACCCTTCCGCCCCTGGAAAGACAGGTAAACCGAAAGTTCCAGCCGACGAAACTGAAGGAGTTTGAAAACCAGTTGTAATTAACACAACAATTAAAGATACAGTCGTAATCCGGTAGCGCATGATACCCTCCTATATGACAAAAATTTAAAACCTTTGGATTCCAAAAGCGTTGTTTCACCCCTCAAATAGCCTGTCTTTGCCATCTCCCTGACCCTTTTCGGGGACAAGGCAGTCAAAAACTATTTGGAGCACTCGTGCATAATCCGCAGATAATCCACCCAGCATCACAACGGGGGGAACCATCCCGAATATCTGGAGAAACACTCTGTGAGTCATTGCACGTGATTTCATATTTACCCTCCTTGTGTTCGAAATTCCATTCTGCAGCGTGGTTCAGGTTAGATTTACACTCGCCCCTGGTCGTTCAGGTGACCAGTGCCCTGGTCATATCCCGGCTGCTAACTCCTCCGCACTCTGAGATTGTCTTCCTCCCATTGCGCCGCTCTGCCCGATGCACAGCAGCACAACCAGCACAGTAGCGTAAGCGCGATACTGACAATCAAAGCAACCACCCACATGTCTGATTCTCCTTTCTCTCTGCCGCTTTTTCTCCGCAGCTATCCAAGGATTCCAGTTTTTCCCGGTCCAGCGTCTTCATAAAGAGGCTTGAACCAGAATTCCTAACCATCTTAGCACACATCTACATGCAAATATATGGAGCCTGCATATAGGTTGTGGTCAAGTTTCGTGCGAAAAGTGTGCGGACAGTGTACCGCGAGGCTTGACCATCCACCGCTCTTAGCCCCCGTCCTCAGGGGTGTCCAAGGCGGAAAGCGGGGCTTGGCCATCTGTACAACAAAGTGTCAATCTAACTGTCCGGGTTTTTGAACCATGCCCATTCTGCTAATGTTAAATAAAAAAGGCCCGTCTCCCACCCGCAGGTGGGAAACCGGGCCTTACTGTTTACTCCAACACATCCTCAAAGGACTTGGGAGCAGTTAGCTTTACCCTAATTAATAGAGTATTCAGTTAAAACGCAGTGTCACTACAAATATCGCGTTTCGATCCGGCTGGAGCCTGGCTGCCGTCGAATATCAACTCTGAAGGGGAGGTTCTTTCGTCCAAATTGCCGGGCAACAAATCTCTGCACGGGTTGCTGCCCATTGCCGTTGAGGTGAACCTCAATCGGCTGTTCACTCTCGTCAAGAAATGCACAATTCTGCACAGGAACGTTCGCTAAATCACCTAACATCTGGCTGAGGTACGTCGCCAGGCCTACTCGTTTCACGTAATCGTCTAGAATTTCATCAAAGACCGAAACGATCATGTGATCCAATGGAAAACCGGCTCGCAGGCAATGAGCCTTGCTCTTTAATATGTTTCTTATTTGCGGAGTCTTAAAGACACTCAGATCCACCTCTGTGGAGTCATCTGGAGGTGTAGTTAAGTATGTCATATCAGGGGGGTAAGACCTCCCGGCGAATTTCTAACAAAGTTCTAACCTTTTCCTAACCTTGTTCTAACAAAAGTGTGCTATAATAATAATTTAAACAGTCTATGGTACAAGCCATTTCTCTGGATATATTATAAAGCTACTTCAACAAAACGTCAATAGGAAAATAGTAATGGGAAAACGGTACTAGCCCATCCTCAACCCTTCAGCAATCCGCGCAGGACGAGGACGGCTGCTTCTTTGTCCAGTGGCTCATTATTGTTGCCGCACTTGGGGCTCTGGATGCAGGAGGGACAGCCGGATTCGCAGGGGCACTCGCCGATGGCCTCCAGCGTCGCCCTCCACAACTCGGTCAGAAGCTCAAACCCTTTTTCGGCGATACCCACCCCACCAGGGAAGGCATCGTAGATGAAAATTTGTGCCTGGCCGGTGTCGGGATGATTGGGTGTGGAAAGGCCACCGATGTCCAGACGGTCACACATAGCGAAGAGGGGCAAAATACCAATGGCCGCGTGCTCCACGGCGTGCAACCCACCGTGAAAGTCCAGCCGGCGACGGACCACCCGCTGAGCGATTTCAGGGGGTACGTCGAACCAAAGGGCCACCGTCTCGAAGGATTGGGCCGGCAGGTCCAGGTACTCCACACCCAACGTCGTCTCGGTGAACTGCTGCACCCGCTTGTAACCAATCACCTGCTCGGTGACCCGTACTTGACCCAGATAGGCTGTAGTAGCAGGCAACTGCTGGTGCCTCAGCGAGCGGATGACGCTCACATCGTTGATCTCCCGGGGCAGGGTGTAGTGATTGACCTCAACGGGGCGCACGTAGGCCAGGCCCATCTCCCAATCCAGATCAGTGACCAGGTAGGAGTCGCCCTGATGTAGGTAGATGGCCCCCGGATGGGTACGGGAGAAGGCAGTAGTGAGCTCAATTTCTTCTAAGGCACGATACCCCTCGGCTTCGTTCAGGAGGCGGATGCTGCCGCCGCTGATGGAGCGGATGTTGATCTCCTCGGCGGGATAGCCAAAGCCCATGTAGTACCAGCGGCCGTTGCGGTATTCCAGGATGCCCTTGCGCTCCAGGCCGATCATGGCCTCGACGAAGCCAGAGCCGAAAAGGGCCTCGTCGTCAAAGCTATGGGGACCTCTCTGGTTGGACAGTGGCATCTCGTGAGCGGCGCAGGGCAGGTGCTTCTCCAGGATGTGGACGTTGCCCGGGTTGATGAGGGCGTGCTCGTGGCTGCGGCCAAAGAGCTCCTGAGGATGACGCATGAAGAACTGATCCAGGGGGTTGTCGAGGCCAATGAGGACCGCCAGTGAATGGCGCGCCCCGCGCCCGGCCCGCCCGGCCTGCTGCCAGGTGCTGGCGATGGTGCCCGGATAGCCTACCAATGTTGTGGCATCCAGGCTGCCCACGTCCACCCCTAGCTCCAAAGCATTGGTAGCCGTCACCCCCAGCAACTGCCCGCTGAAAAGCTCCTGCTCGATCTCCCGCCGCTCCTGGGGGAGATAGCCGGCCCGATAGGATTTGATCAGGGAAGTGAGCTGAGGCGTTTCCCTGGCCAGGGCCTGGCGAGCGTAGAGGAGGATCAGTTCGGCCACTCGCCGCGCCCTGGTGAAAGTGATGTTGCGTATCCCCTGCTTGACCATCTCCACGAAGATGCTAGTCGCTTCTGAGTTGGCGCTGCGGCGGGCGATGCGGGTCAGGTCAACGAAGGGCGGGTTCCAGAGGACAAAGTCCTTGGTGCCGGTGGGCGAGCCGTCGTCGTCCACCACAATGACCGAGACCCCGGTCAGCCTCTCCACATGTTCGCCCGGGTTGGCGATAGTGGCTGAGCAGCAGATGAACTGCGGGCTTGAGCCATAATGCTGGCAGAGGCGGCGCAGGCGGCGGATGACACAGGCCACGTGCGAGCCGAAGATCCCCCGGTAGACGTGGGCCTCGTCAATGACCACGAACTTGAGGTTCTTAAAGAAGTTGGCCCATAGGGTGTGGTTGGGCAAGATGCCCAGGCTGAGCATGTCGGGGTTGGTCAGGATGATGGAGGCTGATTTGCGCAGGCGGGCGCGGGCCGACCGGGGCGTGTCGCCATCGTAGGTACCGAAGCGGACATCGCGCAGGCTGCGACCGGTCAGTTCCCGCAGGGAGCGAAGCTGGTCTTGAGCCAGAGCCTTGGTGGGGAAGAGGTAGAGAGCCCTGGCCCGCCAGTCGGTGATGATGGCCTCCAGCACCGGCAGGTTGTAGCAGAGGGTCTTGCCGCTGGCCGTGGAGGTGGCCACCACCACGCTGTGCCCCTCGCGCACGGCGTTGATGGCCTGGGCCTGATGGGTGTAGAGCTTTTCCACCCCCACCTCTTTGAGGGCATCCTGAAGTAGAGGTGGAAGGGGTTTCTTGAGACGCCCGTGGCGGGCCTTGCGGGCCGGGATGCGCTCCACGTGAGCAATCTGGCCTCTGTAGAAACGCTGGCCTTTGAGATGCTGGATGAAATTGGTGGTCTTCATGAACCTGTACCGCCTGTGCCACAATAGTGGCGCGACAGTGGTAAACGCGAACCCTTTCGTGCACGCCTATTTTACCACGAAAGGGCCCGGAAAGCGAAATGATGTTCCAGATTCCACCTCAACCCTACCCCCGACCAGGCTGACCAGTCTCGGTAGATCATAGCTTCGGGGACTGGAAAAATTGAAAGGAAGTCAATTGTGTGCTATAATAACGTGGGTGGAAATTCGACTTATAGCAAGGCCGGGGGACACACGTGATGAAGGTCAAGGAAATCGAGAGGCGATTTCACGAACTTGAGAGAAAGCTAAAGACCGGCGCCATCAGCGGAGCCGAGTTTGAAGCCGAGGCGAAAAAGCTCCAATTCCAGGACGACACAGGGCGCTACTGGATGATCGGGGCTCAGTCGGGCAAGTGGTATTTCTACGATGGCAGCCAATGGGTGTCGGGTGAGCTACCGAGGGCTACCAAGCCCCATCCGGGGAGTCTGTGCCCCAACTGTGGCCAGCATATAGAGCCAGGTGCCGTCTTCTGCGGCAACTGCGGCTACCGCATGGAGACTGCCCCGCTCACCATCCCAGCAACACCCATGGCACCGATACCACCCAGAGGTGTCACCCCCCAGGCTAAAGGCGGAATACCCGGTTGGGTCCTGATCGGTTGCGGAGCTTTGGTCGTCATAGGAGTCCTCGCCGGAATCCTGATGGTCTTACTGACCGGTAGGGGCAGTCTGGCGTTTCTGCGACGGCCAACGTCTGAGCCTCCCATCTTGCCAACACCGGCTTTTCCCCTGGCCTGGCAGGACGATTTCAGCACGCCCGAAGGAGGCTGGGGCGAGGCCTCTGACCTCCAAAGCGTCAAGAAGTACGAAAATGGCCAGTATCACATCAGTGTGAATGCCAGTGAGCTTTTCATCTGGAGCACCGCTGGGCAGGATCTCGCGGATTTCATGGCTGAAATTGAGGCCACTCAAGTAAGCGGCCCCAACGATAACGGCTACGGCCTTCTCTTCCGCTTTCAAGACGACCAACACTTCTACCGCTTCGACATTTCCGGCGACGGCTTCTATCTCTTGAGCAAACGCTCAGGGAATCAATGGGTGACCCTCGTAGACTGGACTGAGTCGCCCTTCATCCACGAGGGACAGGCTACAAACCGCCTCAAGGTGATCTGCCAGGGCTCCCAAATCAGCTTCTACGTCAACGAGCATCACCTCACCGACTTTAGCGATGTCTCTTACAGTCACGGCGACATCGGCCTCTTTGGCGGGACATTGAGCCAGGGCGGCACTCACATCAGCTTCGATAACCTCAAAGTGTGGGCTCCTGAGGGGGCGGCAGCAGTCGTCACTCCCAGCCCATCTGTATTGGAGCCCCCCCCCGCCGTGGACCCGAGCCAACTCATCACTCAGGGTGATGAGCTAGTTCTGGAAAGCAAGTTCGAGGAGGCCACAGGAGCCTACGAGCAGGCAACCCAGGCCGACCCTACCAACGCTCTGGCCTACGCTCGCTGGGCCCGGGCCCTCTACCTGGACCGCCAGTTCGACAAGGCCGTGGCCAAGGCCCAGGTGGCCACTGAGCTCGATCCTACCAGCGCCGAAGCCTTTGCCCAGTTGGCTCATTCCTACGACTGGAACGACCAATTCAACCAAGCCCTGGAAGCAGCCCGTAAAGCGGTGGAGCTTGATTCCAACTACGCCGATGCGCGGGCCTCCCTGGCCGTGGTCTACCTGGACCTGGACAGGCTGGATGAGGCTGGCTCTGAGGCCCAGATGGCCGTGCAACTGGATGAGCAGAGCGCCGAGGCTCACCGCAGTCTGGGCTTGGTGTATTTCCTCAAGGAGCAGTTGCCCCAGACTCTGTACGAGTTCGAAAAAGCAGCCCAGTTAGAGCCCAATCTGTGGCTCAGGCAACACGAATTGGCTTCAATACGCCGCCAGTCTGAAGCTTATGTGGAAGCGATCATAGCCTACCAGAGGGCCATCGAGCTGCGGCCTCATGCCGAGAGTTACGCCGGCCTGGGAGCCTGCTACCACGAATTGGGCCAATATGAACAAGCTCTCCCCAATTTGCAACAGGCCCTCAATCTGGATCCAAACTATGCAGATGCCTATGCCCTGATGGGCTGGGTCTACGCCCGGCTGGACCAATGTAACCAGGCAGTGCCCATGTTCCAGCAAGCCCTGAGCCTCAACCCCGATTTTGAGGAAGCGCAGGAAGGTCTCTCGGAGTGTCAGGTAGCTATGGCCACCTCCACGCCCGGGCCGACCCCTGCGCCTGTCGTTATCGTCGCCACGGCCACCCCTCTGCCGGTCACCCCGACCCCTGCGGCGACACTTACACCCACACCCACGCCCACAGCGGCCTTGACGGGCAAAATCGCTTTCACCCTTTGGAACGGAGCTGGATATGACGTCTGGGTAGCTAACGTGGACGGCAGCGGCCGGACGACGATCATCGGGGCGATGCGCCAGCCAGCTTTTAGCCCCGATGGATCGAAGATAGCTGTCAACGGCGAGGCCGACTTTCACATGCATCTGCACGTGGCGGACGCGAACGGCAGCAACCTGATAGAGGTGAGCGAGCACCTGGAGGATTCACGACCCAGTTGGGCACCTGATGGCTACCACATCGTCTTTGACTCCACTCTGCATGGTGACAGGAGGTCGCGCATTTATATCCTGGACGATGTCACCAAGCGGACGGAAGAGCAAGTCCTGCGCAACGCGGGCGGTGACACCTTTGGCCGAGATCCGTATTGGCTGCCCGACGGTCGCATCGTCTACAGGGGCTGCGATTACTGGGCTACCGGTGCTAACTGCGGCCTGTATATCGTTCCCCCTGATGGCAGCGCTATCCCCACACGGCTGACCACCGACAGCAGTGACATGGCCCCGGCCGCTCACGGCAACAAGGTAGCCTTTATGTCCATGCGTGACGGCAACTGGGAAATCTACTCGATCAACACCGATGGCAGCGGCCTGAAGCGTCTGACCAACAACGGTGTCAACGATGGGTTGCCTGCCTTTTCGCCCAATGGGCAATTCATTGCTTTCGTTTCCGATGAGGGAGGCAAGTGGGCCATTTGGGCCATGAGCGCTGATGGCAGCGGCCGGCGCAAGCTCTTCGACCTCAACGGGGGCTATGGCAGCGGCGAAGAATACGACTGGACCACCGAACGTATATCGTGGGCTCCCTAAAATACATAGGTGGGGAGATAGGGGGCAGCCAGCCCGTGCTTTCTCTGGGCCAGCCGTCACAGGCCCCTAGCTTCGCCGGGGGCCTGGCAGCTATCCACGGCCCGCCAGACTTCTTTCTGGACGAGGATAGAGCCCCTAATATCCGGAGGAATAGATGGCAGAATTAGTTGGCAAAACGATCGGAAGGTATATCTTCATGGAACGCCTGGGACGAGGTGGGATGGCTGAGGTCTACAAAGCGTACCAGCCTGGCCTGGATCGCGACGTGGCCATCAAGGTCTTGCACTCTTTCCTGGTCGAAGAAGAAAAATTCGTAGAGCGCTTCGAGCAGGAAGCGACAGCAGTGGCGAAACTGCGGCATCCCAACATCGTGCAGGTCATAGACTTTGACCATGAGGGCGATTTGTATTACATGGTCATGGAATTCATTGAGGGTCCTACCCTCAAGGCAGAGCTAAAGGAACGTAGCCTCATGGGGCAGCCCTTTGACCCCAAAGAAACCGCCCGCATCCTGACAGACGTAGGCAATGCTGTAGATTATGCCCATCGTCGAGGCATGGTCCACCGCGACCTCAAGCCGGCCAACATCATGTTCACCAGCGAGGGACAACCCGTCCTGACCGACTTTGGCATCGCCAAGATCGTGGGAGCCAAGCGTCTCACTGTGAGCGGAGCCATCACCGGAACGCCAGTCTACATGTCACCTGAGCAGGGCCGGGGGGAGAGGGGGGATAAGCGAAGCGATATTTACTCCCTCGGTATCATTCTCTACGAGATGGTCACAGGCCGTGTCCCCTTCGATGCAGACACTCCCTATGCTATCATCTTAAAGCACATCCAGGATCCGCTGCCTTTGCCCCGTCAGGTGTACCCTCAGTTGCCGGAATCTGTCGAGCGGGTGATCCTCAAAACCCTGAGCAAGGAGCCTGATGACCGCTATCAGACGGCCGGTGAGATGGCCCGGGCTTTGCAGCAAGCTCTGATTGCCCCGGCGGTCCCCATCGTCTCGGAGGAGCCAGCGGCTCGACCAGTTGTCAGGCCCCAGGAGGCCGAGACTGCCGTGCCTATGGTGCCCCCCCCCGTCGCTGAAAAGCGTCCTCTTCCCCTGGTGCCACTCCTAGTGGGTGGGGGACTCCTTATCCTTGCGCTGGCAGCCGTAGGAGGTTACTTTGCTCTCAGGCCGTCTCCCGCTACGCCCACGCCTCCCGCACAGGCTCTGGCTACTCAAGTGCCTTCACCCACCTTAGTGCCTACGGACACGCCTGTGCCTACCGATACGCCCACACCAGCACCCACGGACACGCCGGTGCCCACGCCGACCCCTGTCGTAATTGTGGTCACACCCACGCCACGGCCGACGGATACGCCTACACCGGCGCCCACGCCGACTCCCGTGATCATTGTCGTCACGCCCACGCCGCTGCCAGCCACACCGACACCAGCAGCGGCAACGAGAGAGGACACGCCTACGCCGGTGCCTGTAACTACATCAAAACTCGGAGGCAAGATCCTTTTCACCGTCTATAACGAGCTAAACGGCAAGTATGACCTTTACATCGCCAACATTGACGGCAGCGACCAACGGCTTCTTTACGAACAGACACGCCAGCCCGAGTTCCGCGGCGACGGGATCATCGTGGCCAATGGCGACGGTGCTGGTTGGACCAGCCTTGTCGTGATGAACGCCGACGGAAGCAACCGACACAACATCACCAACCACCCCGAGGACAAACAACCCAGTTGGTCGCCTGACAGAGTGAAGGTCGTTCACTCCTCTGGTCAGTCTGGAAGACTGGACAAGGAAGGGAAGAAGATTTACAACATCTATATCCA
This sequence comes from Anaerolineales bacterium, assembly GCA_004377365.1. Taxonomy (GTDB): domain Bacteria; phylum Chloroflexota; class Anaerolineae; order E26-bin7; family E26-bin7; genus E26-bin7. Next base: position 10,518 of record SOHZ01000166.1, on the reverse strand, counting down.
AGACGACGCTTCGCGTCAGACCGAAGCGCGGGCTCTGCAAATTGCCAGCTATCAGGTAATAGGCCGCTACCCGACCTGGCTGCCCGACGGTCGCATCGCTTTCAACGGCTGCGAGTACTGGATGGGCAAGGGCGGCAATTGCGGCCTTTGGGCTATATGGGAAGATGGAACGGGTGTGAGTCAGCTTACGAACGCAAGCAACGACCTGTCCGTGGACGGCTATGGCAACGAAATTGTCTTCACGGGGGACCAGCGGGACGGCAATTGGGAGATCTACAAGGCCAACAACGTCGGGGGAGGCATCGCCCGCCTGACGAACGACCCAGGCATTGACGGCCTGCCCACCTGGTCCCCCGATGGGAAGCACATTGCCTTCCTGTCAACCCGAGACGGCCAATGGGCCATCTGGGTCATGAACGCCGACGGCAGCAACCAACGGAAGCTCTTCGACTTGCCGGGGCCTATGGGGCCAGACTGGGCCGAGGAACGTATCTCCTGGTGGGCACCATAGTATATTGTAGCAACGCTGGCGAGAGTTAATGGATAGGCTGGGTGGTCCCGCCTTGGCGGGCAGGACGCCCAGCTTACTGATGAATTCTGAAGAAGGCAGGAGAAGAGAAACTATGAAGTGTTCACACTGTGGCGTTGAGCTGATGCCAGATGACGAATGTTGTGCCCAATGCGGGACGGCGGTGTCTTTATCCGTTTCAATAGCCTTGCCGGAAGAGGAGATAGACTCAAAGGAGATGTTGAAACAAGACACCTTGACCGAGGCGATCAAAGGAGTGCTTCCCCTCGACGACTCCCTGGGCAGCACCCTTATCCAAATTCCCCGCCTTCCTCGTCTGGTTATCACCGCGGGCACGGGAGAGGGGCGGGAGTTCAGGTTGAGAGCTAAAGCCACCCTGGGCCGGGCACCAGATAACGACATCATCCTGGAGGATCTTAAGGTCTCCCGTCACCACGCCGTTATCGCCTTCACTGAGGAACGCTATAGCATCACCGACCTGGAGAGCGCTAACGGGACCTTTGTTAACGGGATCAGGATACGCGAATCCCACCCCTTGAGGGCAGAGGATGTAATTTCTCTCGGCGACACGGAACTGACCTTTTATGAAGTTCCCCCATCAGCTAAAACCGCGCTTACCCAACCTTCTGCCCCACCGGTGCCCAAGCCCATAGAAAAGGTTACAACCCGGGCCTGGATAGCCGGCGCCGCTGTGCTTGTCATTTGCCTGATAGCAGTCGGTGGAATAGCTCTCCTGAGAGGATCAGCTCTGCTGGAGGGAAAAACCGCCACCGGGAAGGATACACCTGCGGCTCTTGCCAAGCTGACTCTCATTTATTCTGATGATTTCAATGACTCGGAAACAGGGTGGGGCGAGGTCTTTGAGCCAGATACCGTCAGGCAATACGGGGGCAGCCAATACCACATTATAGCTAAAAAGATCAACACCTTCACCTGGAGCAAATCGGGGCGAGATTTCACCGACTTTGTGCTGGAGGTGGATGCAACCCAGGACCAGGGTCCTAGCAATAACAGCTACGGCGTACTGTTCCGCAGCGAAGATGACGAGCATTTCTACCGCTTTGGCATCTCTGGTGATGGATTCTACTTCCTGGACAAATTCATCGGTGACGACTGGGTGGCCATCATTGATTGGACGGAGTCGCCCTACATCAACCGCGGTCAGGCCAGCAACCGTCTGAAGGTCACCTGTGCTGGGTCACAAATCAGTCTCCACGTGAATGACCAGAATCTGGCTACCGTCACTGACGATTCCTACGATCATGGCGACATAGGGCTCTTTGCCGTCAGCTTTGCGGAGCCCAACGTCCATATCACTTTTAACAATCTGAAGGTCTGGGCTGCCAAAGGGACCCTGGCTGTACCGCTCACACCTGCTTCCAAGCCGACAGGCACGTCATCTGAGCCATAAGTGCCTATCTGAAAAGTCCCGATGCTCCCGCTGGATTGTCGTCCAGCAGCGGACTGTCATTCGCCCTGAGCGATTTTTCGGATAGGCTCCAAGTACTTTAACCCCAGTCCAGCATTCATTACCCCTGAAAGGAAAAGGGCCTATAAATGATAGGGAAAACCATCAAAGGTAGATACAAAATCTATGACGAGGTAGGAGAGGGTGCAGCCGGCAGTGTTTACGTGGCTCGAGATCAAGAGGAAGCCAGAATAGTCGCTGTCAAGGTTGTTCACTCACACCTGACCAAAGATGGCCAGTTCATGGAGCGTTTCCAGCGAGAGGCAAACATCCTGGCCGAATTAAAAGAATTTGAGTCCCCTCACATAGTCAGGCTTTACGAGTTTGGCGAGGAAGACGGTATGGTCTACATCGTGACAGAATTTGTGGAGGGCAGAACCCTAGCCGAAATCCTTGCCGCCAGAAGGACTCTAGAGGTTGACGAAGCCCTGGTCGTTGCCCGCCAGGTAGCCGAATGCCTGGAAGTAACCAGTCGAAAGAACATCGTCCACCGGGACCTCAAACCTGCCAACCTGATGATCACCCCCGAGGGTACAGTGAAGGTTATGGATTTCGGCATCGCCCGCAGCTTGATGTACACCGGCCTGACCTCAACAGGGGTGTTGGGCACGCCCTACTACATATCTCCAGAGCAGGCAGAGGGAAGCAAGGACCTAGACGCCCGCACCGACATGTACTCCCTGGGAGTGTGCCTCTATCAGATGCTGACTGGCGAACCACCTTACACGGGTAGTTCCCCGTTAGAACTGATCCTTCAGCACGTTGAGGCTCCTATCCCTTCAGTGAGGGACAAGCAACCAGACGTGCCTCTATCTGTGGATGAGATCGTGCGCAAGTGCATGGCAAAGAAACTCCAAGACCGCTACGCCACCCCCGCTGATCTGATAGCGGCCATTGACCAGACGCTGAAGGGTGAAGTAGCAGAGGCGGTCGCCAAGCCTCCCGTTCCCTCTGAAACGAGCCCATCGGCCTTCAGGGAGGACTTGGCGGAGACACCGGTTTCTCCGCTAAGCTACCCCAGAAGGAAACGCCGTTGGCTGCCCACTGCCCTGGGAATCGCCAGTGTGGTCCTTGTGGCCGCTGCTTGCATCGCGGCTGGTGGCGTCGTCTTCCAACTCCTTCAGGAAGAGACGCCAACCGTCCCAGCCATAATCTTGCCGACAGCATCACCAACCACTCCGCCCCTCCCGGCTACGTCAACGCCTTCGACCGAAGTTGCGATCCCTGCGGCTACACCAACGCTCGCTGCGACCGTTGAGTTGTTGTCCACCCCCACCCCTACCGAGGCAGCCCCTGTGCCTCCCACAGACACGCCTACGCTCACCCGTACTCCCATACCGCCCTCTCCCAAACCGCCCCCTACGGCCGCCACGATGGGGAGGATAGCTTACACCATTGGCCTGGAGGAGCAAAGAAGGTACCAAATAGGGATCATAAACGCTGATGGCAGCGGCCAGACGGTATTACCTTCCCTATACATTAGCTCGCCCTCTTTCTCCCCAGATGGCGAGCGCATCGTCTTTTACGCCTGGGAAGGGTGGCCTCAGGGCAATGGACTGTGGACCCTGAAAGTGGACGGCACCGATCCGCGGCTGGTGATCCGCGATGGAGAGGCCAGGGACCCTCGCTGGTCTCCTGACGGCAAACTCATCGCCTACACCGCCCGGAACAGCGTACACGTTATATCCATCCATGGAGGGAGCCCTAATAAGCTGGCCGATGGCAGTATACAGCCTAGTTGGTCTCCGGATAGCCAGCGCCTGGTCTTTAAAGGCTGTGATGGGCCTGCCTGTGGACTATTCCTCATGAACATTGACGGCAGTAGCAAGACCCGACTGACCACTACAGCCGATGATACCGTACCATCCTGGTCTCCTGATGGAAGTAAACTGGCTTTCGCCTGCAAGGCAGGGGATACCTGGGACATCTGTACAGTCAACATAGATGGATCGGACCGCAAGAGCTTGACGGCCAACAACCCCGAGAACGATGTAAACCCCGCTTGGCTGCCCGACTCCAGCGGCATCGTTTTCCTTTCCGCGCGTCAGGGCAGATGGGAACTTTGGGTCATGAACGCCGACGGCAGCGGCCAGCGAAAGTTCATAGACGCATCCGTGACCCCCGATTGGGGACTCGTATCGCTGGACACGACCCCCTGAATCAGAACCACTCATCACGCAGACGGATGAGGGTTCCGTCGTCTCGCAAGGCCAGCAGGGTCGCGTTAAGGGCCGAGAGCAGTTCGGTGCTGGTGGGCCCCACGGCTATGACATAGGACTCGTCGGTCACCGGCTCGCCCACGATTTTGACTGTCCCCTCGTACTTGATGAAATGATAAGCCGAGACGGCGTCAACCAGGACAGCTTCCACCTCGCCGTTCTTTAGCCCCCACAACGTATCCAAAGGAGTGGGGTAGGAATGCAAAGTCAAACCGTCCAGCCGCTTGACCAGGCGTCTCCCTTGGGCGTCGCTGTCTGAGCCCCATTCGACCCCCAACGTCCTGCCGCTCAAATCATCCACTGACTCGATTTCGGTCTCGCCCTCCCCCACCACCAGCACCAGACCGGCGTTGAAATAGGATACAGTGTAGAACACGTCTTGGGTCCTGAGGGGGTCGTAGGGCAAGGCGGAGATGACGGTATCTACCTTCTTGGCTATAAGGGCGTCGTACAGGCCATCGAAGCCGATGTTAACCAATTGCACTTCCAGGTCCAGTCGCCGCCCGATCTCCCGCGCCAGATCCACATCGTAGCCACGCAATTCTCCCGTAGTCTCATCAACTTCCTCAAAGGGTGGATAGCTGGCGTCCATCCCCACCCGCAGCACCCCGGTCTGTTGGATGACAGCCCAGGTATGGTCCTTCTCCTCCCGTCCCAGCCAGTACCAAACCCCCAAACCGACCACGCTCAGTCCGATCACCAGAAGCAACAGGATGTGCCTGGCGTGAACCTTTCCTCCCATCCTGCTACCTCTCCCCCTGCGCATACTCTTGCACTTCCCAATAAATCGGCTTGGGCGTGAAATCAACGGCCACAAAGGTGTAATAGTCCTGATAGGTACGGGCTGGGCGGGGATAGCGAAAGGCCCAGAAGGCAACACCCTCACACCAATCCCACTCCTCAAGGACCTTCTCGTAGGCACGGATGGTGTACTCGATGCGTTGGCCGGGGTGCACGGCCTTGGTCCAGCGGGGGTGGTCGTTCCACCCACCTTCGGTGATGATGCACTTTTTGTCACCGTCACCGTTGCGCACCATCACCTGGCGCAAGAGTTCCGCCCGGGCAAAGTTCACCTCGTCCACAGCCGCCGGGTCGTCGGGGGGAAACTTCCAGCCATAGGCGTGGATGGCTAACATGTCAAAGTAATCTTTGGCCCCCGCGTCGTACATACGCTGCAAGAAGACCAGGTCATCCATGCCCCACTCGCTGCCTTCCGGGGCCAGGGTGGGGGCCAGCGCTCCGGCCAGGATTTGCACCTCGGGGTCAGCTTGTTTGGCCTGGATGTAGGCAAAATGCAAAAGCTCAGCATAGTTTTCAGGGCTGGCAGGTTGGTAGCCCCACTCCAGGCTGATGTTGGGTTCGTTCCAGATGATGATGTATTTGATGCGTCCCCGGAAGTGAGACACAAAAGCGTAGACAAATTCGCCAAAGTCGTCGAAAGAGGCCCTGTGAAGGTAGGCGACTGTCGAGCCCTTGGGACGAGCCCACTCGGGCACGAAGCCCAGGCGGGCGATGACCGTCAGCCCCTGCCTACGGGCGTGGTCAACTACCATATCGGCGTGCTCCCAGTTGAAGTGACCCTTCTGCGACTCGTGGTAGGCCCAGGGAAAATATTCCACGATCCAGGGCGCGCCCATCTCCCGCACCATTTCTAAAGTGCGCTTGATCTTCCACTCCTCGACCTCGTCCGTCAGGCGGGTATGGACACCCATCCTGGGGTTGATGGTTTCTACGTGCTTTTGCGGTCCCAGGACGACAATGGGCTTGGGGGGCACCCCCACGAGCCAGAAGAGAAGGACCGCCGCAGCCAGCCTTATGATGTTCTTCGGTTCACGCAGTTTCTTTAGCCGTTCCATGCTTCATCCTATAGTGGTCAAAGCAACGGACGGTATTATAGCTTAGCTTGAGAGGACTGTCAATGAACCAGAACCTTTTGACAAAGGACGACTCGAATGCTATAATCCTCTGGCATTTGACAGAGAAATCATTCGAGGGAGACTATGCCAGCTTCAGGGGTTTCTCTCCTAATTATGACCGGCTCCGGCGAAGGAAGCGAAGTGGAGCGCATGGTAGCCCAAGCCCGCCAGGCCATCACCCTCGATACCGTTGACAAAGCCCTGACGGTCGAGGCCATTGACCGTGTCATCGTCTCCACTAACTCTCGCCCTCTGGCCAAAAAGCTGCGAGATAAGCCAGTCTGCGTTGAGTTGGATGCCCCCGGCGAAGAGTTCCACTTCGGACGCCAGTTGTTGGCCCTGATTGACAAGTACGAGATCGAGAGGTTGTTCTACGTGGGAGGGGGGAGTGCGCCCCTCCTCTCCGCTGAAGAGATGGGCCACATTGCCGAAAGCCTCCTCTCCGCTGACCAGTTGCTCATCGCCAATAACTTTTACTCCACCGATTTTGCCGCCTTTACGCCGGCTTCTATCCTAAGGGACGCCGAGCCACCCGCCTTCGACAACGACCTGGGGTGGCTATTGGGCGAAACCTTGAGTCTGCCCATCCGTGAATTGCCCCGCACTGCGGCCACTCAATTGGATGTGGATACTCCGATTGATCTGATGACCCTCAAGTTGCATCCGGCGGCAGGCCGACACGTGCGGCGGTATCTGGAAGGTCTCGACCTTGACATTTCCCACCTGGAGGAGGCCATCAAGTTTTTCACCGACCGGGAGGCCATGGTCGTGGTGGCGGGACGGGTATCGGCCGCCACTTGGACCTATCTAGAATCGGAGACCGCCTGCCAAGTGCGTCTGTTCGCTGAGGAGCGCGGCATGAGGGCCAGTGGACGCCAAGCGCGGGGTGAGGCGCGCTCCCTGTTAGGCTTCTACCTGGACGAAGTGGGCAACGAGAGGTTTTTCGCCACTTTGAGCACTCTGGGCCAGGCCGCTTTCATAGACAGCCGGGTCATCTTTGCCCACAGGGGGCTGTGGCCCACGGCCGCCGACCGCTTCTATTCCGACCTGCGCCAGCCGGAAAAGATCGCCGACCCTTTCGTGAGGCATTTCACTGAGGCAGCTATGCAAGCGCCCATCCCCATCGTGCTGGGTGGTCATTCCCTGGTCGCTGGCGGGCTCTACGCCCTCATCGAGGCCGCCTGGGCCAGAGGCGAAGACCTGCCAAGGCACATTGTCCCTCACCCCGGAACTTGATAAGTACCTATCGCTACTCCAATTTCGTGCATCGAGTGAGTAAACTATACCAAGGAGGTTCACAGGATGGCAAACTACAAACTAATGATTCCTGGCCCGGTGGACGTAGAAGACGAGGTACTAAGCGAGATGGCCTCGCCTGTTCCGGCCCACTATGGCGATGCATGGATGAAAATCTATCGAGAGACCGTTGACTGCCTAAAACAGGTTTTCCAGACAGAGAACGACCTCTTCATCGTGGGAGGGCCAGGCAGCGCCGCCCTGGATGCGTCCTTCGGCAGCCTGCTGGCTACGGGAGATAAAGTCCTGATCCCCTCCAACGGTTTCTTCGGCCAGCGGTTGAGGGCCATGGCCAGAGGTTACGGCCTGGAGGCCGTGCCCCTCGACTTCCCGTTGGAGCAGGCGATTTCGGCCGCGGCGGTCGAGGCCCATTTGCAAAAGGAAAAGGACATCCAGGCCGTGGCCGTGGTGCACCACGAGACCTCCACTGGGATTTTGAACCCCTTGCCAGAAATAGCCGCTGTCACTAACAAGGCTGGGGTGCCCATCATCGTGGACGCCGTCTCATCTTTGGGAGGCGTACCCCTGCCGGTAGACGAATGGGGCATTGACCTCTGCATCACGGTACCCAACAAATGTCTGGCTGCCCCACCGGGGATATCGCTCATTTCCGTCAGTCAACGGGCCTGGGAGATGATCGAAAGCAAGAGCAACCGTTCTCACGGTTGGTATCTGAATTTGCAAACCTGGAAGCAATACGCCACCAAGTGGGCCCGTTGGCATCCTTATCCTACTACAATGGCCAGCAACAACGTCTTAGCCCTTTTGGCCAGCCTCAGACGGCTCTTGGCCGAGGGGCTTGAGACGCGCTATGCCAGGACCGTCAAGGCGGCGAAGATGACACGCGAAGGCCTGACCGACATGGGCTTCGAGATGTTCGTGGAAGGGCCGCACGCATCCCCTCTGATCACCGCTGCCAAGGTCCGCCCGGACATGTCCATCGCAGAGATGGCCCGGTTTCTGAGGGACGAATGCGGCATCATGATTGGCGGAGGGATAGACGAGTTGGCGGGCAAAATCTTCCGCGTGGGACACATGGGCAAAGCGATCTCACCAGATTACATCGAGGCCTTCCTGACCGGGGTGGGAGACTTCCTCCAACAGAAAGGGTAGCTTTTTCATGTGGGTGATATAGCGGTTGGCCTTGACGGCGAAGAGGAAACCCTGAGGGACCTTCTCCCGCCAACCCTGGAAAGCCCGCTCTGAAGGCAGCCGGTAGAAGCTGTTGCTTGAGCTCGACGGTGGGGAAATGCTGGGTGTAATGGCTCAGCCACCTTGTCGTGGGCAACCTGGCCGGGTAGAACACCTCTCGCCAGTGGGGATAGACCCAGCCGGAGGTGCCGATCCAAAGCCGGGGATGCCTTTCTTCGTCCATCAATCTCTGGGATGCCCAATTGGGATGAGGTAAAGGGGTTCGTGGTCCGAGGGAAGGGAGAGGGCGCTCTGCACCTGGTCGTCGTAGAACGCGCCGATAGGCACCCCTCCCAGGCCCAGGGCCACGGCCTGCAAGAGCAGGTTTTGGGCCGCGTGGCCAGCCTCCATCCTGACGTACCGTTCGGCCCGCTCGCCATATTTCTTTTCCGTCCGCGCGTAGACAGCAGTGATGACGAAAACCGCTGGGGCATCGCGGATGGCATTCTGGCTCAGGCCAGCCTGCCAAAGCTCACCGCGCAGATCGGCCTTTGATTCAACGACAGCCTTGTGTCCCTGGGGCACATAGTGGTAGAGGCTGTCGGCCGTGGCCACGTAGACCTCCAGGGGATAGAGAGCTCCCGCCGAAGGGGCCGTCCGCCCACCCCAGGCAGCGGTGATCCCCTGAGCTGCCCACAGCAGTTGAGAAATCTCTTCCAGTATCAGCTCCTCCTCGGTGAACTGGCGCACCGAGCGACGAGCAGCCAGGGTCTCCTCCAGCGACATCTCCCCTTTCAGACGCGGCGCAGGCAAGGCCATCTCTTCGGCCTGGGGTGAGGCCGTGACTTCCTGCACCCCCGTAGGGAAGCCAGGAAGGCAGCCTGTCAGGGCCAGCGACAGGACTGAAGCCAGGATTAGTAACTTGTAACACCGAGAGCGCATATCTGATCCTCCCTCTTTTAGTCAGGCGTATAGTTCCCGGGAACAATAACCGCCGATCGGCGGAAAGTCGCGGATTATACCCGCAGGATCACGGGCTCCAGCCAGGTGGCATAAAAGTTCGCCAGGATACCGAGAGGAATGTGCCGGTAACGCATCCAATCCTTGAGGTTCTCGATGCGGATATCGGCGATGTCTCGGATGGCAACCGGGAAGACAAGCATTTGGTCTGCCACTTGAAGATGGGCGAATTTGATCTCGCCGACGTCAAAGCCCTTGTAATACACCCTTACGCTCTTGCGGGGAGCCACATCGAGGCCACGCAGCCGAAACTCATGATGACAGGCATTGGCGTAGATGCGGTAGATAAAGCCAGGCCCCAACGCCTTGAATATCTCCAGCAGCCCTCCAACTGCATCATACACCAAATCAGGATGCAACAAATCCTCACCACCAACCAGCTTTTCTGGGCTACTCACTTCGATGTCCTTCTCCCAAGCCTCAACTGTGAGAACCCGACGCGCAAACTCGGGTTCCGGCCCCCCGAAGCGGAACAGGAGTCCTACTTCCTTGCCCACGGTCTTCAGGTAGGATAGCAACTGCGCCAGGTGAATCCGTTTGATCCGCTCCGCCACCTTGAGCTCGACCACAACCTCGCCGGCCACAAAGATATCTAGCTGCTGCCTACCCACCAGCCGGTCCTTGTACCATATCTCGTACTCGTCCTGCTGGACACAAGAGATGCCCTTTTCTTGTTCCAGGTCCACCATCATAGAGTTCTCGTAAACGAACTCGGGGTAGGTCTGGCTAAGGTTGTTGTAGACGTCGTAGTATACGCCGATGATGGCTTCGGTCAGCTCTGCGTGTAGCAGTTCGGTCATGGCTCACTCCTTAGAACCACTGATCTCCAGAAAAACGCGGATAAGGATAAATGGACATAAATCCGCGTTTTTCTGTTAATCCGCGCGTTCTTCCGGCTGGCTCAACACCCACATCACGGCGTCGAAGGCGATTTGCTTG
>SOHZ01000156.1 GCA_004377365.1 Anaerolineales bacterium | reverse complement strand
GACGGAGGGGGGTGGCCTCGATAAATTCGATCCAGAGACTGAAACCTTTACCCATTACCAACATGAGGCCAACAATCCTGATAGTCTGAGCTATGATACGATGTGGTTTCTTGAGCAAGATCGAGAGGGCTACCTCTGGATTGCCACTTATGGCGGAGGACTGGATCGCTTTGACCCGCAGACCGAAACCTTCACCCATTATCGCCACGATCCCGATGATGCCCTCAGCCTGCTAAGTGATTACGTGGCCGCAATCTATGAGGACCAAGGAGGAAACTTGTGGGTTGGTGGGTCAGGACTCAGCAAGCTGGATCGAGACAGAGAATCGTTTACCCACCCGGTCAGCGACGGCGTCTGGCATATCTATCCAGGCCGCGATGGCAGCCTTTGGCTGGGAGGATATGGAAAAGGGCTCAAGAAATTTAATCCGAGTACCGGCCAGGTCAAGCGCTATACTCATGACCCCAACAATCCAAACTCTCTCAGCAGCGACCTGATTTGGTTTGTTTTCCAGGACCAGGGAGGCATCCTTTGGATTGGGACTGCAAAGGGGCTTAATAAGTTCAACCCACGCACCGAAACTTTCGGGTATTACACCCAAGATCCCAATGCCCCTGTGAGTTTAGCCAGTAGCCACATCCGGTCAATTGATGAAGACCATTTGAACACACTGTGGCTCGGCGGGCCAGGATGGGAAGGCATCCAGAGATTTGATCGGGCCACGGGCACGGTGACTCACTACACGCATGACCCCGACGATCCAAACAGCTTTGGTGGTGGTTCTGAACGACTTTTGGTGGATCATTCCGGGATAGTCTGGAATGGAACCTATGGTGGTGGATTGGACCGCTTTGACCCTCAAACAGACACTTTTACACATTATGTTCATGATCCGAATGATCCCCATACGATCAGTGATGACGTGGTATTCGAAATCTATGAAGATCGAAGCCGTAATCTTTGGATAGGCACGCGCAACGGTCTGAATCGAATGGATCGCCAACGCGAACAGTTCGTACGGTATCACCACGATCCTGAAAATCCTTTGAGTATTAGTGATGATGGAATTCGGGCAATCTATGAGGACCGGGCGGGCAATCTATGGGTTGGCACCTCCAATGGCCTCAACAAAAAGCCACCGGATCGTGAGGGATTTGAGCGTTACTTCCACGATCCTCAAGACCCCAACAGCCTCGGTCATAATACGGTTTTTGCCTTGCTGGAAGATTCAGCCGGCACACTGTGGGTTGGAACGGATGGCGGGTTGACCCAAATGGATCCTCAAACCAACGCATTTACGCGCTTTACGGAAAAAGATGGCCTGCCGAGCAATTCGATTCAATGCATCCTGGAAGATGAGGGAGGAAATCTATGGCTCTCTACTCGAAGAGGATTATCTCAATTCACCCCTATCCCCCCTTCGTTTAAGAACTATAACTTCAAAGACGGCCTCCAGGGAAATGATTTTGACCGAGGATCCTGTGCCAGGTTGAGCAGTGGCGAATTGGCCTTCGGAGGGGATAATGGTATCAATATATTTTTTCCTGACCGTATTGTGGACAATACCCAAATTCCTCCCATCGTACTTACCAATTTCACCATATTGAATAAACCGGTGTCACTGGATCAAAATCTCTGGGAGGTGACAAGCATTGATCTTTCCTACCAGGATTCTGTTTTTTCTTTTGAATTTGCAGCACTAGATTATGCCGACCCTGACAGAAACCGCTATGCCTACATGCTGGAAGGGTTTGATCAAGATTGGACGTACGTTGACAGCAGTCGCCGTTTTGCTACCTACACCAATTTAGATCCGGGCAACTATGTGTTCAGAGTGAAAGGTTCAAATAACGATGGAATTTGGAATGAAGAAAGCCTGTCCGTCAAAATCATTATTACGCCGCCGTGGTGGGAAACCTGGTGGGCCTATACGCTTTATGTTCTCATCGCTGTCGGTAGTGTACTGGGACTTGTTCAGTGGCGGCTCAGAACGACCGAAGCACAAAGGCGTCAACTGGAAATTCAGGTCGCTGAACGAACACAAGAATTAACCGCATCGAATAAGCAACTGGAAATTGCCAAAGAAAAAGCCGAAGTTGCCAACCAGGCCAAAAGCACCTTCCTGGCCAATATGAGCCACGAACTGCGCACCCCTCTCAATGCCATCCTCGGCTTCAGCCAACTGATGCGGCGTGACCCGGCCCTGACCGCCGACCAGCAAGAGAACCTGGCGACGATTGACCGCAGCGGGGAACACCTACTGGCGCTGATCAACGACGTGCTGGAACTGTCCAAGATAGAGGCCGGGCGCGTTACCCTCAGTGAAAGCAACTTTGACCTCCACCGCCTGCTGGCCGATTTGGAAAGTATATTCCGCGTGCGAGCTGTGGACAAAGGCTTGCAACTCTGGTTCGAACGCGCTCCCAATGTTCCCCAATACATCCGCACCGACGAGGGCAAGCTCCGCCAGGTCTTGACCAACCTGCTCAGTAACGCAGTCAAGTTCACAGATAAAGGTAGCGTAACGCTGCGCGTCAAAGGAGACAAAGAGACGAGAAGAATCTCCAATCTCCAATCTCCAATCTCCAACCTCCACTTTGAGGTCGAAGACACCGGCCCCGGCATTGCCCCCGATGAACTGGAGGACATCTTTGATGCCTTTGTACAAACGGAAAGCGGGCAGCAGTCACAGGAAGGAACGGGCCTGGGGCTGCCGATTAGCCGTCAATTTGTGCAAATGATGGGCGGCGAGATGAGTGTCAGGAGTGAGGTTGGGCAAGGGACAACCTTCCGGTTTGACATTCAAGTCAGCCAGGTGGAAGCCGGTGCTGTGCCAACCACAGAACCAGCCCGCCGGGTGATTGGTTTGGAGCCCGGCCAACCGGTCTACCGCTTGTTGGTGGTTGAGGACAAGGTGGATAACCGAAAGTTGCTGGTCAAATTATTGGAACCGTTGGGGTTTGACATACAGGAAGCCAGCAACGGTCAAGAAGGCATCGAGGCTTGGGAGCGGTGGCAGCCTGACTTGATTTGGATGGATATGCGGATGCCGGTCATGGATGGCTATGAGGCCACCAGGCAGATCAAGGCCACGCCAGAGGGACAGTCTACCATTATCATCGCCCTGACTGCCAGCGCATTTGAGGAGGAGCGAGCGAGGGTTCTGTCAATCGGGTGTGATGACTTTGTGCGCAAGCCCTTCCGGGAGGCGGAGATTTTTGAGAAGATGGCCGAGCATCTGGGGGTGCGCTATGTTTATGAGGAGCCTTCGGCAGACCTGGCCCAAGCAAAAGTCGAACACAAGCCCCTCATCGCTGCAGACCTGGCCGCGCTGCCGTCCGCATTGTTGGCCGATTTGCGGCAAGCCGCAAAGGAGATAAACCTGGAGAAAGCCAACGCGATTATTGCCCGGATTAGCCAGACAAACGAACCACTGGCCCAAGCATTGGCAGACCTGGTTGAGAACTTTCGTTTTGACACCCTGCAAGCTCTAGTTGAGGAAATAAAACAATGAGCGTAACCGTATAGCAAAGCTGCGCCTCAAACCGACAAGATGGCAAGACTCACGGACGGAAAGAAACACGGACAAAAGCAAAAAAGAAAAAAGGTCTGTGTTCCTTTCTGTCCGTGAGGAAAAACTTGTCTCATCTGTAAAGAATTTTTTCTCTCAAGGGATTCAGGGGGTGATCTCCCAGCGAATTTCAAACAAAATTCTAACTTTTCTCTAACCCTGTTCTAACAAAAGTGTGCTAAGATACGTAAAATAACGCAAGTCGTTTTGCTGAGCGCATTATGACAATCGTCGCCACGTCGAAACAGCAACATCGCAACGTGCGTGACTACCTCACTGAACAGCTAGTTGGGGCAGGCAGTCCCTATGCCTGCTTTCTAGGCGATGCAGTGGTCATTGGGTAGAGTCCTTGAGCCACTATACTCTGAACGGTCACAGAGCAATGAACCAGACCAAACCTAACAAAGGCAACATCCTAATTGTTGATGATACGCCCGCAAACCTAAAAGTCTTGACCTCAATGCTGACCAAACAAGGCTACCAGGTGCGCCCGGCCCTTAACGGGCAGTTGGCCTTAACAGCAGTCCAGGAAACCCCACCCGACCTGATTTTGCTCGACATCATGATGCCAGAGATGGGTGGCTATCAGGTCTGCCAGCGCCTCAAGGCCGATGAACAAACCCGTGACATCCCGATTATTTTTATTAGCGCCCTGGGTCAAATGGAAGATAAGGTCAAAGCCTTTGCGGGCGGCGGAGTAGACTATATCACCAGACCTTTTCGGATTGAAGAAGTCCTGGCGCGGGTGAAAACTCACTTGGCCTTGCGCGATATGCAAAAGAGGCTTCAGGAGCAGAATGCTCAACTTGAGCAAGAGATCGCCGAGCGGGTGCAGGCGGAGGAAACAAGGCAAGAGTTGATGCACGTGCTTGACGAGCGGGTCAAGGAACTGAGCTGCCTTTATGGCATTTCTAATCTCGTTGAGACACCGGACATTTCGTTGGAGGAGATAGTTGAGGGAACCGTTGACCTCATTCCCCCCGCCTGGCAATACCCGGAGATCACCTGCGCGCGGATTATCCTGGAGGGGCAGGAATTCAGCACCAAGAACTTCCAAGAAAGTCCCTGGAAACAGGCGGCCGATATCTTGGTGCATGGTGAGCAAAGCGGCACGGTGCAAGTCGGTTACCTGCAAGAAAGGCCGCAAAGCGACGAAGACCCCTTTTTGAAGGAAGAAAGAAGCCTGCTCAACGCGATTGCCGAGCGCCTGGGAGGAATTACCGAGCGCAAACGTGCCGCAGAGCACATCCGCCGAAGCGAGATACAGTTAGCTGCACTGGAAGAGCGCGAGCGCATCGGGCGCGAGTTGCACGACGACCTGGGACAGGTGATGGGCTATGTCACCGTGCAGACCCAGGCCGCGCTGACCCGCCTGGAACAGGGAGAGGCAGCGCAGGTCAAGGCCGTCCTGTCCCAGTTGGCCCAGGTGGCCCGGCAAGCCTATGGCGATGTGCGCCAGTATATCCTGGGCGTCCGCACGACCGCTGCACAACCCCCACCCGACTTTTTCGCTGCTCTAGAGGGCTATCTGGACATGCTCCACGAACGCTATGGGCTGGAGACGCAGGTAAGCTGGCCGGAGGATGTGCTGGAGAGCCCCCTTGCGCCGGAGGTGGAAACGCAACTGCTGCGCATCATCCAGGAAGCGCTGACCAACGTGCGCAAGCACGCCAGCGTGGATACGGCCCGGCTGCTCTTCACCCTCCACACGGACGAGGTGCAGGTCATCATCGAAGACGACGGTTGTGGCTTTGATGCAAATCAGCGAATCAGCGAATTGGCGGATGAGCAAGTCACGCAACACGCAACACGCAACACGCAACACTTTGGCCTCTCCATCATGCGCGAGCGGGCAGAGAGCGTCGGCGGGGGGCTGGAGGTACGCTCCGCGTCGGGCCGGGGCACGCGGGTCATCGTGCGGCTGCCGCTCTCGCTGGTACCCTCTCCGCAGGAGGGACTGGAAAGGGGAATCCGCGTCCTGTTGGTAGACGACCATCCCTTGTACCTGGAAGGGCTGCGCGGCCTGCTGGCCTCGCGCGGGCTCCACGTCGTCGGGCAAGCCCGCGATGGCCTGGAGGCGCTCGAACAGGCGCGTTCGCTGCGCCCTGACCTGATCCTGATGGACGTGCAAATGCCGCGCTGCGATGGGGTGGAAGCCACCCGGCGCATCAAGGCCGAGCTGCCCGAGGCCAAGATCGTCATGCTCACTGTGGCCGCCGAGGGCGACATCCTGTTCGAGGCGCTCAAGAGCGGGGCCTCGGGCTACCTGCTCAAGAGCCTCGACGGCGCCCAATTCTTTTCCCTGCTGGCCGACGTGATGCGGGGAGAGACCGTTCTCTCTCCGGCCCTCGCCAACCAGGTGCTGGCCGAGTTTGCCCGCAAACCCGACGACGAAACAGTAGACACGGCGCCGTTGACCCCACGCCAGCACGAGGTGCTGGAACTGGTAGCCCAGGGTCCAACCAACCAAGAAATCGCCAGGGCACTCTACGTCAGCGAGGCCACGGTCAAGTACCACGTCAGCCAGATCCTGGAGCGCCTGCACCTCCAGAGCCGCTACC
>SOHZ01000377.1 GCA_004377365.1 Anaerolineales bacterium | reverse complement strand
GCGTGACGTATCGCGGGCTTCCAATGCCCTGGAGGCTTCGGAAGCCTCCCACAAAGCCGAGACAGGAGTAACGGCATGACTGGCCATGGACAGGGAGGTCTCGGCCAGCACGATCCCATGCTTCCCCACTTGGGTCGGCTGGTTGGGAAAAAGGACCTGGGAACCGACATCAAGCTGTTCCAGGTCGAGATGGTTGAAACGGCTGGCAAAGACTGTTTTGCAGATTATCTGCCTGGACAGTTCGCTTTCGTGTCGGCCATGGGAATAGGTGAGGCCCCCTTTGGTATCGCCTCCACCCCATCGAGAGGCGATGCGCTGGAATTTGGTATTGCGAAAGTAGGGAGCGTGACGGCGGCGCTCCACTCGCTTGAAGTGGGCGAGATTGTAGGGGTGCGTGGACCGCTGGGCAACGGGTTCCCAATGGACGAGATTAGGAACAAGAACATTTTCGTCCTGGGAGGCGGGATAGGGGGCGTGCCACTGCGCCCTTTCATCATGGAAATTCTAGACCGCCGGAGCGACTACGGCCACCTGACGATTCTGTGGGCAGCACGCAGGCCATCGCTGCTGGTCTTTACCGATGAGTACGAATCGTGGCGCTCGGCGACCGACACTGAGCTCCACGTGACGGTGGACGAGGGAAGTGAGGAATGGATGGCCAATGGCGGTAACGAGGGGCTAATTACGCGCTTGTTGGAGGCGATTGACCCGTCACCCGAAAATGCCGTGACCATCACCTGTGGCCCGCCAGTCATGATACATTTTGTTACCCTTATGCTCAATGAGCTGGGCTTCAGCCCGGATCAGATGTGGACCACACTGGAGGCACGAATGCATTGCGGAATTGGCAAATGCGGGCGTTGTAACATGGGCGAAAAACTCGTCTGCATGGATGGCCCGATCTTCCGGCAAGATGAGGTTAACGGGTTCCTGGAAAGTTACTTGTAAAATCGTTGTGACGATCAGATGACCAATATAGAGCAACTTGCAGACCAATACGGGCTCTTCCTTTGCGTGGAATGCGGCAAGTGTGTCGCGGTCTGCCCCATGGGAGAGATTTATACCCACGTTTCATACGAGATCTCACCCCGCGGGATCATCGAAAGAATACTGCTGGATCCTGAAATCCCAGAGGATGATTGTTTGTGGTTCTGCCTGACCTGTAATCTATGCACGAGTTTTTGTCCGGCTGGTGTACGCTTTCGTGATTTTGTTGAAGTGGCTCGCCAATGGATGATAAAAACAGGGATCACGCAGTTTGGTTCTTTTTGCGACAGTTGTGGCACTTATCTTTATCCTCGGCATACCTTAGAGTACATGAAACAAATCCTGGGTGAAAACACGGAAGAACTCCTTAGACTCTGCCCAAGGTGCCGGCGTTATAAGATCGGGGGAAAGGTAAAAACGCTGCTACCGGGAGGGCAAAAGGTAAGCACTCAACAGGTGCAAATGGGAGGTGATCAATGAAGGTTCATCTCAAAATCTTCCTCCCCGCCCTTCCCGAGGCGATAGGCAATAACGAATTGGAGGTTGAATTTTCCGGAGCAACGGTAAATGATCTGATCGAATCTCTTATAGAACGCTATGGCCAAAAAGCCAAGCGTGCGTTGCTTGATGAAAAAGGTGCGTTTGATCCTTTGGTCCAGGTGCTACTCAATGGAGAGAAGTGGGTGACCTATGACCAGCTTGACACAGCTCTGCACGAAGGCGACCAACTCGTGTTCATGATGATGATGGCAGGAGGGTAGCTGGAAAGGCAATACCGTGGAAGTCACGTCTTTGAGGTGACCACGAGAGTGAGCCATTACGTTGAGTGTGCCCATCCACCCCGGAACCAGGGGAACGATAAGCTCAAGAAATAACCAACGATGATTTCAGGAAATGAAGATGGGACTGGAAAAAAAAACAAGACAATAGGAAACCAGAATTTATACTCTCAATAATTAATTGAAGAGCTGTTATTGATAAAGACAATCGCACTTGATTACAAGGTCATCGACATTCATGTCCACATCATGCCG
>SOHZ01000154.1 GCA_004377365.1 Anaerolineales bacterium | reverse complement strand
CGCCTTGAAAACCCCCGGGGAGCGCCGTCCGGCGGTGGAGCGGGTGTATGCAAACCCTGAGGGCGGTGGGCGCGACGGGCGAGCCGGGCGAGCCCACCGCAGATGAAAGGAGGCGATGACCAACAAACCAAAAGCTGCCTTCACTTTTCAGCAACCCTTATTTCTTGCCGGTAAACAACTCTATCCCGTTACCATTGCAAAATGGCAAAGCATTTGAAAACATACTTGATATAGGAGGCTAAAACATGAAAAAATCAATAAGGGTACTCGCTGCGCTGATACTAGCCGTGATGCTGATGGTCTCGACCTACAGTTTCGCCGTTTTGGCGTACGTGCCAGCCGCGTACCCCCAGCCGGCTTACGACAATAGGCCGCCAGACCTCAACGATACACCGCCGGTCATTGACGGCGACCCCGGCGAATGGTACCTGGCCGAGGATGGGAGCGGCGACTTCTTCGCTGACATGATCAGGGCCGGCGGACAAGGTGATCAAACAGATGTCGAGTCAAAGCTGTACTTGCGCTACGATTGCTCGACGAATACCCTCTTTGCACTCGTGCTCGGCGAGCCGAATGTGCCCGTGCTGGTGGAAGGGACTGATGAAACGAAGTCTCCTCCTGAGTACATAGGTAGGGACAATGCTCACATCAAAGTCAGACCCTATGATTCTTCGTCACCATCAGACTGGTTTAAACTCGTCGACGGCGACTCCGGTAATGACGGCACGCCGCCTGACTTCGAGTGGATATATGAGCGGGATAGTATAATTGATGATTTCGATGACGACGGACGGATTGCCGATGGTTGGGAAGCGTCTGCGCCCCTCGCTGAGGGAAGTTGGGACCTCAACGTCCACACTCAGGTGTGGCATGGTGGTGAAAGCCAGACATCAGCCGTGAAAGGTCGGAACATTGATCTGGTGATCACGTGCGACGAAACCGCCATCGCCTTGCCCTCCGCCTCTTTCACCGCCCAGGCGGGCGCTGGCAGCGTCACCCTGGCCTGGGAGACGGGCACCGAGCTCGACAACGCTGGCTTTAACCTCTACCGCGCCATGCTCAAGGACGGGCCCTACACCCAGATCAACGACGCGCTCATCGCTGCCCAGGGCGACGCGGTCTCCGGGGCCGGCTACAGCTTCTTGGACGCGCCGGACTATGGTACCTTCTACTACCAGTTGGAAGACGTGGACTACTACGGGACGAGCACCCTGCACGGCCCGGTCAAGGTCACGGTAGCCCGCCCGCTCCGCCGTCCGCTGTACCGGCCGAGGTTGCCCGAGTTCTAGAGGAAAAAGACCCCAGGGGTTTTTCGGAAACCCCTGGGGTCTGAGTCAGGCTCTATCCAACAACACACATTTTCTACACAGAAAGGAGATGAGACAAATGGAAAGCAAGAAACTGCCCGAGTACGCGGCTCCGGAGGTGATCACTTACACCGACGAGGAGATCCTCGAGGAGTTGGGGCCGGCACAAGCTGTGTACGGCAACCTTGGCGACAGTATCTGATAAGGAGATTTAGCCAACGGAGTGTGTGGGAGTCCGGCACGGCTTGCCCGGCCGGACTCTCGCATTATGAACCTCGTGAACGGGTTGGCAGCATCGTTGCTCTTGCCAGAGGTTTGATTTCCGTCCCCGACGTTGCGCCCCATGATCGAACAGCCTCCACTCCCCCGGTTTTCTAACCATTTTCTAACCGATCTCACACCTGGCTCTTATTATTTTATGCTAGAGTGTAGAATGTAACGGTCCATCACAAAAGCCTCAGTACTGTAATGATCAACAACATGCTGGAGAAGTGACAGCCAGCGCGTATGTCATTCTGAGGAGCGCAGTTGGGTTTTTTGTGGAGTGAGAGTCAGGTGTGTGACGGTCGGAAAGCACATTCCAAGGTAACGCTATGGGATCATTATTGAAAAAGCCAGCTACCCAACAATTAAAGCTGCGTTTTTTCGATCTGGAAGCCAACATCCAGTCCGACTCTGCCTCTTATATCCATATCTTCGCTCAGATGTATCGCCGCTTCCGAGTCAACGGAGCGCCAGCGCCGGTTCAACCGCCGGTCGAGTTCGTCGTGTTGACCAACTCTGACAACGCCTGGGGCCAGCCGGTTATGATCCTCGACGGCCAAGTGCAGCTTCTGAGTAACATCAAGTTTCTAGAGGGATACACTTACGATGGCATCCTGAATGCCATTGTGGCTGGGGTCCAGAGTCATTTCCTGATCCACGCTGGGGTGGTCTCCGGCGACGGCCAGGGTATCATCCTGGCTGCTGATTCCAGCCACGGCAAGACGACGCTGGTTTTGGAACTCGTCCGGCGGGGATTCAAGTTCCTTTCTGATGAAATGGCCGCCCTGGGGCGGGCTGACCGGTGGGTACATCCCTTTCCCCGGAGTCTCAGAGTCCGGCCGGGCACCCTGGAACTGGCCGGATTCCCCCAGGCAGCCGCCGGGGCGCCAGCCTGGCTGGGCAAATTGATCCTGGACATCGAGGAGATTCAGCCGGACAGCATGGGCCAAGCCGCACCGATCAGCCACATCATTATCTTGCGAGATCCGGCCGAGGCCCAGGCAGAGCAGCCAGACGGTCCCGAACGGGAGTTAGGTGTCCTCGTTGATCGCCTGGACGAGTCCTTGCTAGCCGCCGTCCGTCAAATCGAAGGTGTAACCGAGGTCCATCCAGACATCGAACGTGGTTATCCGACGCTCCGGCTCCGCGCTGCCCACAGGATGTCTGTGTTACCCCAGATTGAAGCCTTGTGTCAGGAACAGCAGATCTTGGTTTTAGATATCAGCAAAAGGACGGAAAGGCAACCCACCTTCGAGGCGACTGCTCGACTCGAAACCGTTCCCAACAGCCAAGCTGTGATGGAACTGCTGCGGCGGTTTCAGGGAGGGCACAAGTCGGCGCTCTTGCAGGATGAATTTGGCGGCAGTTCGACGCGATTGTTTATGGAGTTAGCGGCCCTCGTCGGCCAGGCGAATTGTCATCAACTCTTCGTGGGTCCCCTGCACGAAATGGCCGACCTGATGTGCGGCCTGGTCGGCGCATCCAAACCACACGAAACTTGACACGTTGCTTACAGCTTACGCTACCGTTTCACGCTTTATGTTTTACGTTTTATGAAGAGAGAATGATATATGAAGATCAAATACGCACTCGGAATTCTTATAGCTGCCTCTCTGATTTTGGGCAGCGGCTCCACGGCTCTGGTCACGGCCCAGGCGCCAGCCGGCAGTGATCTGAGATTATTGTCCTCTGACGGCCAGGCGATTGTGCTGGAATTGACCGTGGATGATTTTCAGGTTGAAACGGTAGAACATGCCGGGCAAACGTATCAGCGACTGGTCATTCCTGGCATGGTGCAGACCGACAGGCCGGGTGAACCCCAGGTTCCGACGCGCGGCGCGATGCTGGGCCTGCCCAGCGTCACAGGCGTTTCTGTGCAAGTTCTGGAAGCCTACTATGACACGTTCGGTGGATACCGTCTCTATCCTGGACCAAAATTTGAGATGACCGCAGACAACCTGGATAACTTGCTTGCAGAGGCCGTGCAGCAAACCTTTGCCCTCAATCAAGAGCTCTACGCCACCGACGCTTTCTATCCAGGCCAGTTGGCTGAGATCGGTCACACGGGCTATATGCGTGACCAGGCCGTGGCCCAGGTGCAACTCTACCCGGTACAATATAACCCGGCCAGCGGCGAGTTGCGCCTTTACCGGCGCATCCTGGCCCGGATCACGTGGGACACCCCTCTTTTAGCAGCGGCCACCGAGGCGCGAGGAGCCAGCCCTGCCTACGAGAACCTGCTGAGAAACACGATTCTGAACTATGATGCCCTGGAGCGACCGCCAGTGATAGACAAAGCACCTCCCATTGAGGCTGCCGATATTGTCGCTACTGCCATCACCCCCACCCTCAAGATTGGCGTGACCGAAGACGGTTTGTATCAACTCAACCCCGGCGATCTGACCGGAGCCGGGTTTGATTTGAGTGGTGTCGCTCTCAGCACCATAAAGATGAGCAACCGAGGCGCCGAGAATCCTATCTATGTACACGACGAGGACAGTAACAATGCATTCAATGACAACGATCATATCCTCTTTTATGGCACCGCCATCACCGACATTTACACCACTAAAAATGTCTACTGGCTGGAGGCAGGCGGGGCCGACGGCCAGAGCATGGATGATACGCGGGATGGGAGTCTTTCGGGGAGCGCCCTGGTGCCCACGCATTTTCCGGTCACGCTCCACGCCGAGGAAGACAATTACTATTGGCAGACTATGCCGCCCAATGGCGAGGGCCAGGATCACTGGTTTTGGGAAGGCAGGCTGACCGCACTGGAGTCGCGACCCTATACCCTGACTCTGAATAACATTTCGACGACGGCCATCACAACGACCGTGCGCGTCAGATTGAAGGGAGGCACTGACGTCGGCATCAGCCCCGACCACCACACCAGGATCTATCTCAATGGTAACGTGATAGACGATCAACAGTGGGATGGCTTCAGCATCTACGATCATGAAGTGACGACTGCGACTCATTCTTCCTTGATTGACGGAAGCAACACCGTTACAGTGACGGCCGTGGGCGACACCGGTGCCTCGGTGGACCAAGTCTTTGTCAACTGGATCGAGATGGATTACTGGGACACCTATGTGGCCGAGAATGACGAACTGCTTTTCGGGGCACCGTCGGCCGGCACCTTCCAATTCGAGGTCACCGGCTTTACCACCGATACCGTGCAGGTTTTCGACGTGACCGATCCTACCAACGTGGCGATCATTACCAACCCAACCGTTGTCGCCCATGGGGATAGCTACAAACTACAGTTCGAGGACACCGCTCAGTCAAACACGCGCTACCTGGCTCTGACGGCGGCGCAGCGCAAATCGCCGGCCAGCATCGAACTGGATCAACCCTCCTCCTGGAACTCCACCGGCCACGGGGCCGACTATATCATCATCACCCACGAGGATTTCTACACCAGCACTCTGGCGCTGGCCAGCCACCGGGAAATCACCCCAGGTCTGAGTGTGGCCACGGTCAAGGTCGGGGATATCTACGACGAGTTCAACTATGGCATCTTTAACCCCCAGGCCATCCGCGACTTTCTGTTCCATACTTACCACGAATGGGTTCCACCAGCCCCCACCTACGTCTTGCTGGTAGGCGGTGCCAGCTATGACTACAGGGATCTTCTCAATTTGAGCAGGGACAACTATATACCTACCCAGATCATCGAGACAGATTTATTGGGACAGACGCCCTCCGACAACTGGTTTGTCCTGGTGAGTGAAGAAGATGACATCCTGCCCGATATGTTCATTGGCCGGCTGACAGCCCAGAGTGTCTCAGAGACGGAAGATATGGTGGACAAAATCATCCACTATGAGCACTATGAGCAAAATTCCCCGGACGCCCCCTGGAACACGAAAGTGCTACTGGTGGCAGACGACGATGACCACCCTTTGTTTGAAATTACCTCAGAGCAGCTTGCTGCTCGTTTACCTCATTACTACACAGCCAACAAGGTTTACGTAGATGACTACTACCTGCCGGAAGACCCTACGACCGACATCACCAACTACATCAACCGCGGAAGTATTCTGGTCAACTATGCCGGACATGGGAATGTAGACATGTGGGGGGTGTGGAGAAGTGGCCACACCTTTGACCGTCCTGACATCACTGCGTTGAACACCACCGACAAGTTGCCGGTGGTCACAGTGGCCAACTGCCTGAACGGATACTTCGTCGGAAAAAAGACCTCTGTGGCTGAGGAGTTCCTGCGGCTCGAGAACAAGGGCGCGGTGGCCGTCTGGGCTCCTACTGGCCTCGGTTACCCTGCCGGCCACCAGGTGCTGATGGGCGAATTTTATGACGCCATCTTCCAAGACGATCTATACGCCCTGGGCGAGGCCACCACCGTGGCCAAGATCGCTGCCTTCAACCAGTACAGCTTGTGGGCTGATCTTGTTGAGACCTTTGTGCTCTTTGGCGATCCGGCCACGCAATTGGGCATCCCCACCAACTATCCCTACGTGGAAAGTACCACCCCCGCCGATGGGGCCAGCGATGTGCCCATTGACCAGGACATCCAGATCGTCTTCAGCAAGCCCATGAGCCCCACCACGGTC
>SOHZ01000562.1 GCA_004377365.1 Anaerolineales bacterium | reverse complement strand
GAGCCGGATGCTGGTGACCTCACTTTCACTCTCGGCGGCCACGCGGAAGGTGATGGTCTCTCCAAAAACGGTTTCGTATTCGTCGGTGACGACGGTGACCCCTCCCTGGGCCAGGGCCGAGGAAAGGGGAATCGAAAACAGTATCAGGAGCAAAACAGACAACAGAGCCAGCCGATTTCTCAAGTTGATCATCTCTTTAGTAACCTCCTCAGTGTTACCCTTGCGAAGGTTGCGAATGGCCCTGGCAGCAGGATAGTTCTCAGTTGGCGAAAACACTTTTGGCTGAAAGCGGCACTGTTGCGCCACAGGCTGCTGCCAAACCTTCGCAAGGGTTCTCCCATCAGATGAGAACAAATCAGGGAGACCGCCGGGCAGGAGGTCTCCCTGTGCTTTTTCTGTCGCTAAGCCAGACGGGCTATTGGAGCTCTCTCAGGGCGTGCCCAGTTGGTCCACGGGCACATCTCTATACTTATCCCCTTCCTCGATAAGCATGACAGGGATGTCATCGCGGATGGGGTATTTGCGGTTGCACCCTTCTTCTTGGCAGACCAACCACACGCCGTTGACCAATTCCAATCGCCCCGGGTCCGGTCCCTCCCGACGGTTGGGCCCGCTGACACAGGCCGGGCAGCGCAGAATATCTAACAGGTCTTGGCTCACCATATCTGTTTTCCTCCAGGAATGGATTTGATTCGCTTGGGCTTGTTACAGTATAGCATAATTGCCTTATAATCTCAAGTGCCTTCGGGCAGTGGCAGGACGAAGGCGAAAGTGCTCCCTTGGCCCTTTGCACTTTGGACGCTGATCGTCCCCCCGTGGGCTTCGATGATGTGCTTGGTGATAGACAGACCCAGCCCCGTGCCTTTGGTCTGCTGTTCTGGATCGTTTACGCGGTAAAATTTCTCAAAGATATGGGGCAAGTCTTCCTCAGCGATACCCCAGCCTGTATCCCTTACGGCTACGTTTAACTCGTCCTCTCCGACTTGAACCTCGATGTCAACCTGTCCTCCCTCGCGATTGTATTTCACCGCATTGCTGACCAGATTGACCATGACCTGCTTTAAGCGATCTACGTCACCGATAAGGGTCGGTAGAATCTCTGGAACTTGGAGAGGAATGGATATCTGTCGCTCTGCGGCCTGGGGCTGCAAAATGGCCAGCGTCTCGCTGATGACCTCGCTCATATTGACGGGTTCGTGGGCCATGTAGGTCCGGCCCGATTCCAGGCGGGCCAGATCCAGGAAATCGTTGATCATCTGCCCTAGCCGCACGGCTTCTCGGTGGATGGTCTCGGCGAATTCCTGTTTTTTCTCCTGGTCTATGTCCTCAGCGAGGAGCAGCATTTTGCTGTAGCCGCGGATAGAGGTCAGGGGCGTGCGTAGTTCATGTACCATCTCGGAGAGGAGATCGCTCTGTTGAAAAAGGCGGGCATTCTCGATGGCAATGGCTGCCTGAGCAGCCAGGATGGTCAGGGTTTCGACATCGCTCGGGGTGAATTCCTCGTCGTCCATCTTGTTCAGCACTTCCAGGACGCCGATGACCTTGTCTTTGACTTGGAGGGGAACGCCCAGGATGGAACGGGTGGAGAACTGGGTTATGTCGTCCGCTCGATGGTAATGACGGGGGTCCTTACGGACGTCGGGGATCAGCAAAGGTTCCCCCTCTTTGACCACCCAGCCAGCGATGCTGTCGTCTAAAGGCACGACGATGGATTTTACCTCCTGACCTTTGACCCCTGTAGCAATCTCAAAATGGAGTTCACCCGTCTTCTTGTCCAACAGAAGAATGGAACTGGCTTCGGTGGCGGTCAGGTCGGTAGCTATCTGGATGATATTGTGCAATAGAGGCTCGAGATTGAGGGTCGAATTGATCACCCTGCTGACTTTGATGATCTGTTCCAGGCGAGCTACCCGTCTCTCCAAGTGCTGGATTCGTTCGTCAGTGCGATTTTCTTCCACTTTGTATGCCTTTCGGATGTAGGACAAGTTCAAAAAAACAAGAAGCACCCCTGAGCCCCCCGCCAGGGGGGAGCGAGGGTGCCCCTCTGACCCCTTATGCCTCCGCCTCCGATTAAGAAACTCACAGCCACTCAGAGCTGTTAGCGATACACGTGGCCTGTGTTGCTACACACCCCATTTTAGCACCTTTTGCCAATAATGGCAAGTGGGCGTACCCACCTCGTTTCTTCACGGCAGGGCGCTTAGCAACTGGTCAATGTCTGTTTCGTCGTTGTAGAAATGGGGCGAGACGCGGATAACTTGGCCGCGTTTGGAGATGATCACCCTGGCCTTACTCAGTTGCTGTTCCAGATCGTCCAAAGCATGATGAGGGTGGTTGAAGCAAACGATGCCGGACCGCTCCTGGGGTGAAGCGAGGGGGGTAGTGATATGGTAGCCTCGTTCTTGTAGGCCCGCGATCAGATGGTCGGTCAGGCCCAGCACCCGTTCCTCAATTCGAGGTATGCCCACCTCCAGCAGTAGTTCGAGGCTGGCTCCCAGGCCGTGGATGCCCAGCAAGTTGAGCGATCCCTCTTCGAAACGTCGGGCGTCATCTCGCAGAGGCGAGTCGTAGCGGAAATAGTCGTCACGGTCCACCACACCCCACCAGCCGACCCTGATGGGAATGAGTTTCTCGATCAAGGCCCGGCGGCAATAGAGAAAGCCCGCGCCAATGGGTCCCATGAGCCACTTGGGGCCTCCAGCGGCCAGAAAGTCAATGGGACTCTGGGTGACTTTCAGATCCAGGGCTCCCAGCCCCTGGATGCCATCAACGCAGAAGTAGATTCCCCGCTCCCAACAGAGTTGGCCGATGGCTCTCAAATCGTTGCGGAATCCAGTGGCGAATTCGACAAAGCTCAAGGCCACCAGGCGGGTGTGTTCATCCATGAGGGCGGCGATGTCTTCGACCAGGATGCGGTTGTCGTGGGCAGGCGCAAAGCGTACTTCCACCCCCAGACGCTGGAGGTTGGACCAAGGGTAGACGTTGGCCGGGAACTCGGTCTCGGCCCCGATCAGATTATCTCCTTGCCGCCAGTCAATGCCGCTGGCCACGACGTTGAGGCTGTGGGAGGTATTGCTGGTGAAGGCGATTTCCTCTGGGGCAGCGGCAATCAGTTGAGCTACCAGTTCGCGCACTTTTTCAAGACGGTCTTCCCATTTTTGGATATCCAGTCCGCCTCGTCGGTGGCGATTGGTGATGAAATCATCCATAGCCCTGGCCACCGGCACGGAATAAGGAGCAGTAGCGGCATGGTTCAGGTAGGCGTACTCTTTTGTGATAGGGAACAAATGGCGGTATTTGGTCAGCGACATCAAGGTTCTCCTCGGATAAGATTTGCTCTCCATTATATTGGTAAAGGAGGTTTTCGTCAACAGTTGGGAGGCTACGCAGCGGGTCGGGAGGCGTGGGGGCTTCAGATCATAGATGAAAGGGAGGGGATTTGCCTCTTCCTTTGTGGCACGGTGCCGCTGACGGTGACTTTTGTCAACAGTTCCACGGGCGCGTCAAGCACTTGTGGGACTATGGCGACAGCATCACCAGTACCGCGTCTGCCGTCACCCACACCCACGCCTACACCGCCACCGGCGTCTACACCGTGAGCCTCACGGCCACCGGGCCGGGCGGATCGGACACGCTGACACGGACAAACTACATCACGGCTTACGAGCCGGTGGTGGCAGACTTTGGCAGAACCTCTTTCGGGCACGGTGCCACCGACGGTAGTGAGCACCACCATCATCTACGCCTACGACCCGCTGTACCGCCTCATCTCCGCCACGTACTCCAGTGGCCAGGCCTACACCTACGACGACGTGGGCAACGTGCAGACCATGGTGGACAGCGTGGGCGGCCTGAACCTGACCTACGGCTACGACGAACTGGACCGGCTGACAGGGGTGAGCGGCACCTACGGCCGCACCTACAGCTACAACTCTATCGGCAACCTGGAGGTCAAGAACGGGCTGACCCTCTACTACGAGGACCCCAATCATCCCCACGCCGTGAGCAGCACCTCAGAGGGCTGGGCCTTGGACTGCAGTCCCACCGGGAACATGATCACCAAGACCGTGGGCAGTCAGGTGGTGACTTTTGACTACAACGCCGAGAACCGCCTGACACAAGTAGTCAGCGATGTGGTCGGCAGTGTACTCACCATCACCTTTGTGTACGACGGGGATGGGCGGCGGGTGAAGAAGGTGGATGAGAGCGGGACGACGGTCTACGTTGGGGAGCACTATGAAGTGCATGATCCCGAGGTATATTCCTCGACTATTGAACGGGTCAGCGTAGCCTCCGACGGCACAGAGGGGGACGGCTATAGCTACTGGTCATCCATCTCGGCCGACGGGCGCTTCGTAGCTTTCTATTCCTTTGCCTCGAATCTGATAGTCAGTGACACCAATGACCTTAGTGATGTCTTCGTCCACGATCGGCAGACGGGGGAGACGACCCGGGTCAGCGTAGCCTCCGGCGGTACAGAGGGGAACAACAGTAGCTACAAAGCATCTATCTCGGCCGACGGGCGCTTCGTGGCCTTTTACTCCCGGGCCAGCAATCTGGTGGTCAATGACACCAACGGGATAGGTGACGTTTTCGTCAACAACAATGCGTTCCTTTCTGTTGGAAGTGCCACCAAGCGCTACTACGCCAACAGCCAGCGGGTAGCCACCCGCGTGGACGGCACCCTCTACTACGTCCACCAGGACCACCTGGGCTCCACCGTGGCCCTCAGCGATGCGGACGGCGTTGCGATGGGCCATGTGCAATACGACCCCTATGGGGAGGTCTTCACCAGCACCCTGCCTGTCACCCCTGTCCTGAGCGGAGTCGAAGGGCTCACGGATCGCCTCTTCACCGGCCAGCGATTTGACAGCAGCACCGGGTTGTATTACTATAACGCCAGGTATTACGCCCCAGACCCTTCGGCTTCGCTCAGGGCAGGCCTGGGCCGCTTCATCCAGCCCGACAGCCTGGTCCCCAACCCGCTCAACCCCCAGGCATGGAATCGGTTCTCGTACGTTTACAACAACCCGATCAACTACGTTGACCCGAGTGGACACGACCCCTTAACGCTGCTGTTGCTGTGCATCGCCGGTGGGGCGTTGGCGGGAGGAGGGCTTTACGCTGGCCACCTGTACTACACCGGCGAGCAATACAACACCGCCGACCTCCTCACCTGGATGGCGTGGGGGCGTTTGCCGGCGCGACCGTCTACATGCTCCCGCACCTTGTAGGATACGGGCTATCACTGGTGGGGGTGGAAGCCTTCGGTGCCGCAACACTGCTCAGCAGGCTAGGAGTTTCCGCTACCGGAGTCTATTGGCTTCGACCGCAGGCCAATCGGCATGCAAAGTGGGGATGTTCCTGCAACTTGGCGGTTGGGCTGCTGTAGGAGGCCTTGTGGGATTGGGAGAGCCATACGGTGGCAGAAGCCCAGAGGTATATCGCCAGCTCATTGAGAGTCACCCCCGAGGGGCCTTCAAAGTGGATGACGAGTTCATAGACTTCCTTGAACAGTTGAACATTCTTCCCGAAGGTAGTTTGCGCGGTGTGACTTCGCCTCCTGACGCCAGCGGAATAATCGAGGTCGCCGTGGGGTCTGGCTACAATTACGCAAATGTTGGCCATGAGTATGTGCACTTCAATCAACATCTGGAGGACCGTATCGTCTCAGACCTTGAAGTCTGGATGTGGGAATTGAAAACCGCGGCTAAAGTCGGTGACTACCAATGGTTTCACCAAGCCTGGAGCAAAGTACACCGTTTGTTACAGAATCCTACAGGACTGATGCTACGATGAAACTACATAAGACTGTACAAGTCCTTTTTCTGGTTTGTAGGGAGTGATGAGTCATGTTTCAATTAGAAATCCTAGGCGCGCGCATTTATGGAAAAGATTGGAATCGTGAAGACCCTGTCGTTCACGTTGCATGTCGTGCTGTAGTTGGGGATTTACCAAGAAGGTCCTTGCTCCCTGTCTGGGTCTATGGAGCTGGAAGGCCAACTGTAAAGGCTACTATATCTTACTTATCGGTGCATCCCGGTGGAGTAGAAGATTGGGACATGGCTCATTTCGTTGGACCGCGGGCTCGAGGAGTCTATGTGCTTCACAGGACGCCTGGTGAAGAAATCGCAGTCGGTATGATGATCTCCGATG
>SOHZ01000380.1 GCA_004377365.1 Anaerolineales bacterium | reverse complement strand
AAGGCCTTCATCGCCCACGCGGCGTTGCTGCGTCAGGCTTTCGCCCATTGCGCAATATTCCTCACTGCTGCCTCCCGTAGGAGTCTGGGCCGTGTCTCAGTCCCAGTGTGGCTGATCGTCCTCTCAGACCAGCTACCGATTATCGCCTTGGTGAGCCATTACCCCACCAACTAGCTAATCGGCCGCAGGCCCCTCCCAAAGCGCCGGAGCTTTGATCGGTGAAACGAATCACCGATCACATGAGGTATTAGCTACCGTTTCCAGTAGTTATCCCCCTCTTCGGGGCAGGTCACCTACGTGTTACTCACCCGTGCGCCACTAACCTATCCCAATGCTTTGGACCTCAGACGAATCCTCGGTCCGCTGCGACGGAATCGGTCCGTTCGACTTGCATGTGTTAGGCACGCCGCCAGCGTTCATCCTGAGCCAGGATCAAACTCTCCAAAGAATTTAGTTTGACTTGTTTGGGCCCAAAACTTCGCTTACCTTTCTATCACTCTTCAATTGTTAAAGTGCTTCCCAAAAGGCACTATATTCTAGCACAATTTGGAGTCTCTGTCAAATCAGAGGGCAAGAATAGAACACCGACGTTTTCACGTCGGCGGGTAGAAATCCTATACCTTTTTCCGACCTAGATGTTTGAATTCCTACCCCCTCTCTTTGTTGTTAGATCTTTTCGCCAAACAGCGAACGAGATCACTACCTAACTGTGCCTATATTATACCACAAATAGGCAAGCTTTGTCAAGGGCTACAGGAATTTTTAAGGAAAGAAGACCATACTCGATTCACCCCTCCACTCCCTGACACCCTCTTGATTTCCCCAGAGACGACCCTGATTTGACATTCCAAACCTTCAGTCATAAAATGTAGGTGTCAAAGAGGAAATCAGGTT
Organism: Anaerolineales bacterium; assembly: GCA_004377365.1. GTDB lineage: Bacteria > Chloroflexota > Anaerolineae > E26-bin7 > E26-bin7 > E26-bin7. The sequence goes on along the minus strand of SOHZ01000380.1, from coordinate 20,703 downwards.
GGGTCTGGTGAACCTCTCCCACCATTCTACGGTATTATCTCTGGAAGAACTGGCCAGTGCAAGGTAAGAACGAAAACCACTTCACAAATTTGCATTTCATCTACCAGCAGGGACAGCGATGAGTTTTTGAAGGAGACGCAAAATTGCAAATCGGGTTGAAAATACGTGAGGGATGGTCAACTCTCGGCTTGCTCACTCTGATGCTCCTTATTGTAGCCTGGTCTATCAACTCAGCCGAATGGGCAGAGGGTTTGGCCATCCTTCAATGGGTTGTCCTGGTCAGCCTGACCATAGGGCTTATCCTGGCCAAAAGCCGCTTGCCTGGTTTTGTGGCCCACCCCCTCAGCCTCATCAGCGGGACGGCCTGGGTCACATTCTTAATCGGCACTTTCCTTCCCTCTACTCTCAGTTGGACCGAGAAGTTGCTCAACCTGGCCGACCGCCTCACCACCTGGCTGCTGACGGCCCTTGGCGAGGAAAGCAGCTCCGACAGTTTGATCTTCGTCCTGACTCTGGCAGCGCTCTTTTGGCTGTTCAGCTACCTCTGTGCCTGGTTCACCTTCCGGTCGCACAGGATATGGGGGGTGATCCTCCTCAGTGGCATTACCATGCTGACCAACCTCTATTACGGTCCTTCTCACTTGGTCATCTACCTGATAGGATATCTCCTCTGCGCTCTGCTTTTGATCGTGCGCTCTAATGTGTTCGCTCAGGAAAAAGAATGGCAGAAGGCTCGAATCGGCTACCAGCCTGACATCGGCTTCGATTTCCTGCGCTATGGGGCTATCCTGTCGGTCATCATCGTCCTATTTGCCTGGCTCGTTCCGACAGCGGCGGCCAGCCCCCAATTCTCTTTGATACTGGACCACTTTGAGGAACCCTGGCAAGAGATGCAAGAGCACTGGAGACGCCTTTTCGCCTCCCTCCACTATCAGGGCCAGGTTAACGTCAACTCTTTCGGCAAGACCATGACCCTATCCGGCCCCGTCTCCCTGGGCACTACGCCCATCATGAATGTGCGAGCCCGGAAAGGCTACTATTGGCGAGCGGTCGTCTATGACAAATACACCGGCTCTGGCTGGGTCAACACCGACGATGAGACCCTCTCTTTGGATGCCAATTCATCTTCCCTACCCCTGCCCCAATTTGAGTTGCGCCGCGAGGTGACCCAGACCGTCAGGCCCCTTCAGCCGGGGACGAACTTGCTCTTCGCTGCCTCGCAGCCAATTCGCGTCAACCTGCCCGCCAGGATCGAGCTCAGCTATGTGCCTTCCTCAGTCGCTGCTAGCCAAGATTCTTCCTCCCCCGCAGCCAACATCTCTATCATGTACAGCCGCTCTCGCTTCAAGAAGAATCAAGCCTATACCGTTATCTCCTCGGTCACCTGGGCCGATGTAGAAAGCCTGCGCACGGCAGGGACAGATCATCCAACCTGGGTCACCACCCGCTACCTTCAGTTGCCGCCCACCCTGCCGAACCGCGTGCGCGCTCTGGCCGAGGATATAACCCAAGACCATGATAATCCTTTTGACAAGGTAACTGCTCTGGAAGGCTACCTGCGGACGATTCGCTACAATGAGTTGATCAGTGCACCGCCCAGAGGACGGGATGGGGTGGACTACTTCCTCTTCGATAGCCGCCAGGGCTATTGCGACTACTACGCTTCGGCTCTGGCAGTCATGGCCCGCGCCGTTGGCATCCCAGCTCGGCTTGTCTCAGGCTATACACAAGGGGAGTACCAAAGTATAAGCGACGTCTACCTCGTCAGGGAGTTAAATGCTCACACCTGGGCCGAAATCTACTTCCCCCACTACGGTTGGGTAGAGTTTGAGCCCACAGCCTCACAACCGCTGATCACACGGCCAGAGCCTGAGAGCAGCGAGGATCTGGCCACAGATGATTTCGAAGCATCAAGGCAAAGACGGGAGAGAGAGGAAAAAGAGGTGGATGCCGAGATCGCGCCAGAAACTACGGGCATCCCCATCATTGGGACTGGCCCTTGGTCAATGGTCCTCTGGGGAGGAGCACTGGTTCTGCTTTTGATCGCGGGCGTGATGGTTTCCTGGTACCTGTGGACGAGGGAGCCGAGAAGCTCAAGCCCGGTGGAGTGCATCTACGAAAGGATGGCTCGCTACGCTCAACTGATAGGCATCGGCTGGTCAGCGCATCAGACACCTTACGAGTACGCAGCGGCTTTGGTTGAGGCCCTGCCCCAAGGCCGAGCACCGATTGTACAGATCACCGACTTTTACGTCAAGGAACGCTTTAGCAGCGAGGGAACCGATGAGGGAGAAATAGAGGAAGCCAAGGAAGCCTGGCATGCTCTGAGACCAACCCTATGGCAGCAGATGATACGGCAGAGGCTCCTTCGACCCCGCCGTCTTTTGTCGCCCTTCCCTCACACCTCCAAATCATCGAGCTGACACGATGCTGGACAGCTCAAGCACATCAGGTTCATCGTCAGCTACCAGGACCCTCCCCCCAGGCACTATCGCCCTCTCCTATGTTCCTCATGGTTTCTCGCTCGATCCAGCGGTCGAGGAGGTCTTTCTTCACCCGCCACTGGCGGTGAGCCCTTCGACAAGCTCAGGACAGGCTTTGCCGAACCATCGGGACACCACTTTGGCAAATCAGGCCAGGTTATGATATAATGCTCTGCATGAGTTTCCTCACTCACCTTGAATGTCCTGAATGCGAGCGGACTTTCCCGGCTGACGTAGTGCAGAATCTATGCCCCTGCGGTGCCCCCCTCTTCGCCCGCTATGATCTGGAACGGGCAGCGACCGAGTTGACACAAGAGAAACTGGCAGAGCGGCCGCCCTCTTTGTGGCGCTACCACGAGCTCTTGCCCGTTATTCAAGCAGAGAATATAGTCAGTTTGGGGGAGGGCTTTACCCCCTTAATCAGAGCTGAACGCCTGGGAAGAGACTTGGGACTCAGCCATCTGTACATCAAGGATGAATCTCAAAATATCACCGGCAGCTTCAAAGCCCGAGGTCTGGCCGTAGCCGTGGCCAAGGCCTACGAGTTGGGTGTGCGAGAGATCGTCATACCCTCAGCAGGCAATGCAGGCGGGGCTTTGGCTGCCTACGCGGCCCGCATGGGGGTGACGGCTCACATCTTCGTGCCCCAAGATACCCCCCAGACCAACATCCGCGAATGCCAGATGGCCGGGGCCGACGTTCATCTGGTGGAAGGGTTCATCACTGACGCCGGGGAGGTGGCTGCCCGGGAGGCCAGGGAGAAGGGCTGGTTCAATATCTCTACCATGTGGGAACCGTACCGGCTGGAGGGCAAGAAGACCATGGGCTACGAGATAGCGGAGCAGTTTGGGTGGGAGCTGCCTGAAGTCATCGTCTATCCTACCGGCGGCGGCACGGGACTGATAGGCATGTGGAAAGCCTTTACCGAGATGAGCCAACTGGGCTGGATTGGGTGGGCCCGCCCCCGTATGATCGCTGTACAGGCAGCAGGATGTGCTCCCATCGTCGAGGCCTTTCGTGAGGGCAAGGTAGAAAGCACAATCTGGCAGGACCCAGAAACCATAGCTTCTGGCCTAAAAGTCCCCAAGGCCATCGCCGATTTCGCCATCCTGCGAGCCATAAGGAAAAGCGGTGGTCTGGCCGTCGCCGTCAGTGACGAGGAGATTCTGACCGCACAACGTGAGATGGCACAAAAAGAAGGGGTTTGGGCCTGTCCTGAGGGAGCAGCCACCCTGGCCGCTCTGGTGAGGCTAAAAGAGAGGGATTTGGTCGGAGCCGAAGAACGGATCATCCTATTCAACACCGGCAGCGGCCTGAAGTACACTCACCTGCTGATCAATGAGTGAAAATTCGCCGAGGCAAAACTGTGCCCACTTTATCTGAAGTCATAGCCAGGCTATCATTCCTGACGGCCAGTCCGGCGGTGGCTGGCCTGGTTGTCACCGCCAGCCTCATCATCGTGGTCAGAGATTGGCGCGTCTCATTGGCGGCGCTGCTGGCCCAATATCTTTTGATGGGATTCCTGCTGACCCGATTGATCACCCATGAGGTGGCTACGGTCAAAGCACTGGTCGGCGCCCTCATCTGCTCTATTCTGTACCTGACAGCCCGTCGCGTCCGCTGGGGCAGACAAAGAAGTAAATATGAGACGTCCCCCATGCCCATCGGCTGGGAGGTGTTCCCTGTAGGCTTGCCTTTCCGCCTCCTGGCTGTCGTCCTGATGGGATTGGTAGCCAGCAGCTTGCTGAACAGTTGTCCACTGCCTGAGGTGCCCAGGGACATCGGCTTCGCCTGCTACTGGCTGGCCCTGATAGGGCTTCTAGCGATGATCTTGACCGCAGAACCTTTGAAAGCCGGCCTGGGTCTTTTGACCTTCATGGCTGGCTTTGAGTTGTTCTACGCTGCCCTGGAAAGCAGCCTGAGTGTGGTTGGCTCTTTAGGGATAGTTAACCTCTTTATGGCATTAGCCATCGCCTATCTTGCCTCGGCCAGGGAGGTGGAATTGGTAGGGGAGCAGTGAAGATGGCAACCGGCCCTCTGCTTCTCATCATCTTGCCCCTGGCCATGGCCCCCATTGTTTACTTCTTGCGGCGCTGGCCTATTGCAGCGTCCCTTTCGGCCTCCGTTACGGCGATGGTCACGGCTGGCCTCTGCCTCCGTCTGCCCCTCGATGACCCAGCCTATGTGTTGGGGCGCGAGTTCGTCCTGGATCACTCCAGCCAGATGGTCATCGTCTTCATCCTTGTCACGGCAGCCATCCTCTTTCTCTGCACCTGGTTCACCTCCCGGAACCCATCCCTTCCCTTCGACGGAGTTTATCCTGAGCAAGGCCGAAGGGCTCAGGACAAGCGACAGGTGCATCCTGAGCACAGTCGAAGGGCTCAAGAGACTGCCTTTATCCCCTTCGGCCTGGTCATCCTGGGTCTCCTCAGCGGTGTGGCCACGATGCGTCTTTTCCTCTTTGCCGCCCTGTTGCTAGAAATAGCAGCCATCGTCGCTGTCTTTGCCATCCAGGGCGATCAACAGGGCTCAACCCGAGCGGGCCTGAGGTACCTGGCCATGACCGCTCTGGCCCTGCCCTGCTTCCTGGTCGCGGCCTGGTTGTTCGATCTCCACGCCCGCAACCCGCACAATGTCGCTCTCGCTGAGCCAGCCGTCACCCTCCTGGCCCTGGGTTTCGCCATCCTACTGGGTGTGGTGCCTTTCCAAGCCTGGCTGCCAGCCGTAGCTGTCAAAGCTGCTCCCACAGTCACTGCCTTCCTGATCGGCACCGTCAATCCGGTTCTCCTTTTGCTCCTGACAAGCCTCTTCCAGCGACACCCGTGGTTGATCGCCGACAACCAGGCCTTCCAACTCTTGACTGTGGGTGGCCTTTTAACGAGCCTGGTTGGCGGGCTCCTGGCCCTGGGCCAGCAGGACTTTGGACGACTGCTGGCCTACACTGCTTTGAACGACCTGGGCTGCCTTTTGCTGGGTCTGGGAACAGCCTCCGTTGAGGGTTTGACAGCCATTGCCTTGCAACTCGTCAACCGCTCCCTGGCCCTGGTTCTGGCCAGCGTGGGACTGGCAACCCTGCGTCGCTACGCCTCCAGCGATGCCTTTGCCGACTTGGGCAATGTGGCCCAGCGGATGCCCCTGGTCAGCGCTGGCCTTCTGGCTGGTCTGCTCTCGCTGGCTGGCTTCCCTCTCACCGGTGGCTTTGCCAGCCGTTGGCCCATCTACCGTCTGGTTTACCAGGAGAATCACCTCTACGCCATCGCTCTGGCCCTCAGCGGAGGAGCTGCCGCTCTCGGCTGCTGGCGTGGCCTGCTTGCTCTTCTCGGTCCGGACGCCCACCCCGAATTGGAGCGCGAACCCATACCACTGTTGCGGTACCTACCCACAGTAGCCGTGATATTGATCCTGACCCTCCTCTGCCTGGCGCTGGGCCTCTTCCCCCAACTCTTTTCACCACCCATCCTGAAATTGGTCGAGGGTTTCACCTTCCTGGGCTCCCTACGCTAGAGCTCTGTCTGTGAAACAGGAAAATGATCGTACGCAGAAACGCCCCGGCCTGGTTGAATCAGGTCAGGCCGTTTTTCTCCGCCCTCGATACGGTTGCAAAAATCACAGTTAGGATGTAAAATAGGGCCTGACTTATAGTCTGTGCTGTGTCCTGAGCCCTTCGACTGTGCTCAGGATGCACGTGTCGAAGGGCGGGCACAGGCCCAGCAATCTGACTTCAGGAGTTACATAGTTCGCCGGTCGAGCGTCGCCCTGAGTAGCGGAGCGTATCGCAGGGTAGGCTCGCAGGGCCGGATCGAGACCGTTCGGCTGAGGGCTTCGACCGAGCTCAGCCGAGGTCCTCACGACGAAGCCAAGAACTGCACTGGCTGGCCGCCAAACCTGGTTTCGATATAGCCTTCGGCCTACCAACCGACGGTTTGGCTCTCAAGCGCGTAACTCCTGTGACCTGTACCACAACATGTAGTAGGAGAGAGCCAACGACCATGCCCGAGGTATCTGTGGTGCTGCCCACCTACAACGAAAGGGACAATATCGGCCCTCTGATTGAGGCCATCCTGGACAACCTGGACCAGCCTACCCAAATCATTGTGGTGGACGACGACTCACCTGACGGCACCTGGCAGGTGGTTCAGGAAATGGCCAGAAACGACGAGCGGATCGAGTTGCTACGGCGGACCGATGAGCGGGGGCTGACCTCGGCTCTCAATGCTGGCATCGCTCGTGCCAAAGGCGATATCATCGCCTGGATGGACTGCGATCTCTCCATGCCCCCGGAGAAGCTGCCAGAGCTGGTCGAGGCCCTGACCGAACGTGACCTGGCCTTCGGCTCGCGCTACGTCAAAGGGGCCAAGGACGTCGGCCACTCTTTCGCAGGCCGGGCCTTCAGTTGGACCATGAACTTTTGCACTTCACTGCTGTTAGGTTTTGCCATCCGCGATTACACTAGTGGTTTCATCGCCGCCAAGCGGGAGGTCTTTGACCAGATCATCCTGAGGGGCGACTATGGCGAATACTGCATTGACCTCTTACACCGGGCCAGGAAGAAGGGCTTCAAAATAAAGGAGATTCCCTACCATTTTGTGCCACGAAAGTCCGGGGAGTCGAAAACAGCTACCAGGGTGTGGGACTATTTCCGCCGAGGCATCAAATACGTCATCCTGGTCTTGCGACTGCGGTTCACACCGACCCGGGCCCTTTAGGAGTGCGCATTAGTGAAAACACTGTTCTTCCACCGAGGTGCCGAGAGCTTTGGAATCGAATACTTGTAGGGAGGGAACAAAAGATGCTCCAAGAAACCAAATTAGACCTGAGTGAACTGGGCGAACTGGCCGAAATCATCCCCAGTCACGAGCCCGAACTGAAAGTCTCCATCAGTAGGATCCCGGTATCCGAGCTGGACTTGGGCAGGAAGATAATTCCTGTCTGTGAGCCCATGCTGGGCGGCAACGAGACAAAATACGTCATGGATTGCCTGGAGACCAACTGGATTTCCTCGGCCGGGAAGTATATCCCCGCCTTCGAGGAACAGTTCGCCCGGAACTGTGGTGCCAGGTACGGTGTGGCTTGTGCCAATGGGACAGTAGCTTTGCATCTAGCTCTGGCAACTCTGGGCATCGGCCCAGGAGACGAGGTCATCATCCCCACTTTCACCATGATCGCCACGGCCAACGCCGTGACCTATACTGGTGCCAAGCCCGTCCTGGTAGATTCCGAAATGCGCACCTGGAACATGAACGTAGATCAGATCGAGACCAAGGTGACGGAAAAGACCAAAGCCATCATGCCTATGCACACCTACGGCCACCCCGTGGACATGGACAAGGTTTTGGAGATCGCTGAGAAATACGACCTCTACGTGGTAGAAGACGCCGCCGAATCCCATGGGGCCGAATACAAAGGCCAGCGCACCGGCAGTCTGGGAGATGCCGGTTGTTTCAGCTTCTACGCCAACAAGATCATCACCACCGGCGAAGGGGGCATGATCACCACCAACAACGAGCAGATCGCCAGGCTGGCCAGCAACCTGCGCGATCACGCCTTCTCCGAAGACAGGCACTTCTGGCACAAGTACCTGGGCTTCAATTACCGCATGACCAACCTGCAAGCAGCGGTAGGGCTGGCCCAGACAGAGCGGTTCGAGGAGTTCGTCCAGAGGCGGCGGGACAATGCCTATCATTACACCTCTCTGCTGAAAGATATTCCTGGTATCACCACTCCGCCTGAGGAAAGCTGGGCCAAGAGCGTCTTCTGGATGTATTCCATCCTCCTTGAAGATGAGTTCGGCCTCAGCCGCGATAGACTCAGAGAGAAACTGGCTGAGAAAGGCATCGAGACCAGGACCTTTTTCATCCCCATCCATCTTCAGCCCATCTATTTTAAGACATTCAAGGGGGAGAGGTATCCGGTAGCCGAGGACCTGTGCAAGCGTGGGCTCTACCTTCCTTCTGCCTCCTCGCTGACCAAAGAGGAAATCAAGTACGTCGTCCAGCAAGTTGTGGAATGCAGAGCGCAAAGGTAGGTCAGTCTCAACTCCAAATCCCAATTCTCAATCAAGTCATGGAAATCGAAGAATACGAGAAAATGTACAACCTGGAAGACTCACACTGGTGGTTCGTAGGCAAGCGGCGCATTGCCAAGAACCTGATAGAGGAGTTTGTCCCCCTCGATCAAGGGGAGGCAGTCCTGGACGTGGGTTGCGGGACAGGGGCCACGATGTGTTTTCTGGACCACTATGGCCGGGTCTATGGGATTGACATCAGCGAGACGGCTCTGTGCTTCTGCCAGGAGCGATCTCTAGCAAGGCTCAGCCGCGCCTCGGCGCTAAGACTTCCTTTCGCCGATAGCTCCTTCAGCCTGGTCACCATCTTCGACGTGCTGTATCACGAGGAAGTGGTAGACGACCTGACGGCCCTCAGAGAGTTCCACCGGGTCTGCAAAGAAGGAGGCAGTGTGCTCATCTCTGAGCCGGCCTTTAACTTTTTATGGAGTTATCACGACATAGCCTATCACGGCAGACAGCGTTACGTCGCCAGCGAACTAGAGTCAAAACTGGAAAAAGTTGGCTTCCAGGTGGTCAAGCTCTCTTACAGCAATGCTCTCCTTTTTCCACTTATTTTCGCCTTGAGGATGTGGAGGAGATTCTCCAGACCCTCTCCAGAAGACCATTCTGATGTGACGCCAGTAAACCCCTACCTGAACAAGGCTTTGCTCGCTGTCTACAAGTTAGAAGCTTCGTTGGTGTGCAAAACACGCCTCCCCGTAGGGAGTTCGGTGGTCTGTGTGGCGAGGAAGCCATTTGAAATTCCCAATCCCCAATCCCCAATTCTCAACTCTCGATCAGGTGGAGGTTAGCCTTATGAAGGATTCTGTGGACAGAACAAGATACTTGAGGCTGGGACTGTTCATCCTGTTTGCGGCCTTTTTTGCTTACCGGTACTTCACTCTCTCCCAGGTAATTTACCTGGTCTTTGCCGCCCTGTGGATCGCCGTGATAGCGCTCTCTCTGATCAAGCTCGTATCCACCAAATGGCAAGGGTTGGCAGCCAACATCGGCGTCGGTTTAGTCTTTCTTGACTTTGTCTTTTACAAGCTGGACATCGGCAAAATGCTGATCGCTCTGAAACAAGCCAACTACTATATGTTCATCCCCGCCCTGGTGATATTGGCCATTTCACTGGTCATCAGAACCTGGCGCTGGCATTGGCTGCTCTATCAAACTAAAACGGCGCGCTTTTACAGCCTCTTCTCCAGCTTGATGATCGGCACAGCCGCCAACATGCTCCTGCCAGCCAGAGCCGGAGAGTTCATCCGCGCCTATTTCCTCGGCCGTCGGGAAAAGATCAGCAAGACAACAGCCTTTGCCACCATCGTCGTAGAGCGCATCTTTGACGGCTTGACGATACTCCTGTTCCTTTTGCTGGTAGTGATCCTGACCGGCGCCAAAAGCAATGAAATAAGGTACATGGGTTATCTGGGAGCGGCCTTCTATCTGGGTGTGGTCGTGGGACTTTTTCTCCTCTACTTCAGAAGGGATTTCCTGGTCCGCCTGATCAAAGCCCTCCTGCCCCAGCCTTTGGCGGCAAAGATCGTAGGGATATTGGATGCCTTCCTGGAAGGGATGCAGATCATGCGGAATGGCCGCCAACTGTTTATGATCGTCTTGCTCTCATTGGCCACCTGGGTGGGCTTTGCCCTCTCCTTCTGGCCGGTCTTGTTAGCTTTCGACTTTGGCGCTCCGGTCCCTTACTACGCGCCCTTCCTGGTGATCGCCTTCGGTGCTCTGGGGTTAACCATCCCTGGCGCTCCAGCGGGGATCGGCATCTTTCAATATGTCACTGTCGTGGCGCTACGCATCGCCTTCACCCTGTCGGGGGCAGAGCTGGCAGCCAATTTCGACGAGGTTGCCGCCGTCTTCTCGCTGGCACTTCACTTCTCCCAGGTAGCTCCAGAGGTGCTGGTCGGCCTGTATTGCTTCCTGCGCGAGAACGTCAGCCTGCGCGAGGTGGAGGTGGGCATCTAAGCGCCTATCCTCAATTCCCAATCCTCCATTCTCCATCCTCTATTCTCAATTCCATAAGAGTAACCGCTCCTTCGGACAGCAGCCCTTCGACTGTGCTCAGGGCAGGTCCCTCAGCGCCGATGGCTTCCAGCCGCTCCAGGGTAGCCGGGTCGTACAACCCCACCAGCACTCGGTAAGAGCCCTGAGGAGCAGTGGGATCAACCTGGATCACGTGCCTGTCCTCGACCAACTGGCCTGGCAACCAGGCCGAGGTGGGATACATGCCCCCCACAGGAACGCTGTCGCCCTGTCCCCACAGCTTGCCCCCCTGGTCCACCAAATGCACGAAAACGGTATAGTCGTTTTCCACCACGGCCTTGGCTCGCCAATAGAGAGTCAATTCGAAATCTCTAATCTCCAATCTCCAATCTCCAATCTCCATATCGTAACCTAATAGCTCGATCTGCCTTCCCAGGGTGTATTCCACCCGATGGGACAACTGGCGTGGATTCGACAGGCTCACCACAGGCGGGCTCACTGATTTGGCTCCGATCACTCGCACCGGCTGCAAGGTGATGCTGTCGCCGGTGACACTCCCGTCGTCGGCCAGCACCTTCAACCGCTTACCCGTGCGTCGGTCGTACAGTCCCACGCGCAGCAGGTATTGCACTGGCGGGATATCCGGCGGCACCTCTAGACGGTGCTCGTCTCTGACATAGAGGGAGGTCCACCACCCAGACGTGGGGATGGCCACCTGGGCCTGGGGGTCACCGGGGTGCGCGTTGTCTGAGGTGGCCCAGGTAGCATAGTCCGGCGGGGCGTCCAGGTGGAGGAAGCTACTGTAATTGACATCCAAAGGTTGTAACGCCAGCCAATAGAGCCGCACATGCAAATCCTCACCCTGGCGCACTGTGTCGTCGCTGACCAGGTCGTAGCCCAAGAAAAGGACCTTGTCATCCAGGTTGACGCGAGCCGGATGCTGGACCCCGACCACCTGGCCTTCGGGTGAGCGCCGCCGGAACCAGGTGGTGTGGGGGTCAACGACCAGCACCTTGACCACGAAGAGCAGCAAGAGGACACCGCCCAACAAAAGGGCCTGGCTGCGGGAGAAAGCGCCAGGTAGCCGTCCAGGTGGCGAGCCCAGCGCCGGTCGAGTAGGAGCGAAGCGACATATCGAGACCAAGCGGGTTGTGCATACGGCCCCGCTCGCTTGATTTCGATACGCTTCGCTACTCAATCGGCGCTCGCTATCGGCAGACTCAGGACACTCGAGCCCCTCCGCGCCTCCCGCCATTCTGCGTTTCCGCCATGCCGGCCGATAGAGAGCCCAGACCACCAGCACCGCCAGCAGAGCAACCGCTGACAGGGTGTTCATGACCGTCCAAAGAGGAAGGTTCTCAAAACGCAGCAGCAGTTCATGCTCCCCAGCCGGGACGGGCACGGCCATAAGAGCAAAGGGGTCGGTGATCTGAATCTCGGTGGGCTGACCGTCCAGGTAGGCCCTCCAGGCGGGGAAGTAGAAAGTGTAAAAGTGAGCCGTAAAGGGCTCGTCGCTGGTGAAGCGATAGCGGTCGGAGACCACAGTGTGCTTCAGCAACTGGGCCTGCACCGAACCCAGCAACGCCTCGCGGTTCAATTTCTCGACCGGTTGGCCGGCCAGGTAAGCGGGCATGAGCGGTGAGGTGGTCGGTATCTCCTTGGCCCAGGCCGGCGTGTATTCGCCATACGCGGTAGCGCCCATAGTCTGGGTGCTCAGTTCAAAGCGGAAGTAGTCCTGCAGCGAGGGGTTGTCATACTCGACGAAAGGCTGGGTAGGATAGAAGTAGACAGCCACCGAGAAGACGACAATCACCAGAGAGACCATCAGAGCCAGGAGGGCTTTGGAGATGACGCCCCTGTCGCTCCAGAGGCACAGGCTGGCTCCGGCCAGAAAGGCGAGGGACAGCTCAGCCACCCCCATCACCCGCCAGGGAAACTGCCCGATGGGCAGGAAGGGGGCATTCTCCCAGATAAGAGTCGAAGCTGGCAACATGATGAAGACACTGGCCGCCAGGACAAAAGCGAAAAAGAGCAGGTGCCACTTTACAGAGGGGTCTACTTGGGTGGTTAGGTGGTTAGGTGGTTGGGTAGTCAGGTGGTTGGGTGGTTGGGTGGTTGGGTGGTTAGGTGGAATCCACCTCCTCCAGACCCGGTAGCCAGTATCCACTGCCAGCGCGGCCAGGCTGATAGCGGCCAGGATCAAGATGGCTGGTCCCAAACTGAAAGGGAAATAAGGATTGTCCGCCGACGCATCCAGGGGCACAGGCCAGGCCACCAGGTCTCTGAGGCTCAAGAAGCGCTGATGGAAATCAGTGTGGAGGAGGTAATACTCCTCCTGGACCAGGGCCCAGCGCATGTCGTAAAGGGCGGGCACCCAGAAAAAAGCGCTCAGGCCCAGACCCAGGGCCAGAGCCAGGCCCACTTCTCCGGCTCTGGCCCACTTCCTTGTGACCACCATCAGATAGAGAACGTAAGCCACCAGAAGAGGGGTGAAGATAAAGGAGTGAAAGTTATGGCTAAAGATCAGACAGGCGTAGGCCAGGGCACCAACGATGACATAGCGAGGCCTGCCCAGGACGATGATCTTGTAGAAAGCCCATAGGATCCAGGGGTAGAGAGCCATGGCCAGGATCTGGGGGTAGTTGCCGCCGTAGATGAGGGCCTCCCGGAAACAGAAAGGAGTGTAGACGTAGGCCGCCGCCGCCAGCAGGGCCGGTTTCGCTCCCAGGACCTCCCTGGCGAACAGGTACATCCCCAGGCCGTAGAGCAGGAAGCAGAGCACCGCCAGCAGCTTGATGGCCGTCTCAAAGTCGGCGCCCAGGACGTGAAAGAGCCCAGCGATGAAGGGGGGCAGAGGTGGGGCAAAATCAAAGAGGGGGTAACCGTAACCGAAAGCCAGGTTCGGGGCCCAGCGGGGGTAGTAGATCCCATCCTGCCAGCAGCGGACCATCTCCATAGTGCGATAGAGGTGGATGGGCACGTCGGCCATGCTGGGCAGGCCCGACTTGAGCAGCGGGGAGACGGCAATGGTCAGAAGCAATAAAACCAGGATCAGGCCGGGATCAAAATTAGCAAAAGTCCTTTTTACGTTTTCAGACATCGAATCGAACTCGCCTTCCAATTAAGGGGAGTAGCAGAAGTCGTCAGCAATTCCAGAGTCGAGGCTTTAGCCGGTCAAGTTCGAGAGACCAAAATCAGGTCAATCAGCAATTCCGGAGTCGAGGCTTTAGCCGGTCAAGTTCGAGAGACCAAAATCAGGTCAATCAGCAATTCCGGAGTCGAGGCTTTAGCCGGTCAAGTCGACAGATCAAAATCATCCCCTTCCAGATAATCAATCACCGGATAGCGCAGCCAGCAGTCCTGTAGCCATTCCTCACCTTTGGTTCTTAATAGTAATGATAGCTGGAAAAGGGCCAATCCTCCAACTGTTGCACATAGCCATGCTTGACGGGATTGTTGTGGACATAGTTGAAGCGCGCCCACAGATCAGCCTCGGCACGGATACAAGTATCCCAGTAGTTGTGCCACATCTGCCGGCCAGTTGCCCCATCCCATAAGTTGATTTGCCGTGAAGTACTGCCATGCAACTGGCCAAAAAAGTGAGTCGGGTCTTTGCCCCGGCGCGTTTTAAGTAGCAGATGGTAGTGATTATTCAAGATGACCCAGGCACGCAGGGCAAAGTTCAATCTCGGAACGAGGGTTTTGAGCGTATCGCGCACAAGCGTTTTGGCCTGTTCACTGGCAAGGAAAGGGGCGTGATTGAGCGTGGCCGAAGTGATGATGTACCAGGTGTTATCAAGGTAAATGTGAGGTGGATGATGGTCAGGCATGGTTCCTTTTCTATCCTCTTCCGGCTGAAGCCAATACGGTTCAGATAAGCAATTGGAATGGAGCCTTTAGGCGAGAAAATCCGGCTAAAGCCTCTACTCCAGACCTTAATTGAACGGTATTGTGGCTAAAGCCTCAATTCCATATTCGTTGACAGCCAGTCACGGAGGGGGCCGCCGAGATGGGGCAGCGCTTCAGTTTGTGGAAAAGAAAGCTGCTTCCGGCTAAAGCCTCGACTCCATTCACAAGCGGATCAGACGCGATAGGCCCGATAGAGATTTTCAAAGTCATACTCGACTCCATTCACAAGCGGATCAGATTGTCTTTCAGGTGATACTCGAAGGCAGCCACGGCCGGATTGCCCCGCTTGCCTTTGGACGCCTTACGGTAGGCCAGCAACAGGTTGTCCCAATCATAGACCCGGCGATACAGGCCCTCGTAGAGTCTGACTCTGTGGCCCATTACCGCTCTCCCCTGCTATACCCCGCTAAAAAACGCCTCGCAGCCGCTCCGTCAGCCAGCGACAAAAGGCCACCGCTTCGTACCAGGAGACGCCCACCACCGGGTGGTTGGGCAACTCGAATACGCCGCCGTAGGTGGCCGGGCCAGTGCGCGGTTCATCGTCAAGATACCCTTTGAAACCGGCCGGGCTCCAGTAAGCGGCGCTAATGGCTTCCTTCCACCACTCGTCGTTACGGTATCCGCCGTCCTGAACAAAGGCCGCGCACTGGGCATTGGTCACCGGGTACTTGCCGATGGAGTAGGCCGACAGGTTCGGTTGATGTTGTGGTGTCTCCCATTCATACCACTCCCGTTCGCCGCCATACTTCTCCAGTAGCGCTGGAATGTCTTCTTTCTGTGTTCCCATGATGAAAAGTCCCGCTGGCACCTCGCACCACACGATGTCCGGCAGACCGTCCTCCCGCAGGCCCACGCCGGGGCGCGGGTCGCCCAGGCGGGCCAGCACGTCGCCAGCCGCGGCGCGATCCATGGGGGTCAGAACACCTCGTTCAATCAGAGCCACAAGCCACCCCTGCACGCGAGCCAAAACCTGTTCGTGACGTTCACGGGCTTTTACTTCCTCCAAGCCGATCTCCAGCAGTGCTTCGCCGGCCAGATGAGCAGCCCGCCAATCGGCCTCGGGCACAGCCCGGTCAGGCACTTTGTGGGGACACAGTGCTGCCGCCACATCCACTGCCACATGGGTCATCTTCTTCAAGCGAGCCATGACCCCCACAGCCCATAACGCCACCTCGCGCCACTGAGCATAGTTTTCACAGATCAGGCCAGCCGCCTCGTCCGGAAAGTCCGGCTGCACAGCCAGATAGGACCCGGCCAGGTACTCCTGGTAGCTGCGGTGCGGGAAAGTGTACACTCCCAGCCCTCGCTCCATCAGCAGCCCGGCCCGCTCTTGTATGTAGGTCACCAGGTCTCCGGCTCGATCCCAACTTCCCTCCAGATAGTCCTTCAGCACGCTGCGCAGCACCACCTCGCTGACATCGGCCGTCCCTTCCGGCCCCTCTTGAGTGCGATGGGCGATAAAGGCCACTCGCTCCAGAGCTGATTCCAGCTTGCCAGCGCTCACCGCCCGGGTTACGCCCATGTCTTCGCCCAGGCGGGCCTCCTGCCAGCGAACGAGCAGTAGTCGGACCATTTCCTGGTACAGTTCCACCCGGTCCTCAGGCAGCCGTCCCCAGGAGAAATGCAATGAAGCCATCATCGTCAATTGCAGGGGATTCCTGGCCAGGGGAGCCAAGTCGGGCCGGCGAGTTGCGGCCTGCAGCCGGTGAGTCAGGTCCTCAGCCTCGATCTCGCTCTTCCAACCCAGGCGGCACACCTCTCTGTACCAACAACCGATGAATTCGTCAATCTGCTTCTGGGTGAAGGGAGCCAAGGTATGGACTGCAAAGCGCTCTAGTTGCCAACGGGTATCCTGATAGGCATAACCCCGACAGGTCACCAGGTAGCGGTTATCGGGGTGCCCGTAGGTCTTGGCGAAATCAGCTACCGCGTCGCGCACGGCCTGCCGCTCCTCCGGATCGGCCACCTCGTCCAGACCGTCCAGCAAGACCATTACACCGCCGTCCAGCAACTGCTGGCGCAGATAGGGACTAAAGTCGGCCAGATCCTGAGTGGCCAGCGTGTCGGCTATAAAGTTCCATAGCCCATTGGCCGTACCGTCACACCAGTCGCTTCTGGCAAAATGCCGCAGGGTGATCGGCAGTGGCAGCAGCGGACCGTGGGTCCAGGGCGGTTCCAGGTGAGCCATCCATCCATCGCCCAGCAGTGAAGTTTCTCCCAAACGCTCCAAGCGCGCACCGGCCAGACAGAGAGCCAGGTAATTGGCAAAGATAGACTTGCCACTGCCGGGGTCACCCAGCAGCACCATCTTCCGGTCATGGTCAGCGACTTCTAGAGCAGTCGCAGGCCGGATTTCGCGGTCCGGTTCCATCACTCTCTCCAGCCCACGGTGTTCTCCTTTGCCTTCGCTCTCCTTCTCCATCGCGACCCGGGTCTGAGTGTGGAGCGCCACGTACACGGCCAACAAGTCCATCGTCTGCTGGCGGGTCCGCTCGAAAGCCCGAGGGTCAATCACCGCCAAAGGTAGGGCAGTGCACGAGTCCTGCATCCGACGCAGGTAGGATGCTTCCAGTTGGGCTGGATCTACAGCCGGCATCACGGGGACAGAAGGCATCTCACGCCTGTCTGTCGCCGGAGCCGCCCCCAGTGACGGCATCAGCTCGAAGGGGTACTGGCCATCGTCTACGTTTTGATAGGTCATCACATCCTTGGTCCAGAACCCACCGCGTTCATCACTATACCGGCGCAGGTACACTGTCCCCTGTCCGGTCCCCAAGTCGAGCTGTACAAAATTGTAGCTGTTGGGATAATCCCGACTGGCGTAGCTCGCACCGGCGTCGGGCATCGTCAGGCTCAGCAAACCAGTGCGGTGCAGGTGCCCGTGCAGCACAAAGTCACACCCTTGCATCAGCAGAGCTTCGCAGTCGTTTCGGTCAAACTCTTGGAGCCAATCGAAGGGGTGGTGTAACAGGGCGATTCGCAGGTCGGCGTCTCTAGCTGCCTCCAGAGCCAGACGAACCTGACGCTCGCCCAGCACCAATCGTCCGCGGTCCTCGTCGCCGCCGTAGGCCAACCACGCTGAGTTAAGGCCCAGCACGGCCACCCGTCGATCGGCCAGGTCAAGGAGTTGCACGTAAAAGTAGCGCTCGTCATCGAAGACCAGATGCCCTCCAAAGCAATCGCTCACAAAGTCGGCGTAGTGGTCGAACTTGCGGAAGATCAGACGGCGATCTACGGCAACGGCCAGCACCTCATTCACCGCCTGCCGACTGTCCAGTGACGAGGCGATAGCTGTTGCTCCCCGGCTGATGGCTTGGCGATCCACATCGTGGTTGCCGGGTACGGTGAAGAGCCGTGTCTTGGGCACACCGGTCACCTTCAATAGCTCATCGAAGAACTGCCTGGCCAAGGCATACTCCTCGGGTGCTCCGCTGAAGGCGATGTCCCCCGACATTACGACAAAGTCAGGGCGCAGGCTGTCTGACGTGGTTTGTTTCTGTACGTCATCCAGCAACTTACGCAGGACAATGTCCTCGTCCCACCGCTCGGCCTCTCGAAAATGTAGATCCGATAGATGCAACCAGGTGATTGTTGACATGCTATGCCTCCATTGCTACCTCACTTGTACCCAACGCAAGTGAGAATACTACCTTACCATCCTTGGCATTGCGGTAGGTAAAAACATCCCAGCCGTTCTTCCACCTGGCGGAGCTGCTCCCGCTCAAAGTCCAGGTTGTTGAGCAGGGGCAGGGGGCGTTCCATGCCATAGTTGGCCAGCATCTCTTCCAGCATACGGATGTTCTTGCGATGATTGGCCTGCAAACCACGCAGGTGGGCGAGTTCGTCTTCTCGGTTCGTCATCGTGAACCTCCACAGGCATCTTCATTAGTCATGATGGAGACAGTTACGGAAGTTGCCTCAGGCCACTCATAGGTAGCCAGAGAATCTTCGGCTAGACCAGCCATCGCTGGATCTCCTCCAGCTTTCCCTTACGAGTCACCAGGCTATCCCACTCGAAATAGTCTTTTTCCTTTTCATACGAGAAACGATCTGGCATCTCTCCAGTTCGAGCTTGGATTTCAAACTGCTGGAAAGTCATTCCGTACTTCTGTTCATAATCCCAAAGTGCAGACTCGATCTTTTCCAGACGGTGCTCGACAGCGTCTCGTAATGTTATCAGAAGCGCGACGTCTACCTGGGGCTGACCGGTGAGCTCGATCAGAGCCTTTAAGGCAACTTTCGGGATGAGTGTTTCATGAGTTGCAACTGCCATTGATACCCCTCCTTAATAACTTTCTACCCTCAGGCACGAGCGGAACACAAAAACCGCCCCTGAAGCTATTTTACTACAGAGACGGTTAGTTGTAAAGAGGCCGTTTGATAGACGAAGGTCTCCAAACAAGCTACCCACGTTCATTCTTGGTTTCCACCTAGAAGTATGATATAATATCAACAAACTCACCCCTTGCGGCGGAAGGAGGTCGTGGTGATGACCCTTTTGGAAGAGTTCTCCAAGGGATTGGAAGGCAAAGACATTGATAAGTTGATCCACGAGGCCAAGGCAGAGAGCGAGAACAGGATCCTGGGACAAGGCGTGGCCTATCTAGCCCTCTTTATCTCTGAAGTCATGATGGAGACGGTGAACACGATAGCCCGAGGCGAACGGCGTCCTGAATTCGCAGTCCAACAGGAACCTACATCACAGAGATAAACCAGTCTCTTGCTCTGAGAAGAGGAGCCACAATGGCAGAGAGGTCACCCTTGGAGCCAGAGGACGAAACGCCACGCCTCTACCTCGACTCCACCGTTCTGATCGCCTACACCTTGACCAGACTAATCGAAAAAGAGCGACACGCTGATGTCGTGGCGATGATCGAGAAAGTCAACGCGGGGGAGATGGTCGCTTTGACCTCCTTCTACGCCCTGCACGAAGTCCTGGTTTTCGCCTTGAGGAACGCACCCGGCCTCGACCACGGTATCCGGCTGGGGAAGGATGCCTTGCTCCAAATACTGCAAACGGAGATAGGCGTATTGCCGATGGTTACCAGAGAGGAGAGGATACTCAACGCCAAGACGTTTTCGGCGGTCAAGGATTCATCCGACGTAGCCCATGCCGTTTCGGCTTACCTCAACGGATGTCAGTTCCTGGTCTCCTACGACGGGCATTTCGAAGACCTGCCCCCCGTCCTCGAATGGAAGAGGCCCAAAGATTTTATCGGCTAGATTGCAGGGTCTCTGTTCTTTCCTTGACTTCCCCCCTCTGCTATCGTTTCCGCTCCTCGCGCTCACGCAGCAAGTACAAGATAGCTTCCAGCACACTTCCACCCAGGGCCCGGGCCTTGTCAGAGATGGTGAAGCAGTGCCCGCGCACCCCTCTGGGATCCACGTCGCCCACCTTCATGCCCTCTTTTACTAGCAGGCCATCAGCCAGAAGCCCCCGCAGCACACCGGAGATAGGGGCCAGCACAGGCTGGCCCCCGGCGCGAGCCACCACATCACCCGCTTCCACCCTGTCTCCGATGGCCTTCACCCCCCGGAAGACGCCCTCACCCGGGGCGCGCACCACCCGCTCACTGGCGTAGCCCATGACCGGTCCCGGTATCCCCGTATCCGGCACGGCCTGACCCTCCAGGATGACCCGCCCCAGGTCGTGGCCACGGTTGGTCTCTATCACGGCGTGGGCGTCGAGCCCGGCAGTAAAGCCCGGCCCCAGGGCCACGACGACGGGGGCATCGGTTATCCTGGTGCCGGTGTTGCGCTTGGCGATGATGGCGTCCACCACCACGCTGGGCCTGAGCTCCCGCACCCCTTCGACAACCCTTCGACTTTGCCCTTCGACCTTGCTCAGGACGAGCTCAGGGCAGGGCTCAGGACGCAGCACAGAAGCACCAGGGTCCACCAACACAGGGATGATGCCCTCTGGCAAGAGGGCCAGGGCCTGCGCAGCATCTTCCACCCGCCGGGCCACCACTCCCTCGACCGTCACTTCCCCCTCAAAAACGGCCGAGGCAAAGGCCACGGCACGGCGAATGACCGTCGGCTGGGCCAATTCCGTGATGATGATCTTCATCCCCACCCGGTGGAGCCGGTGAGCCACGCCGGTGGCCAAATCACCCCCACCCTTGACCACGACCAGAATATCTTCCAGCATAGTTCCTCACTATCAGGGATCAGAAACCCGGTTTTTGGTTGATTAAGATGCCCTTTCGCACCCGGCATAGTTTGAAACTCGGTTGATCGGCATATCAGGCAGGTGGCTACACATTA
>SOHZ01000394.1 GCA_004377365.1 Anaerolineales bacterium | reverse complement strand
ATACTCGCATTCTCTCTACAAAGCCACTTAACACCTTGCTACCTATGAGCGTTCCTGCAAAGGCCAGGAAGCAAGGCTTATGGAATTACACCAAGAAGCCGCTTTCCTTGTCAAGCAGGAGAGTGGCCTTCCCATTTCCGGTTCTCCTTCCCAACCTGCGATAAATTGAAAGTTCGCGCGTAGTGGCCATTTGACGTCTAATAATGATGCCAAATGTTGCCTCATTTCGCACTCCATGATATTTTGTTGGCGTTTCAGGCTCGTCTACTCGATTCAAGGTCGTGATTTGCGATGGCAGTATATTGGTGCGCACAATGTAAATCCCCAATCTGGGCTTCAGATCGTCCGGCGTGTTTTGGATGCGGCTCTTCGGAGCTCAAGTATCTGGCCACTGATGTCCGCCCCGTCTTTGCCCGCGAGCGGCGTATCCTGGAATTCTATGGTCATGGGCCACTGGACGAGGTCGCCATGTGGCGGGCGAGCAAGAGCGCATACTACTACATCAACGGCCAGACGGTGGCCGCTCCGTCTTCCAAACAGTTGAGGCACGATCTGTCGGCCATCACCGAGTATCTTCTCGCCGCTGATGGCTATGATGCCCTCGATAAGCAGTGGATCGAGAGATATCGAGAATCCCTTAAGAATAGCCAAACTCGTCTGAAGGGGCTGGAATACGAGGCGACGAATTTCATCAAAGAAATTGCCAGCGAATTCCCTGAACAACGGTATGAGTATCTGGTTTCGTTCAGCGGCGGGAAAGACTCAACTGTAGTCTCCGACTTGGTGAGGCGGTCGTTGGGACGCGCTGACATCCTTCACATCTTCGGCGATACGACGCTAGAGGATCCGAACACTTATGCCTACGTGTACCAGTTTCAGGCCGACAATCCTTTGATACCTTTCTTTCCAGTGCGAGCAGAGCCCGACTTTTTCTCGCTGGTGGACGAAATGGGGCCACCAAGCCGGATGATGCGTTGGTGCTGCACCATTTTCAAGATAGGCCCTATCAACGAAGCGCTTCAGACGTTCAGCCAGAGAGTGCTGACCTTCTATGGCATCCGAGCGATGGAATCGCAGCGCCGTGGACAATACGCTCGAATCACCACTCGTCGTCGAAGGGGCTCATCCAAGTCGGCAGCAGAGGACGACCTGCACGGCGTGACAACGAGGGCCAAAATGGGACAGCAGGTGACCGCATCTCCCATCCTCGATTGGTCCGAGTTCGATGTGTGGCTCTATATTCTCTCTCACAACCTGCCGTTTAACAAATCGTATCGTCTGGGCTTCAGCCGGGTGGGCTGCTGGCTATGTCCAATGAACTCTCGCTGGTCAGAGATATTGACGCAACTCTTTTTCCCCGAGGATGCGGCGCGATGGCGAGGCAAACTGTTGGATTTTGCGCAGCGCATCGGCAAGCCAGACCCAGAAGAGTATGTAGACAGCCGAGCCTGGACCAAGCGGTTTGGGGGTGCAGGGCTTGAAAATCGCTTCGCCGGGCTGGAAGTCAAACCATGCGGGGAGTTAGACCGCACCATTCAGCTCACCGTCAAGCGGCCGATCAACGGACAACTGCTGGAGTACCTCAAACCCCTTGGACGCATCAATCGGGATCGCAGTCGGCCGGAACTGGGCGAGACCTATCTGGAAGGGCGGCGCAGCAACAATTGGACCGGTTTGATAGTGCAAGCCATCGAAGGGACGGATACTATCAGGGTGACAGCATTGGCGCCTAGGGATTTCAGGCGCCTGACGGGCTACGTCCGGTGTCAAGCCAGCAAATTCGAGAGATGCATCCAGTGTACGGCCTGTGCCGCCGTCTGTCCGCAGGGCGCCATCACGGTTTGTTCAGACCCACCGGTTTACAAGATTGACCAGGATCGCTGCAATAGCTGCCTGGAGTGCGTGACTCATTTTGGCTCGCCAGGTTGTCTGGTGGCCAAGAGCCTAAGCGTGTATGGAGACAGTATCTGATGCCCTACGCCAAGCACGAAACCTTCCACATCCGCGAAGGATGGCTGTTCAAAGGGATGGACGCTGTCCGCCATGACCAGAGAATCTTCATGGGACGGGATGCTTCGGAGCGGCTGGGCTTGGGCAGGAACATGGTGCGAGCGTTGCGTTTCTGGATGACGGCCACCGGGCTGACGGAGGAGTATCGAGAGAACCAACGCACCACCCAGCGGCTGACTGACCCTTTTGGCCAACTGGTGTGGGAGCACGACCGCTACCTGGAAGAAGAAGGAACATTGTGGCTGATCCACTACCACCTGGTGCGCGATCAGGGTGGCGCGACGGCCTGGTATTGGTTCTTTAGCTACTTCTCCCAGCCAGTTTTCGACCAGTCCAGTTTTGTGAGCGCGCTCCAGAGTTGGGTGATCGGCGTCGAAGGGAAAGCCATCTCGGAGAACTCGCTGAAGCGGGATTTCGATTGCCTGGTCCGTACCTACTTACCTGATCGTCAGGCCCGCTCGCCGGAAGACCTGATGGAGTGCCCACTGGCTCAATTGGGCCTGCTGGCGGAAGCTAACAGCGGCCGGGTACGACGCTATCGTCTACTCCGTCCTGATCCAGCCAGTATTGATTCTCTCGTTTTACTCTACGTGTTGTTGCGGTGGCAAGAAGGCAAAAAGCCCGACTCTCGACAGGTGGGACTGGCCCAGGTGCTGCGCGAGCCGGCCAACGCCGGTCGGGTTTTCAACATGGGTACGGCCGGCCTGAGTGACGCCCTCACCCGCCTAAACGACGAGCACCATGACCTGGCGGTACGCCTGACCCGCACGGCTGGTCTGGATGAATTGACCCTGCCGCTGGCCACGGCAGAAGAAGTGTTGATCCACTACTATGAAACACGCCGGTAGGAGACGGATAAGTCCTGTGATTGCAGAGATAACTGCCGAGAGAGTGACAACGTTATCCACCTTGCGTCACCCGGCCCCTCACTTCCAACGTGCCATCAACCTCAAGTACGACCTGGGGGACGCGGACTATATCGCTGCCTACATCCCCACGCCCAACGCAGCCGAGGCGCTGGTGGCCCTTCTGGCCGCTATTCACCCAGATGCTGGCCAGCGCGCCCATCTGCTCCACGGGGCCTACGGCTCGGGTAAGTCACTGCTGGCCACTGTGTTGGCGGCTATCCTTTCCCACGCCGAAACGTTGCACCCTGCCCTGGCTCCTGTCCTCGACCGGCTGCAGCGAGACTTCCCTGACGCCGCCGAAGGCGTAGTGGCCCAACTAACTGAAGGCCCCCGCCTGCTGCCCGTAGTTCTCTCCGGTGACGAAGGAGAGTTGTCATTGGCTCTGGGCCGCGCTCTGGATCGCACCCTGGCCAGCCTGGGCCTGGGTGACATTCGCCCCCGCACCGTCTATCGCGCCGCACTGGAGACCATTCGCCAGTGGCGTGACGACTATCCGGCTACCTACGACCAGCTGGCCGATTGGCTGGAGGCACGAGAGGAGACGCGGGAAGGGCTGGTGCAGGCCCTGGAACAGTACCAGCCGAGGGCCTATCAACTCTTCCTGGATGCTTACCCCCATCTGACGGCTGGCGCTACCTTCGACCGGCACAACGGCCAACCCATTGTCGAAGCTTACGGCCAGACCATAGACGAGCTCCGTGCCTGCGGCTATGACGGCATCGTCATCCTGTGGGACGAGTTTGGGCGCTTCCTGGAGGCACGGGCCGGGGAGCCATGGGGCACGGACGCTGCACTGCTCCAGGACTTTGCTGAGACTTGCAATCGTAGTGGAGCGGGTCAACTCCACCTGATCCTCATCGCTCACAAGGAACTGGGCCAGTACGCCAGTCGTCTGCCGCCCGAGTACCAGCAGGAATGGGAGCGCATTGCTGGCCGCTTCCGCTCATTGGACGTCTCAGGCGATCCCGAAGTCAGCTACCGCCTCATCGCTGAGGCCCTGAGCGTGACGGATCCTGTGGCCTGGGCTGCTTTCCTTGAAACGCAGCAGACCACAATGGACCGCCTGCTGGAGCGAATCTTTGAACTGAGCCTCTTTCGTCTGCTGACCCCAGAGCGTATCCGCGAGCTGGTGTTGGAGGGAGCTTATCCTCTTCACCCTTTGACCACCTACTGCCTGCCCCGTCTTTCCAACCGCGCAGCTCAAAATGAGCGCACTCTTTTCACTTTCCTGGCTTCGGAGGAACCGGATGCCCTGGGTCCCCACTTGACCAGGGCTGTGCCCGGCACACCAGAAGCGTGGGTTCGTCTTGACCGGTTATGGGACTATTTCGCCTATGCCATCCGCGCCGATTCCGGCGCCGGCGGCGCGCATCCCGTGTGGGCGGGCGTGGAGACAGCGCTGCGTAAAGTTGTGCCTGGAGACGCCCTGGCCGCTCACCTAGTCAAGGCGCTGGGCGTGTTGACCGTCGTGGGCGATGCCGACGGAGTCCGCCCCAGCACCGAGATGCTGTGCTTTGCCACAGGTATGGAGGGCCGTGAAGGGCGGCAGGCCGTGGAAGAACGATTAAAGCATCTGGCCCGGCGCAAGGTGCTCATTTTCAATCAGATCGAAAACGCCTGGGAGTTTTTCTCCGGCAGCGGCGTGGACCTGGAAGCCAAACTGGCCGAAGCGCGGGAGACCCGGCAACTCCAACCGGTGCAGCGCCGCCAACTGCTGGAGCGCGTCTTGCCCCCGCATCACTACCGTGCCCGGCGTTTTAACCAGGAACATGGCATGCCCCGCTTCTTCTGGAGTCTGTACCGTGTCCCCCAGGAGTTAGCTCACACCGACTGGGATCTGACCCTGCGCGAGGTGCGAGTCAACGGCCAGCGGTGGGAGTATGCCGACGGTTTCATCGTCTACACGCTGCCCACCGACGAAGCAGAACTCAACCAGGCTCGCGAGCTGGCCCAGGCGGTTCGCCATACCCAGGTGCTGATCGTCGTGCCGCGCCGCCCCTTGCTCATCGAGCAACTTCTCACCGATTGGCTGGTGCTGGACGAACTGGGCAACGACGCGCTATTCAAGGATCAGGATCCGGTGCGACTCCAACGGGAACTGGATTTTTATGTCGCCGAGACAACGGCCTGGTTGGAGCGGGCGCTAGCCCCGTTGGTCCGACCCTCGGCAGGTGGTGCCGACTGGTACCATCAGGGACAGCCGCTCGCGCGCGCGCCCGATAGCGACGCGCGGGTAAGCCATCTGCTGTCCAAAATCTGCGCCCAGGTGTTTCCACACACGCCGAACGTGTTCAACGAACCGCTCAACAAACGCGAGCCGTCGGCGGTGCAGATGCGAGCGGTAAACAAGGTGATTGACGCTCTCTTTGTTGATCAACTGACGGATGATCTGAACCTGTCCGGCCATGGCCCCGACGTGATGGCGGTCAAGACTATCCTCAGAACTCCTGGCATCTTGCGCCCAACCGAAGATGGAGAGTGGGAAATTGGCCGCCCTGCCGACGGAGCCATGGCTCAGGCGTGGGATGTCATTAATGATTTCTTACGTCAGGCCCAGACGGAGCCGAAATCCTTCGCAGAACTTCTGTGCACACTGCAATCGCCCCCTTATGGCCTGCGATTGGGCATATTGCCGCTGCTCATCGCCGCAGTAGTGCGCGGCTACTTGCGGGTGGCCGCAGTACGCAAGGGCGAGAAGGCCATCATCCCCCTGAGGGGCATGACCTTCACCGACCTATGCCGTCGTCCGGATCAGTACACCGTCGAGGTAGGAGCCTGGGACGCACGCCAGGAAGCCATGTGGCAGGTATTAGAGGAGCGGTTTGGCGGGCGGGTGCTAGCCGAGGAACGGCGGCATCAACCTTTGAGCTATTTGAGCCTAGGCATGTTACGCTGGCTCCAGGGCCAGCCACGTTATGCACGTGACACAACTTGTCTATCGGAAGAGGCCATCCAATTGCGCTCGCTCATTAGCCAGGCCATGTCCGACCCAGCCAGGACCTTATTCGAGGACCTGCCAGCACTGCTGGACGATGGCAGTGCAACAGAAGATGGCGATAACTATCGAGACATGCTGAGTCGTCGCCTGGACAGCCTGCTCGATGAGATTGCCGCTGTTCCCAATGAACTACAGCGCCGTCTCGACCAGTTTGGCGTCGAGTACTTCGCCGCCGATTCACCGACTCCTCGATGGGACGGGCGCTCGGCCCTGAGCTACTGGCTGACTGGCGTAGAACAACAGGCCG
>SOHZ01000404.1 GCA_004377365.1 Anaerolineales bacterium | reverse complement strand
GGCAAGGTCTGCAATTTCTGCAAGATCAACTCGTCCTTCACCTGCAGGAGAACCACCGGCCGCAAACTGACCTGGCCGTATTTTTGACCCCACTGACGTAGAGTGTGAGCCACGTTGGCCGGCAGGCGGCCAGCAGTGGCTTGCTTCAGAAAGCCAAGTACCGTCTCCACTTTGATGTCCTCTCTCAGGAGGCGAGCCAGAGAATCCTGGGTGACATGGTAGAGGTAAGCCCCTTCCTCCGAACCTTGCCTGTCAGCGAACCTCTCCACCTGGAAACGGTGGTAGAGGCTTCCTCCAGCGGGGACGAGAACAGTGAAATCGGGTCTGATCTCGATGGGCTGGGGCGACCATTTCTCCTGCTCCTGGTGGGGCAGCCCCAGGAAGGCCGCTCCCCAGGGAGTGATGAGAAAAGAGGAAGGCAGGCTGGATTGCAAATCCAGCCGGAGCAAAACATCGTCGTTTTCATAACCCAGAGAGGTCACGCCCAACCAGTGCAGGGGCTGGGCGATGAGATAGGCGATGAGAGCCCCTTCGACCTGGTCCCACGACTCAAAGCCGGAGAGGTAGCGACCCGTGTCCGCCTGGCGGATGTACCAGGCACTATAGTCCCCATCGGGTCGTTGGAAATCAGGATCGCTCTCTTTGACGGCCTGGATAAAAGAGGCCAAGGAGAGCCACTGGTCCGGGGGACATTGGCTCAGGTGTTTCAGGATCCTTTGGCGCGTTGCCAGGGGATCATTGCGCCACCCCGTGTCCTCGCACCTGAGGCTCGGCACGCGCCATAGCTCGTTCCACTGAGTGTCGTCGCGCCAGGCAGCCTGCAAGACAGCAATCTGGTCCGCAGGCGACGATTTCAACCAGGCCCTGGCCTCGGCAGAGCCTGGTCTCAGCAGTCCTCCCCTGACCCGCACCAGTCTCAACTGGCGACAGAGGTGATGCAGGAAAGCCAGCCGTTGCGTCCCCCGCTCGTGGACGATCCCTGCCAGGTCTTCCTTGACGATGAACCGTTCGTTGAGCCGCTCTATCACTGGACGGGGCAAGTAGCCTCCCCTGAGCGGCTTTACCTCCTCCCGTTGCAGATAACTGAGGAAGGTGCAAATGTCTTCGAGGAGGGTCAAGTCCCCCTGGCGGATAACGGGGGGTGGGGACGACGGCTCTACTGTGAAAGAAGGAGGACCTTCCTCAGCCCGAGGCAGAAGGGGCAGGAGGTCGTGGGGGATGAAGAAGAACTCACCCCGGCAGCCTTCCACTTCGTCGAAAGCCTTGTAGATCAGACCCCGATACCAGAGGCCCTCAGCAGCGTTGGTCAGTTCCAGCCAGGGCTTCTCCCGTTCCAGGCGTCCAGGCCCAAAAGCCCGCAGTTCACCATATTCCCGGAGGAAAAGGGGAGCTTTAATTCTACCTCCTTGGGCGATGATGACCTCCAGGGCCTCTTGTTCAGTGGGAGAGAGACCGTCCAGAGTAAGGGCCACCTCCTCCGGTTGCAAGAGTTCTTCCCCCAACTGAACCACGGCCTCCTCCTGGCGATTGCTGCTCAGTTCAAGGCCGTGCATCTCGGCGATGGCCCGTAGCATAGCCATATCACAGTCTATCAGGCTTTGACGAAGTGTTTTCACTGTCTCGCACCTCCAGAAGCCCAATCCACGGACCCCTTCCAGTAGGTCACAAGCTGTGGCGCATAGAAACCAGGAAGTATTATAAACCACAGGTGCAGGAGTGTCAAAAGACCTACTCTTGACTTTACCCAAGTCCTGAAACCCCACTGCAAGGTAGGGTGGGTCACAGCCAATCCAGGAAAAGCCTCCCCCTTTGGCGATTAAAAGTGGCCACCCGGACTTTTGCCGGGCTACGGAGCGGCACCCCGTGAACGGGGCTGGCCAGATTGATCCGCTACTGCTGTGCCGCCCGGACCATTCACGTCTGGACGGTCGGCGCTCCTGAGCCTTGATGTCTCCTTTGTAGTGAACCTCCGACAACGCCCGCAGCCGCACGGCTGCCTGCTCCGCCGTCAAATCGCACTGGGCTTCGGCGAGCATCTCGTAGCCGACCATGAACTTTTTCACGGTGGCCGAGCGCAACAGCAGCGGGTAAAAGTGGGCGTGCAATTGCCAGTGTAGATACTCGCCATCGTCGGTCGGCGCGCCATGCCAGCCCATGGAGTAGGGGAACGAGACCTCAAAGAGGTTGTCGTATTTGGTGAGCAGGCGCTTGAGCACCTTGGCCAGAGCACCCCGCTCAATGCCAGTCAAATCGGGCAAACGCAAGACGTGGCGGCGGGGCAGAAGCAGCGTCTCAAAAGGCCAGACCGCCCAATAGGGGACCACGGCCAGCCAGTGCTCGTTTTCAACGACCACCCGTGCCTGTTGTTCTATCTCCAGGTCAACGTAATCTAGCAGCAGAGGGCGGTCTTGAGCTTTCAAGTAGGCACTTTGCTGGCATTCCTCTTTAGCCGGCTCGTTGGGCAGCGAGTTCTGCGCCCAGATTTGCCCGTGTGGGTGGGGGTTGGAGCAGCCCATGATCTCCCCCTTGTTCTCAAACACCTGTACCCAGCGGTAACGCTGGCCGAGTTCGGTGACTTGCTCCGCCCACACGTCAACCACACTACAAATCTCCACGATCGGCATCTCGGGCAGCGTCAGGTCGTGGCGAGGGGAAAAGCAGACGACACGGCAGGTCCCCGGTTCACTTTCAGCTCGGAGCAGCGGATGGGGATTCACCTTTGCCTTGGGCGTATCAGGTAGCAGCGCGGAAAAGTCGTTGGTAAACACGAAGGTACTTTTGTATTCGGGGTTGCGTACTCCCCCAGCGCGCTGATTGCCCGGGCAGAGGTAACAGGTTGGATCGTAAGCAGAAAGCGCCTCTTCGGGGGGCTTTTCGACCTATCCCCGCCAGGGGCGCTGGGTACGGTGGGGCGAGACCAAAATCCACTCGCCAGTCAATGGGTTATAGCGACGATGAGGATGGTCCGTAGGATAAGTGCATGTCACAAACCTGGAGAATAGAATTCTGGGCCATGCCCTAAGCGTAGACAGCGTTCTCCATAGCGACTTCCACATATGCCTCCAGGTTCTCAAGCGGCGTGCCGTATTCGAGAAAATCAGCGGATTGCAGGATGAACTTGCCGCCTGGCTTGCCGATCCGGATGGTCTCCTCTGTCACTCGCTTAACCTGATCAACAGTCCCCTTTTGCAGCACGTTCACCTGGTCTACACCGCCGACGATGACGTAATCGCCGCCCACGATCTCCTTGGCCTTAGCCAAGTCTGCGTCGCCCAGCGGAGGTGGGGAGAAGGGCTCGACGATCCTGACTTCGAGCTCCTTGTACGATTCCACAAGATTCATGATCTCGCCGCAGTTGTGGTACATGGCGGGCGTTCCATTCTGCTGGACGAATTCGATGTACTTTTTCTCGAATGGAAGGACGTACTTGTCGTAGATCCGCCGGCCCAAGAAGCCACCTGGGACATTCCCACCAACGCAATGGACGTCCACCCCCGCTTCATCGAGCATCCTGGTGTAGTCCAGGATTCGGTCTATCGAAAAGTTCAGTAGTTTCTCATAGAACATATAGTCTGTTAGAAACAGGCAGTACAGTTCATCCAGATCAATGAGCAGGGAAGCATTGTTGAATGGCCCGTGCGGGGTCCAGGAACCCAGGATCCCATCGTCACCCAGCGCTGTCTTGATCCTTTGTATGTGGTCTTTGATCTTCTGTACCTTCGACGGTTCTGGCACCCGGGGTTCATACTTGATGGCGATCTCCAGATCGGCAGGGGTCTTGATCGGCTTCTTGGTGCAGGCGTACATGAGTGTGCCTGGTCTAAGCTCATAGATGGAAAAATCCTGGGTCAAGGTGCCGTCGGGAGTCTTAACAGTTGATCTTTGAATGAGTGTTTCTCCCTGCTGTATCTCTTCTGTAAAGACCTCCCAGTTTTCGGTCTGTTGTGAGACATTCAGGCCGCCCATGTGAATAGAGAGTGGATCGTTTACGCCGAAAAGCACTCGAACAAAAACATCCACTCCCAGTTGCTTTTGGATTTCGATGACTTTTAGTTGGAGCGTCTCAAAGTCCCATGGATCCAGATCTGGATAAACCTGAGTAAGAAAATGCCCTTGATCCTGTATAAAGAGGGTCACCGGAACTCTGTCTGGCATTTCGCCACGGAACACCTTGAGGAATCTCTCACGCGATGTCATTGCCATTGGATCTACCTCCATATTAAAGATCTACGTAGTTTCCTTAATAGGCGCCGTGCGCTCGCAAAGTCTCCCACATGGCCATAAAGTTCTCGGGTGGGACGTCGGCCTGGGTGTTGTGTACTGTGCCAAAGACAAAACCGCCGCCAGGAGCCAGCGCATCAATGCTACGTTTCACGTCGTCGTGTACCTCTTGGGGAGTACCGGTGCCGAAGACCTGTTGTGTGTCAACACCGCCGCCCCAAAAAAACACGTCTTTGCCAAACTCGCGCTTCAGCTCCATGAGGTCCATACCTGCAGCACTCTTTTGAACCGGATTCAGAATATCAATACCTGACTCAATGAGATCGCCGATTAGTGGGCGAATCGCGCCGCACGAGTGGAAGAAGATCTTTACTGGCGCTTGCTTCTTGATGAAGGAGAATAGCTTGGTGTGGCGAGGCTTGATGTACTTTCGATAAGTCTCAGGAGAGATGAGTAACCGGTTTTGGCCAGCCATGTCGTCGGCCTCCATGACCACGTCAACATACTCACCTGCCTCGGCCAGGGCACATTCCCAATAAGCCATCTTTAGCTCAACGACTTTGTCCATGATGTATTCGACCAGGCCTGGATGGAGGTGAAAATCCATATAGTATTGCACGAATCCGCGCAGCCAGGAGTGCATCTCAGTGACGCCAGCACATAGCCCGCCCAGGATGACGATCTTGCCCTGATCATAAACAGCCTTGGCCCGCTCTCGCAGTCCCTCAAAACGATGGGGGTCGGTGGGATCAGGCCAGACGTAGTCTCTAATATCGTCAATGGTTTCGGCGTCGGCCATCGGGTGGCGGTGCATATCGTAGTAGAAACCGCCTTTCTTGGGCATGCGCCAATCAATGCTCCACTCATCGGTGTAAGCCGTATAGTCGCCCTCGTCCCGAAGCACGAGGTTGTATATAGCCGAAGAGCGAGGTGCGACGTTGCGACAATCGGTTTGCAGATGTTCAGCTACATCCTCATCCACAACAGCTAATTGTTGGATGATATCTTCAGTGCGAATCTCGAAAGCCGGCAGGCCAAGGTATTGGCGCAGATTTCGGTACGCCGTTTTGTGGATTCCAGTAGCACCAGTGCCCCCCAGATCAAAAGGCACTCGATCAGGTTCCTGATGGTTCAGTGCAGCCAGAACGCGCTCACGAGAATTCATCTAAACTCCCAAACAAGTTCCATATTCTTGACTTATTCACCAACAACACGTTCAGTGAAATGCACATAGGTAAAACTCTCAGGAAGATGGGTATCGTATGCACCATGCCTGTTCCAGGACCAGGCTGGATGCGGTTGCACCTCAACGCCACCGAACTTCAAGGCTTCAAATCGTCCAAAGAATATTCGCCAAACATCTCCTTCCCTTGGAGGCAGCGAACGTCCATTGGCCAGCCATTCCATCCCCTGCCATGGAAAAGCGAGCTCAACAGTCCATCCGCGGTCAATAACTGTGTTGTCGTTAATCGTGCCATCAACATGCACGGCTGTGCACAGTCCCGGGAAATCCCAATCAAGAAAAGCCCAACGACACCCTCTAGGATGTCTACCCCACCAGAAGTAATCAACAGCCCGGTCTTCATTTCCTCCGAAAGAGAGGGCCTTCCTGGTTAGCAAATCAAATTCTGGGACATCAAATACGCTTCCCCTCTTATAAGCGTCCTGCCAGATAAAAAACACTTCATAAATCGTACCAAGCGCGTTTATCTCAAACTCGTAATAACAATCTCCCCCATCGATAAACACTTCCACATCGTTTTCCTTGAAGATTAGCGAATCTCGCTCGGTAAGTTTTGCCTGAACATACGGTTCTTCTATCCAAAAGCCAATATATAGATAATCATCGTCCCATAGGGCAGTAGCGCGGGTATCAAACAAACCCGGCTCCCCGGTTACCATATCGACAAAGCGGGGAGATTTTTCAGCTTTCTGCCAAGAAGATTCGTCCAAGAGACCATC
>SOHZ01000008.1 GCA_004377365.1 Anaerolineales bacterium | reverse complement strand
TACATGCTGCGCCTGTGGCAGGTCAGCAGCGATGGGGAACCGATCTGGCGGACTTTGCTGGAGAGCCCCCACACCGGTGAGCGCCACGGTTTCGCCAATCTGGAGAGGTTGTTCGCGTTTCTGGCAGAACAGATGGGTGGTCAACCTAAGCACAAAGAGCAGCCGAAAGACATCAGTGAGAATTGAGGGTATCGTCCAGAAGTGTTGGTGACCTCAAGCTGCCAGCTTACCCCCACCGGCTGGCTTTGGCTTCCACAGCCCCATAGCCACCGCAGCGATGAACGCCAGCGCGCCGCCGAAAAAGAAGGGCGCCGACGGACCGAAACCTTTCCAAGTGCCAACGCCGTCCCACAGCAGGCCGGCGAAAAGCGAGGCCGGGAAATCGAGGATGCCCAGGATCGCGTTGTAGGTGCCGTAGGCCATGCCCCACAGCTCGGGAGCCACGATGTCAGCCACCATGGCCTTGGTTGTGCCGTAGGCCAGGCCATAGTACACGCCATAGAGAGCGTATAGCACCCACACGTGCCAGCCCGTCCCCGCCACAGCAAAACCCAGGTAGATCAGGGCGTAGACCAGCCAGCCACCCACGATGACCCTGCGCCGCCCCACGCGGTCTGAGAGCGACCCGGCCGGGGTGGAGACCAGGGTGTAGACCAGGTTGAAAGTGGCCAGCATCCCCAACAGGCCGAGCACGTTCAGACCGCGTTCCTGCGCCCGCAGCACCAGGAAGGCGTCGGACGAGTTGCCCAGGTCAAAGATACCCACGATGACCATGAACACCAGGAACGATTTGCCCAATCCTTTGAAGGTAATCCTGGGGGCCTGGAGCTTCTCTTTGACGGCCACGTCCTGGGCCCCGATGGCCAGGGCGAGCACGGCCAGCACGGCCGGGATCAGGCTGATCAGCACCACCGTCTGGAAAGTGCTCCGCCCCAGTTTCTGGCTGAACGACTGCGTCAGCCAGACCACCAGCAGGGCAATGAGCAGCCCCAGCAGGGCCCCGCCGGTGTCGGCTGCCCGGTGGAAGCCGAAAGCCAGTCCCCGGTGGCGGTCGTCTATGGAATCGGCCACCAGCGCGTCGCGGGGGGCGGTGCGCACCCCTTTACCCACCCGGTCGGCCCAGCGCACGCCGGCCACCATGCCCCATGAATTCGCAAAATAGAAAAATGGCTTGGCCACGGTGGAGAGCCCATATCCGGCCACGGCCAGCCACTTGCGGGCCCGCAGCTTATCGGACAGCCAGCCGGAGAACACTTTGAGCAGGCTGGCCGTGGCCTCGGCGATGCCCTCGATCAGGCCGATGATGTTGGTCTTTACCCCCAGCACGTTGGACAGGAACAGTGGCAGGATGTTGATCACCATCTCGCTGGAGACGTCCATGAAAAAGCTGGTCAGGCTGGCCGCCCACACGTTACGGGGCAAGGTGCGCCAGTTGGCCTTTGGTTTAGATTCGGAAGTGATTTCGGTCATCCTCCTCCTCTTTCTCGTGGCACCATTGCCACCGCCCTGGCCGGGCAGGCGTCGGCGCAGAGGCCGCAGCCGTAGCAGTGCCGAACGTCCAGCGACCCATCCGCCTCCCGCGCACCGAAGGCGCAGACCCCGGCGCAGGTCCCGCAGGCAGTGCAGCGGTCGGCGTCCACCTGGGCCAGCTGAGTCCCCCGGATGAACCGGTAGTTGCGGTAGGCCCGCCGGTTCATCAGCGGCAGGCAGCCGTCCAGACAGCAGTTGCACAGGGCGTAGCCAGCCCCGCCGCCCATGCCCGTCCGGTAGAACACCTGCATCATGCCTCGGTTCCGGCAGTCGCGGACGATGGCCTCGGCCTTCGCCAGGGAGAGGACCTGGTACTGGGCCGGGTGGGCCCGGCTCCAGGCCTCCACCCCCTCGTAGACAGCAAAGTCGGTACGGGTGGGATGGTCACAGCCACAGTGCACTGTGCGGCAGCCGCACGGTCCCACGGCAATGACGCCCTCCTCACCAGCAGCCTGCAGCAACTCTACGGCCTCATCAGCGGTCATGGGCTGGCCAGCAGCGCCAGCGTACGAAATCGGCAGGAACGCCCCCAGCCAGAGGAGTTGGCGCGTCACTGGCCAGCGGACCAGGGGGCTGCGCACCAGCCAATAGTTGAAGCGCAGCAGGGGACGCTCCAGGCGGGCATAGATGGCGAGTAGGAGGCGCAGAGGGTTCATGTCAGCCTCTTCGACGCGCGCGGTAGCGCAGGCTTCCCAGCAGCGTGAGCACATCGTGCAGGAACAGCGTCTGCATCAGGAACCACGAGCCGGGCACAAGCGTCCGGCCGCGTGGAGGCAGTGGCAACTGCTCTGGCGCGCCGGGCTGCACGTCAGCCACGGCCACACCCTCTTCCGTGCCCAATGAGACAAGCACCTGGCCCGTTCGGTCGGCAATGAGCGAATGGGCGATGAAAGGCACGCGCACCCGGTATTTGAATCCCATCTGGCGGAGGACGCGCCAGGCAAACCCCGGCGGCGTAATCAGCCCTGACAGCAGGGGATAGGGCAACGGCGAATCCATTGC
The DNA here is from genome assembly GCA_004377365.1 of Anaerolineales bacterium. Classification (GTDB taxonomy): domain Bacteria; phylum Chloroflexota; class Anaerolineae; order E26-bin7; family E26-bin7; genus E26-bin7. Next base: position 3,666 of record SOHZ01000008.1, on the reverse strand, counting down.
GCCAGTGCGCAGCGCGTGGACGACCGGCACGCCGAGGGCCTGGGCTTGTCGGCGCGTCCCCTCGAAGAACCAGGCTGCTGCCTCTTTCGCGCCCTCACGGCCAAAGCGGTGATCAGTGAAGCAGAGCGTCGTCTGCCCCTGGTACACTTTGCTGGCAAAAAAATTGGGCGGTGACGAGCCGATACACAACAGGTCAACCTGGCCCTGCTGGCGGCGGGCGAGGTCGGCGTAGATGATATCCCAACAGAGGATCATCCCTATCCGGCCCAGATCCGTGTCAGCGATGCAGACGTCGCTCCCTCGCCTGTAATAGATATTTTCCCAGAGAGCGACGTGGTTCTTGCGATAAACCCACCTGCGGCCCGACGGCTCGGCCAGCATGGCGACGATGTATTGATCGCGCCCCATGCGCGCCGGGAAGCTGCCCATCAGGTGAATGTTGTGCTGGCGGGCGGTTTCTATCAGCCAGGTGCCCGTCGGCCCGTCCAGCGGTTCGACACCGGTCAGGTTGCGGCCGGTGTACTCGTAACCGCTGCTGAACATTTCCGGCAGAACGACGAGCTGTGCACCGTGCCCGACGGCCTGCTCGACCAACCTGGCCGCGTGGGCCAGGTTCTCATCCGTGGCCCAGGGACGGGCGTCCATCTGAACGGCAGCCACTCGAATGTCCAATCGTCACCTCTACTACCAAATAATCTCTATCTCGACGAAAGCCGTCTGCCCGGCAACGACCTCCATCGGGTAGGTGTAGAGCTTGCGGTTGACCACGGTCCTCAGAATGTAAGCCCCGGCGGGCACGTCCCCCAGGCTAAAGTTCTCTCCCCAGCCGTCATCGGGGTTGATGCCTTCCCCAAAGATATAGGTCCGCAGGCTTCCCCAGCGTTCGTCAGGCGCATCAGCCCGGTGGATGGTGATGGTCCTGTCCTGAATAGGACAGCCGTTGGGGTAAAGCAGGCGGCCAGCGATGGTTCCCTGATCAGGGAAAGGCTTCACCCACAACTCGGGGTTGCGGGTTTGGCTGTAGGTGTTGCTGCCGACCCGTACTTCGAAGTGTAGATGCGGCCCGAGGGCAATGCCCGTCATGCCCACTCGCCCCAACACGTCGCCGACCCTCACCTCCTGTCCGATTTGCACGGCGACTTCCGAAAGGTGGCCGTAGAGGCAGAAGACGGGTTGCTCCAGATAGGTTTGGTTCAACTCGATGATCACCAATTGACCGTAGAAATCGGTGGTCCGCCCGTAGGCTTCCGTACTGTCGTCTCCGGCCACGACCACTTTGCCATCGGCCACAGCCAGGACAGGCGTGCCTGTCTCGTTCTGGATGTCCACACCGTGGTGGAGGAGGTATTGACCATCGCCGGTGCTGGCATAGGGATAGAAGCGGCTGGGTTGCTGGTTGTGCTCCGGGCCAAGGGGCCGCTCCAGCCAATAGTGGTCCCCACCGCCCAGGCCCTCTTTCAAGGGCGCGTCGCAGGTCGGGATCGTGGGGGTAGGCTCGACAGTAAGAGTGGCGGCGAGCGTCGGCGTGGGCTCCTTCGTTGGGCTCAGGGCAGGCGTTGCCGTGGGGGTAGATGTAGGGGTAGGGGTTGGTGTGGGGGTGAAGGTGGGTGTGGGGGTCAAAGTCGGGGTCGGAGTAAAAGTGGGAGTTGGCGTAGGGGTCCCCAAAAGCTCAGGCTGAGAGATTGGCTGCTGGCTCAAGACTATCAGGGCGATGATGACGGCCGGGATAAGGGCCAGGCCTATGAAGGCCCAATTATCTGTGTCCTCAACAGCGATGGAGCGTAGAATCATATACCGGACCTCGCTTCGCCTGGCGGCGAACTGCGTCTCACGTTTACCCGATGGGCAACGACAACATTATAACGCCTTATGACGAAAAGGGCAAGAGGTGCATGTCACCCGCTATTCGCCATCCGCCAGATGACGACAGCACCCCCCGCATAAGCCAGGCTGGCCCCCACCAGTACCCAGGAGAACCCAAAGGAGATAGCCAGCATGGTGGAGAGGATGGAGGCCAGCACCGAAAGGCAGCCGTTGATGCCCCAGGCCCAGGGGATGAGGTCGGGAGCCAGGCGGTCCAATAAAGTGATGCCACCAGGGAAGGGGATGCCCATCAGAAAGCCCAGGGGGGCCAGACTGAGCACAGAAGCCAACAGACGGAGGGCGAAACCCTGTCCCAGCAACAACTGGAAGAAGCGCGGTAGGAGGAGAGGATAGAAGAGAATGGCCACGCTGAGGAGTATCAGCATCTTGGGCAGAGAGAGGCGAGAGTTCGTTGTTAGGGTCATGCTGCCCAGTCCCGAGAAGAGGAGCAAGGCGAAAAGGGTGGTGGCAAAGGCGTAAATGGGATGGCCCAGGAAGAGGATGAAGCGCTGCATGAGGGGTATCTCGACAAAGAGATAGCCCAGACCCAGCAGCGCAAAGTAGAGGAAAACGCGCCCTCTTCGAAAAGTCCAGACTTCCGAAGTCTCAGAGACTTCGGAAGTCTTCCTGAACTGGAAAAGCAAAGGCAACAGGATAAGGACGGCCGAAGCTAGAAGGGCCAGGACCAACAGCGCCACCAGCACAAAATAGCCGCTGCCGCCAAAGGGCTGCCAGGTCTGGCCAAAAGTCTGCAAAATGGCCGGCGTCTGGCTCCACTTGAAGAAGTGGAAAAAGAAAGGCCGGTTATCCTTGGGCGGAGAGACGTCGAAGGCATAGTCGGCATAGAAATGCGAACGGGCGCGGTCCTCAGCAGAGAGAAGGTCCTGGAAAGCCTGGTAGTAGGAGGGCTCGGGGAGGACGTTGTAACGGTTGGCCTCGGTGGGCTGGATGCCGGGGTAGTAGACCAGGTCGAACTTGTTCCCGTCGCAGAAACCCCGCACGGCCTCGATCTCTTCCGTGCTGAATTCCCCGTTTTTGACCAGAAGCAGGGCCGTGAGCATACTGCGTATGACGACCAATCGTCTCTCTGGATAGGTCACCCCGCTTCTCTCCAAAGCGGCCACGGCCAGAGCCCCGACCCGCAGCGCCTCACTGGGCGGCAGTTGCAGCCAGCGACTGACTACCAGAAGCCCTCCTTCGTTTAGATGGGCTAGATAGTCAACGAAGGCTTCCTGGGTGTAGAGGTAATTCTCCGAGAGGCTGTAGGCCCCTGAAGTGACGGGCCGGTAGCTGTCGGCCAGGGAGAGCTGGATGAGGTCGTACTTCTGGTCCATCCGCCGCACGTGGCTGCGTCCCTCCTCGGTCATCACCTTCACCCGCGCGTCCTGATAGATTCCCCCCAGGTTTCGATACGCTGCTCTCGATACGCCTTCGGCTACTCGACCCAAGTCGCTACTCAACCAGCGGTCCTGAAAGGAAGCCCGCACCGCTTCGACGACCAAAGGGTTGCTCTCCACAGCCACGATCGAGGCCGCGCCATTCTCCAGGGCGGTCAGGACGTCCAGCCCCCCCTTGGGCTCGATGACCAGGACCTCTGCTTCTGGAAGCAGGCGATAGGGCAGCGAGGTGGGCAGGTAGCCGATGAATTTCCTCAACTCTGCCTCGTCCCAATCGGTGGCCGTGATGGGTGAGAGGTTCTCGCCATCGGTGAAGAGACCCAATTGGGGCGGGGGCGAGCCCAGGTAGGCCAGGCTGAGGCCCGGCGCCGAGTGGATGCCCCCGCTGCGCACCACGTCTATCCGC
>SOHZ01000221.1 GCA_004377365.1 Anaerolineales bacterium | reverse complement strand
GAACGCTTACCCCCTGTTTCCTTGCCCCTTTGTCCCCTCCGTGATACGCTCACCAACCCCGGCTGATAAAACAAGAGGATGGGTCAGTTTGCTCAACATCTTTCACCAAACTTAATGCTCATATCGCCACACATGGTCTCTGTTACCGATTTCCGCCACCTGTGATATAATACGGTCACAACAGAGAAGGGAGGGTCAAAATCATGGTCAAAGCCGCTGTCATGGGTGCTCCTCAAAAACCACTGAAGGTGCAAGAGTTCCCCCAGCCAGAACTGGAACCGGGGGCCATCTTAGTGGAGACGATCTACAGCGAGGTGTGCGGCACCGACGTGCACCTCCACCACGGCCAACTGGCAGGGGTGCCCTACCCCATCATCCCCGGCCACGTCAGCGTGGGGCACATTGCCCGCCTGGCGGGAGAGGTGACGGATGTGGAAGGCAACGCACTGCACGAGGGTGACGTGGTCACCTTCCTCGACGTCCACGAGACCTGCGGAAGATGTTGGTTTTGCCTCGTTGCCAAAGCGACTACCAGATGCCCCAGCCGCAGGGTCTATGGCATCACCTACTCGGCCGACGAAGGACTGTTGGGTGGGTGGAGCCAGGCCATCTACCTCAAGCCGGGGGTCAAGGTCATCAGACTGCCGGAAGAGTTGACGCCGGAGCGGTTCATCGCCGCTGGCTGCGGCCTGCCTACGGCGATCCATGCCCTGGAACGGGCTCAGGTCCAACTGGGCGACAGTGTGGCCGTGCAAGGCAGCGGGCCCGTGGGACTCAATGCGGCCATCCTGGCCCAACTATCCGGGGCCACCCAGGTCATTGTGGTCGGCGCGCCCCAGGCACGTCTGGAGATGGCCCTGGCCGTCGGGGCCGACCACGTCGTGGACATCGAGCAGTACGGGCCAGAGGAACGGGTAACCCTGGTGCAGGAATTGACCAGCAGACGTGGGGCGGACATTACCATCGAGGCCACAGGCAACCCGGTCGCCGTGCTTGAGGGGATGCAGATGACCCGAGACAACGGCCGCTTCGTGGTGGTGGGTCAGTACACCGACGCCGGGACGGTGGAGGTCAACCCCCACTGGGACATCAACAGAAAGCACCTGGAGATACGGGGCTGTTGGGGCAGCGACTTCAGCCACTTCTACCGAGGGGTGAAGGTAGTGGCCAAACACGGGGAGCGCTTTGGCTACGAGCGATTCATCAGCCGCAAATATAGCTTGGAAGAGGCTAACCAAGCCCTGGCTGACGTGGAAGAACTCAAGGTAGTCAAGGCTGTCATCGAGCCCTGACCACTACCCAAGCTATTAAAGCGGCACGATGCGCACCTGACGCCCCACGTTCAAGAACACGAGCAAGGCGCATGGTGGCTCTCCTAACTGCTGGGTCACGGCCTGGACGTAGCCGCGCACTTGCTCATCGTATTTCTCCTTACGAATGCGCGCACTCATCTCTGCATCGTCCTTCAGGCGGTCGGTTTTGAACTCGGCGACAGTCCAGCGGCCGTCGGTCCGGTAGAGCAGGTCAATGACGCCACTGCGCGGACCATCGTCCAGAGCCACGCTGTAGGGCACCTCGTGGTATCGCTCGGCGGCAGCCATCTCGGCGTACAGCGGGTGCGCCTGAAAGCGCGCCAGCAGCCGGCGGGCCTCGGCGATGGCACCCTTAATCTCGGTCTCGTCGGTCAGGCCAGCCTCCAGGGCATAGGGCTGCAAGAAGGCTTCAAAGCCCTCGACATCAGGGAAGCGCCAGCGACGCAGGGCCTCGTGGACCAGCTTGCCTACCACCAGCGCTGGGCCGCTCGGGTCTTTCGCACGTGGCACGACGCGCCACACGCGCGGCGGCGGGTCGCTCTCGCGGTCCTGGATCTTGTCATCGGTAACGTCGTGCGCAGCGAAGGCTAGGGGAGCCACCAAGTCGGGCGCGAGAGACACATCTGTGGGCACAGCGGCAGGAGGGCTGTCTACCGCCGCCTGAACCTCAGATACGACGGATTCTAACCCCGCCGTGAGTTCTTCCAGTGGTGGATGGAGCACGCAGGCCAGTGGGCCACCGTCCCAGTTCAGGTCAAGAGGCTGTAGGGCCGTCGGCGTCTGGGGCAGGCGCACCTCGCCCAGTCCGACCACCTCACCCAGACGCGCCAGCCAGCCTCTTAAGAGCAACCGTCCCGGATCATTCTTGGCTGTGCTGAGCTTGACGTGCCCGCTGATCAGCAGCTTCTCCCTGGCCCGGGTGGCGGCCACGTACAACAGCCGTTTGTCCTCGGCCTCTTCCATGGCCGAGTGGTGCAGCGCAAGCAATTGGTGCATCGCCGGACAGACCTCCTCTTGGCGCACATCGAGCAGCACACCCAGATCGGCTTCGACGAGAATCGCGGGCCTGGCGCTGCCCCCTCTATGGGCCGCATCGGCGATCACCACCACAGGGAACTCTAGCCCCTTGGCCTTGTGGACGGTCATCAATTGCACCGCCCCACCGGCCTCAACGGGCGCTTCGCTCTCACGGGCCGCCACGTCGCGCAGCGCCCCCACGTACTCCAGAAACTCGCCCACGCTGACCAGTCCGCTGCGGTGGGCGTCGGCCAGCAGCTTGTCCACGTTGCGGTGTGGACGCTCGCCCCCGGGGGCCAGGCGCAGGGCTGCACGGTAATAGGTAGCGTCGAGAAAGCGCTTGAGGATCTCGCCCACCGGCGCACGGCCAACCAGCTTGTGTAGCCCAGCGATGGTCTTCCGTGCGCGCTCAGCCCGTGCTGTATCAGTTGGGTCGAGGCCAGCCAGGTCGCCGTTCAGCGCCGCCCACATAGGGCGGCGTTCCCCGTCTGGCCCCCAGCGCAACAGGTACAACGCCGCATCGGTCAGGCCAAAGGCTGGCGAGCGGAGCAGGCCCGCCAGAGCCAGGTCATCGCTAGGGTCAGCGATGGCCGACAGGGCATTGAGCAGGTCGCGTACCTCGGGCCGGTCGTAGAAGCCGCGCCCGGCGACGGTGACGAAGGGGATACCGGCTCGCTCCAGGGCGTCCTCGTAGTCGTCGAAATGGGTCGAGGCACGAAACAGCAACGCGACCTGGCCCCATTCGACGCCCTCGCTCTCGCAAAGCTCCACCAACCGCTGGGACAGCCCGGCTGCGGCTGCCCGGCGTCCTTCATCGGCATCCCCGCCAATCCCCAGGTGCAGTTCGATAAATGGCTCACGGATCCCTTCAGCGGGCGACGGCCGATGGGCGCGCAGCGGCGCAAACGGCACATCATAAGGGCGGGTTGGGTCGTCTTGGGTGCCAAGGATAGGTTGGAGCAGGGCATTGGTGACCGTCAACAGGGGTTTGTGAGGGCGGAAGGTGAGATCCAGGTCAATGTGCTGCCCACCGGCGGCGGTCACGTCGGTCTGCACGCGGCGGAACACGGTCACGTCAGCACCGCGAAACCGATAAATGGATTGCTTCGCATCGCCCACCACGAACAAAGAGCCAGCCTGGGATTTGGGAAATCCGATCAGAGCGTAGACGATGCGACGTTGGCGCTCGTTGGTGTCCTGAAACTCGTCCACCAGCACAGCGTTGATCTCGGATTGCCAGCGCGCCCGCACGGTGGGGTTTTCGGTCAAGAGCGTCGCGGCCCGCATTTCCAGGTCGTCAAAGTCCAGCGCCTGACCCTCGTCCTTCAACTGCTGATACACAGCGACAGCCTGCTTGAACAAGCGACACAAGTCGGGCAGGGCCTCAGCGACCTGCCGGTCGAGGATCCAACTGACCGGTTTCTTCTTGCTGACCAGCGGCGCGATCTGATCGTCGTAATGCGTCCTCAGCGTGGCCATCGCCCCTCGTGCCGTCGCCAGGCCATCCGCCTCCCAGTTGCCCTTGACCCCGCCAGTGGAAATCGAGCTCCGCAGCGCGATCAGGCCAGCAAAGACAGTGTCCCAATCTTGCTCCGTGCGGGCGGCGCAGACCTCGTCCCAGCGGGCCAGCACTGCGCGGCGGGCCGTTTCCAGCTTGTCACCGGGTTTACGAGCCTGCACTGTCCTCAGCACATCGAGTGAATCCAGCCAGGCTGGCACACCCAGCCGCGCCTCCAGCCAAGCCGCCAGTTCACCTGCCCAACGGTCGAGCAGTTCGTCGTCCACCAAATCAAAGGCTGGTGCCGCGTCAAGCCGCCGTTCGAGCAGGGCAGTCACAGCGGTCCGCAGCCGATATTCCCCCAGCAGCCCAAAAAGCTGTGCCGCGCCAGGATCGCTCATGGCCCAGGCCAGAGCGAGTTCCACCGCCCTGGCCTTCAGTATGGCAGCCGCGTTCTCTTCTAGCACGGCGAAAGCTGGGTCAACGCCAGCCTCGGCCGGGTGGGCGCGCAGAATGGCGGCGCACAGACTATGGATGGTGCCGATGCGGGCCGCGTCGAGTTCGGCAAAGGCCGATTCCCAAAGATCGCGGTCGGCAGCCACTCCCTCAGCCAGCCACTGCTCGATGGTACTGCGGATGCGGGTGCGCATCTCGCGGGCGGCCTTCTCAGTGAAGGTGATCGCCACCAGCGAGCGCAACGGCCGGCCTTCTTCCAGCAGGCTGAGATAGCGCCCTACCAGAGCGCGGGTCTTGCCCGAACCGGCCCCGGCGGTGACGGCCACGTCCACGCCGCGCGTCGTGGCGGCCTCGGCCTGGCGGCCTTTGAGTTGGAGGAGGGAGAGTATGGAGGTCATTACTAACGTTCCGGGGTGAGATCGCTCATCAGCTTGCGAGCCAGGGCACTGTAGAAGGCTCGCAACGTCTCCAACTCCAGAGGTTTCAGCATCTTTGGCAGCCGAGTGTGTTTTTCGATCTGCCGCAGCATCCCCACAAAGTAGAATTCAGTTAAACCGGGATCTTTTTCCCGAGCCATCTCAAAGAGTTCGTTCAGGTCGTATCCTTCCTGGAGGATGAAATACAGATCCACAAAGTCCTTGATGTCGGCTCGGCCAAAGAGGGAGGTGATCTTGTTGGCAGCGACGTTGTCCAGAGCGTCCACGATGATTCCGTCACTGATGAACCTCTCGCCATATTGAGGGCCAAAATCCCGCACCACGTCTATTTTGAGAGGAGTCTCGTGGTGCGGGTGAGTCAGCAGAAATTGCTGGAAGTACTGCGAAACTCGCGTGCGCTGCAACGTACACTCGAGATCAAAAGTAACAGTCTCAATGGGACGTACAGCGGCCTCCAGTGCCAGATCGTCCAGGGTAAACAAGTCCAGATCGTCGCTCAGACGATGGTGGAGATGAAAAGCCGCCAGGGCCGTGCCGCCCGTCAGAAAGAAACGCTGGCCAACGGGATCGCCGAAGAAAGCTCGCAAGAACGCTTGTTGCAATGGAGTGAGAAGACTATTGGTCATCATTTGACCATACCTCAATGGCATAGGCCCACAAGTCGCGAAGATAGGGTTTAAGGCCAAGTTGCTCGAAATTCTCCCGCACGTCGTCCACGGTGAGGTAGCGCCAAATGTCCTCCCAACGGGCATACTCCAGGATGCGGGTTATCACCCAGGCCTTTTCTACCTGGTTGTCGCCTTGCAAGATGTCGTGGATTTCCTCTTCGGTAATGTCGTAATCCCAGAAGAAGTAGGGCCGCCTAGACGGTGCAACCATTTTCTCGCTCATCGTTGTCCCTCTGTGGTAGATACTTGCGCCTCCGAGAAGGAGGCACAGAGCGACACTGAGAAACTTTTCACTGCTGTCTCTCTGAGGACAAGTATAGCATGGGCTATCAGGGGTGTCAAGGATGAACTCCAAACCTTGCGTTAGTATCAACTTGATATCATAGGAATTTTCTTTTTAGCAGAGGCGGCTCCCACGCCGCCGGACGCCGGGCGTGGGAGCCCGGCCTGCTAAAACCTATAAATTTAGCAGTCACCCGAAGGCAGGGGTGTCTGGCCGTTTCAGAAAGGTAGCTCGTCATCCCACTCCACAGCCTGAGCAAAAGCGGCGTGGATCAGCGCATCGGACCAGCCGCGCAGCCAGATGCGGGCGTGGAGTGAGATAAGGCGAGAGACCCGCTCGATGAATTTCCGGTCGTGGCGCAGTCTGGCAGCCGAGACCGGGTCTTCCTCAACCACATCGCTTTCCAGTACGCCCGTCATGGTAGCCGTGCATCGCTCCGGGGCCATGAGCCACTCCAGCGAAATGTCCTGGTAAGGGAAAGCGCGTACTTGTTCCAGGAAAGCGGACATGTCCACTCCACGGTCGTGAAGGCCGGCTA
>SOHZ01000655.1 GCA_004377365.1 Anaerolineales bacterium | reverse complement strand
GTTTATCTGGGTCTTTTGGCCGAATATCAGGGCATTGATTTGCTCTTACAAGCGGCGGTCCATCTGCTTGAGGCCCGTTCCGATGTCGCCCTCCTGATCATGGGTTTCCCTAACGTGGAGCTCTATCAAGAGATGGCCGAGCAGTTGGGCCTTGCTGAGCACGTTACCTTCACCGGCCGCATCCCCTACGAGGAAGCACCTTCCTATCTGGCTCTCGGCGATGTGGCCGTAGCGCCCAAGATCTCGGCTACCGAGGGTAGTGGCAAACTCCTGAACTATATGGCTATGGGCCTGCCAGTAGTGGCTTTCGATACCCCGGTCAGCCGGGAATATCTGGGGGAACGGGGGGTCTATGTTCCGCCGGGGGATACGCTGGCTCTGGCCGAGGCTTTAGAAACGCTTCTGGATGACCCCAGGGGGGGCATGGCATTGGGTCAGCAGTTGCGAGAAAGGGCCACCCATTATTATCTGTGGCCTGAGGCCGGGAAAAAGATTCTGCAGATCTACCGGGAGATTTGTCAGGAACCTCGGAGAGGAACGTCCGCCTGATCCTGACCGATTCCGGGGGAACAAAGAGCGAACCTCTTCGGCGATGGCCAGGCCGGTGTGAAGATGGTTGAGATTCTATCCAGAGGTGAAGGGCATGATCCATCCTACGGCTGAGGTTTCGCCTCAGGCTGAAGTAGGCGAAGGCACCAGGATATGGCACCAGGCCCAGGTGAGAGAGGGGGCCAGAATCGGCCGCGATTGCATCATCAGCAAAGGAGTTTACATTGACTTTGATGTGGTCATCGGCAATCGGGTCAAGATTCAGAACCGAGCTTCCATCTATCATGGGGCCACGCTGGAAGACGGGGTGTTCATTGGCCCGCACGCTTGCATGACCAATGACAGAATCCCCAGGGCTATCACGCCATCAGGAGAGTTGAAGGCCGATGCTGATTGGGAGGTAGGGCGGATAGTGGTGAAATATGGGGCTTCTGTGGGGGCTGGTGCAGTGGTGCTGCCTGATGTGACCATTGGTCGTTTCGCCATGGTGGGAGCTGGTGCAGTGGTCACACGGGACGTGCCCGATCACGGGCTGGTGGTGGGTAGCCCGGCCCGCCTCAAAGGTTTCGTCTGCCGTTGCGGCCGCAGGTTGGTCGTGGGACAAGAGTCCGCCGATGCGATTGAGATGCGTTGCCAGGTCTGTGATGTTACCTATTCCCTTCCACGAGAGGTGGTTGATGAGTCAACAGGTTAACAAGTAAAGAGGTTCTTTCCCTGCCGGTGCACCCGGCCCTCAGCCAGGCAGATTTGGAGAGGATTGTAGAAGTAGTATCACAGCTTCAAAGTGAGCAGGGGCGGGAGTAGAGATCTCGGCTGGGATTGTAGATTGATTAGAGAAGAACGAAAGAGACGGGCAACTATCAAGGCAGCGGTGATCGGCGTGGGGAGCATGGGCTGGAACCACGCCAGAATTTATAGGGGAAACTTTGATTAGATCAACTAGCTGCAGGGGCGCAGATAAATACATATCTATTGAGTGTGTGGTATTGTTGGGTCTTTACTTCGCCACTCGCTTGATCAATCTTACATTGTTGCCCGTCTTTAACGACGAAGCCATATACGTTCAGATTCCGCAGGCGATGGGTCAGGATTTATTCGCTCCTCTTCAGATCAGAGACAGCAAATTCACCCTCGCCTGGTTGACTGCTGTCTTTTCGATCTTGCCCGGAGATCCGCTGCGTTCAGCTAGATGGGCTTCAGTCTTTGCAGGCGGGTTAAGCCTCCTGGGGATTTATCTGATTGGTAGACAAATCTACTCACGACGTGTAGGCACCATTGCCGCGATGTTGTATCTTATCTCGCCCCTTACGCTTTTCCATGATCGGATGTTGCTTGCTGATGTCACGTTAAATACCTGTGGAATATACACTTTGTTATTCAGTTTGCTGTTGATGAAGAGGGATTGTCTGGCAGATGCCCTGGGTATGGGCCTGTCAATGGGTTTGGGAATGTTATCAAAGCTTCCAGGAGCGTTTTTTCTGTCAGTAC
>SOHZ01000393.1 GCA_004377365.1 Anaerolineales bacterium | reverse complement strand
GTCATCATCACTCATATCTGCCAGTTGTGTCGAGTACTCAACAACAGAGGGTCTGAGCCGCTGCCTTTCGTCCATTCTGTACAAAAAGAAAAGTCGCTTAGGTTGAAAGTCACCAAGGTCAATATGTGCTTCCGGAGCTTCCTGTGGAAATATGACCCTCAGAGAAAGCAAAATGTGGGTGACAAGTGCAACTAGATAACAAATGAAGTATATCACTAAGAATATCAAGTACCCAATTGCGACTCGATTGACAAGAAACTGAATCAATTCTAGCGTAGACTTATCAAAGAAGCTATAGGTAGCAATGACGAGAAGAGATGATTCGAAGACGATCAGCGCGCCTGCTTTGGTATCCAAGAACCTGTTGGTTTCTTGAACCTCTTCTATTGCCTTTATTAGGAACTCTGTTTTTGCCTTCATAATTCCCTTCTTATCTTGATTTGATACTGCAAGCTGGCTAACTAATGCTTGTGCAGACCCATTTCCGCATAATTCCCCTTAATCCATACGGAAATGTCAGCGAGCTTGTTTCGGTAAAGACCTGGTTCGCCACCTGGGTCTCGTTCCCGTCCAGCAACCGCTCCTCACCGTTCATACCGTGGTCTCGTGCTGACGCTTGGATGTGCCGTAGAGATAGTGATCGTGTTCGCTGGCCCAATCTCGTGGCGCTTCAAGTGTCCCGGTCAGTGCCTCAAGTATATCCCAGGCATTACACGCTGCAACCGGAGGGAGTATATCCTGGATCGTAACCACATAGCGCGTGTTGGGCTCTGGATTGAGCGGCGAATCTGGGTGGAAAACGTGACCATCAAATACCACCGTTAAAGTCTTGTTCATCACCATACCTCTCTCATTCACCTGGAATTCTCGTCAGCGGCCAACCGAAGCATCGCTCAAAACCTTCTGCCCGGTACGACGAGCCAGCAGACGGTCACGCACGCCGTGCGGGTCGAATCGAGACTCATTCTGCCTACGTATGTCATCTGCTTGCTGTTGCCGTTGACGCAAATATGCTTCGACATCCGAACGCCGCCGTAGATAGTAGCTGATCACGGCATACACATCAGCCAGGTGTAGGGATGGATACTGGTGTACAATCTCCTCAGCCGTTGCGCCTTCATTGAAGGCGGTCGCAATCGTGTCAAGTGTCACACGAGTTCCCCCAACGCGCACAACGCCATCGGCGTCCGTCTCCAACGGGATTGGCTCGGTTGCAATTACAAGAACCATAACATTCACCTCCACTGCCGTCATTGTGGCATGTCATAGCGCAAAACTGCTCAGGCTTGCCTTGTTTCCCGCCCACGTTGTTGTGGCCTTTGCACTGTCTACGAGTTTACTCTTCGCAAACGGCGTTTGGCTGGAGTGCGGCTTTTGCGTGAGCGACTTAGCTGAAAGACACCACCACCATTCTACCACATAACCCAGGCCAAGACAACCTCATCGTTTGGAAGTAAAGCAGGGGAGCAAAGCTGCGCTGGCTCCGCTCCCCTCCGTCTCAAGCGAGCTATTCGATCTCCAGTCTTTTCTTGCGTTCGGCCAGTTGAGCATCAATAGTGGTGCGCTCCAGCACCTCATCCATCTGGGCGTCCAGGCGGGTGGCGGCCATCTCACCCCGAGCGGAGGCCTTGTCCAACCGGGTGCGAATGGATTCGGCTAAACGGCCGATATCGTCGTCACCAGCCCCCACCAGGTCGTCCAGGGAGCTGATGGCCTTGGCGGTCAGTTCTTTGGCCTTGGCCAGGTCCAGCAGGGCTTGCATCTCTTCGCGCTCCTGCTTGATGGTCGTCAGCTTGGCCTCGAGCTTGAGCTTGGCGTCCAACAGCTTCTCGTATTCGACTTTCTGCCGTTCGTGCTGCTCCCCGTAATTGTCGGCCAGCCGCTGGGTGGAGTTCAGCTTGCTCTGAGCGGCGACGGCCAACTCCTCCCGGCCCTCTTGTAGAAGGATGTCAATGTTGCGGTCCAGTTCTTCAGCCTTGGCTTGGAATTCATCGAACTTGCGCTTGAGGGTCTTGACCTGCCCACCGACAGTGGCTGCTGCATCTTCCAGCTTATCCAGGTTGTTTTCCACCTCGCGGATGTACTGGTCAATGACGGCCAGCGAGTTCTGCTTCAAAGCCTGATCTACCAGGTAATGCAGATTAGCCTTGATCAAAGTAGAAACCTTATCCAATAGCGATGCCATTTCCTAGTCTCCTTTATCTTTTGATAGTTGACTTATCATTTCTATCATATCATCCCTATGGTCCTTTTGCATGACATTCGACTGACAGCAGGCTGACATTCAACTGCTGACCAGTTTATACCCCCGATCTCGCACAGTAATCAGGTAGCGGGGGTTGGATGGCTCCGGCTCGATCTTTTGGCGCAGGCGGCTGATCAGTTTCTCGATGCGCGCGTCGTCCACCTCATCAATGTACTCCTCTCCCCACACGGCCTCTACCACCTGATACTTGTCACGTATCTTGTCCATGTTGCCGTAAAGGAGGAGCAGCAGACGGTACTCCAGGTTGGTTAAAGTGGGGACCGGTTGGCCATCCACCCAGACCTCGCCGGCGTCCACATCCACTCGCACTCCTTGAGGAGTTCCTTCTTTCACCAGCCGTTGGCGGTGAGCGAAGCCCTCGAACAACTGACCAAAGGGCCGCAATTGCCCGGCCTCATCTTCAATCAGAAAGGACTTTTCACACAGGCTGCGGCGGATCCCGGGTTCCAAGGGAGATTGGGGGTTGGAAAGAAAGGCAACGAGGGTATCCTGTTCTTCATCCGTCAGGTCGTTCCACAGCTTGGCGCACTCTGTACGAACGTTGAGGTCACTGCCAAGGCGCTCCTCAAGCAGCCTGTGACGCTCGTCCTGGGAGTAGAGTCGAGCTTCCCCGCTGCTGAGGGTAGCACCGAGAAGGCGACAGACCACCTCCAGCAACCCTGGGTGACCGCCGGCCTGGGCGATGATAAAATGGATGTCCTGGGGACTGAAATCCAGTTCTTCCTGGCCGGCAAATCTGTTAATAACCCGAACGGCATCATCCTTTTTCAAGGTGGACAGAAAGCGGACGTGGTGGGCGAAAAGCTCGCAGAACTCGGCGATTTCGGGACCACTGCGACTCTCCCGCAGCCGCTGCTCGGTAGCTACTACGTAGCAAAGGGTATCT
This sequence comes from Anaerolineales bacterium, assembly GCA_004377365.1. GTDB lineage: Bacteria > Chloroflexota > Anaerolineae > E26-bin7 > E26-bin7 > E26-bin7. Next base: position 19,099 of record SOHZ01000393.1, on the reverse strand, counting down.
CTGTACTTGTCCCGAAGGGCTCGCAGATTCAAAAAGACCCGCCTGTCAATGCCCTGGAAAGCCTCGTCGAACTCGTCGAAGAGAAGGACCATGCGCTGTCCCAGGCCCTCACTGATAGAGATCATGCTCTCGTTAAAGCTGAGGGGCACCATGAACTGATTGGTAGGGTTGACCACGATGCGATACAATTCATTGATCCTATCCAGCAGTCCTTGATCCACCTCCAACTCGGCCAGTTCAGCCAGGATGTTGCGCAAGACGAGTTCGTAGAAGCCCTGCTCGGTCATCTCCAGCATGAGGTTAAAGTCAATGTAGACGAAAGCGTAATCGTCGGCCTGGGGGTCCAGGTATCTTTGTTTCACCTCTGGTCGGCACACGGAGCGCAGCAAAACAGATTTGCCCATGTTGCTCACGCCGACGATGGAGCAACATTCGACGTCGGCAATACACTCCATGATATAGGCAATGTCCTCGTCTCTGGTGAGGATTTCAGTTGCGTTGGGGGTTGAAATTTGCATCTTTGTTCTTTACTCCCCTGGGTACCCCGTTCGAGGGTCTTACCAAAAATGCCAACGGCAGACGCAGGACGTCTTCACGTTGGCATGAAGGGTTCCGAGTTTCCACACCCCATCTTCACCCTGCAGCCGATGCCACTGGGTCTACAAGAAGCCTTTGGAAGACCTGTTTAATGGCCTCGCCTGCTGCTTCACAGTAGTTAGCATCTCGTGGGGGCATATTCGACATGCTCAGAGTGCGGCCCCGAGTCCGCCAGAGGGCACGATAAGTCCGCCGAACCCTGCTGACGCCGAGGCTCAAAAGTCCCAGCGTCGAAACCATTCGGCTGAGGGCTTTGACTGAGGGCTTCGACCGAGCTCAGCTCAAGTCCTCACGACGAACCCTCAGCCCGAAGGGAAAACTGCGCCGAAAATGAAAGAGCGCCACTGCTCACAGCGAGGGAGGCGATAACGAGTCCTCGATTCTCAATTCCCTTGTCTCGCCCTTCAGCTAGCCAATCTCACCTTGCGTGCGACCACGAACACGACAGCCAGGGCCAGTCCGGCCAGGATGGCCCCAATTCCACCGAATCCGGCGCTGGGTGTCTCCCCTTCAGCGAGTGTTGGCGTGGCAGTTGGTACAGAGGTAGGTGCAGCAGGCGTCAATTCGGGCGTCCCTATTGAGGGAGGTATCACTGGCGTATTGGTGGCTACTACAGTCGGCGTGTCGGTGGGCGGAATAATCGGGGTAGGGGTAGGGGCTTCGGTGGGTGCCTCGGCCGTGGCTTGAGCCACGGCTGTGGCCGCGGTCGCAGTCTCAGCCATAGCGACCTGCTCAGCGCCCTTCTTGGCTCTACTGAAGATTGCATAGCCACCGATCCCCATCAATCCCAGCACTAACAGGCCAACCAGACCAATGGCGATGATGATGAAGAGCCGATTCTGTGATTCCATGTCGTTTCTCCTCTCTTGAGACTGTTTAGGGCGCCACCTCGTTTGATGGCAATGGGAAAATCGCTGACCACTGTTGCGGTCCAGGCGGTCCAGGCGGTCCAGGCTATCCAATCAGCTCCAGGTTAGCGTAAGGGACAAACACCCGCCCTTTCTCCTCCAATTCGACCTCGGCTCCCCTGAGCCTGGCCCCGGAATCAACAGCTCTGGGTTGGGAGGGCAAGCTTACCACCTGACCTACAGAGCCAAGGTAAGGCTGGCGGATAACGCGTACCTGGGTGCCTACCTCAAGGGCACCTCCCAATTGCTGCGGAGAAGGTTTAGTCCCTCTCTTGTGCAAAGGAATGATGATCTCAGGGCGAACTGTTCCCCAGCGAAGCCGGGTCACGCCGCTGATAGATGCCTCGCGACCTGCGTTGGAGCGAAGCAGTTCAAAGATTACCGAGGCCATAGGCACTTGCCCCATCCCCTCGGTGGCGATGACAGGTAAAGGAAAGTCTGAGGCTCGTTCCCCCAAATCGGCCCCAATGCTCCCTACGACTATGCCGCGTACCTGTATCTGTTCAGCTCGCTCCAAAACCTCTTCGTCTATCGAAGAGCCACCCACTATGATTGATCCGTGGCAACCAACGTCAAGAGCATCAGCCACAAGTTTCTCTTTGGGGTCCTTGGCCAACATCTTGAGGACGCCCTGGGCCTCGCCCCCTGCTCCCCAGACGCCTTGCACAAAAGCTCCCACCGTCTCTATGACCACCCCCAGGCTGGGCATCACACTAACCACAGTGCCACTGAGATGAGCATGTAACTCAAAAGTCTCAGCCTTTGATTCAAGAACGACTTGCCCACTGCTTATGGCAACTATCCTGCCGGCGATAGGCGAGCGACAGACCTGCCGCAAGGGGATCAGACCCCCTCCTTTAGCGGCGATGGCTTCTTCTTCTTCGACCGTATCGCCCACCGCTTTGAGAAGATACTTGTCCAGGTTTTCGCTCTTGACCGATAGGGTCTTGCCAACGTTCACAACGTGCAGTTGCCCTCCCAACGAGGCACGAGCCACGACGTCAATGGACTCGACTCGGGTGCCCATTCTGGCCAGCACCTCGCCTCGCATGGGCAGGAGCCGTTCTCTCTTTATGATAGTGAGTGGGGTCGCCTGAGTCACTGGAGGGTAATACATCTCTCAAATCTCAAATCCCGAATCTCAATCTACGAGCCCACGCCCCAGAGCCATTCCTGAATCTTGGCTTGTTGCTCTCCTCTGGTGGCAGGGAGGGACAGAGGTCGGCCACGGGCGTCAATGATGACGCCCACTGCTCCACCTTCCAATTCAGTGGTTGCCCCTTTGCCCTTGGCACCCAGACCGATGTCGAACTTGCGCGTGGGCCTTAGCTCGAGGGTCGCTTTGTGGCCTGTGGGCAGGGGTAGCACCTCCAAAGAGCCGTAAGGCACCTCCATCTCAAGGGCTCTTCCATCGTGATAAGTTATCTTGAGCTTGAGGGCTATCTCACCCTTGCGGGCTGTGCCCACAGGGGCCACCACAGTGCCCAGGGAGAGAAACCCATCGCGCTCCATTACTTGAGCAGCCGCCAGAGGCTCAATGGTGGCCGTTACCCCCAGGGCAGCAGCCATAGAATTCACATTGAGGGCCAGGCTACTCACACCAATGGGTTGCAGGGCGTCGAGGAGAATCAAAGCTGCTTGTCCGTAATGCGGAGCGTAAGCCAGTACTCCGCCACCACCGACGATAAGGTCCAGGAAAGGTGAAAGTCCAGAGTAAGGGGCTGAGGGCCTCCCTAGCCATCTTTGCTGGGTCTCCGCCAGGGTAAGGCGCAGGGCCTCACGAGCTATCGCCTGCTCCAAAAGCAAATCTCGACGGGTTTGAGGTACGGTCGTAGGCCTGAGTTGCTTGTTAGCAATGATATTGCGCGCTTCTGTCACTTCCATGTCGAAAGGCAACCAGCGCAAGATGTTCTCAATGCCTGCCTCAGTTGAGACGCGGGCGACATTGTGGCTCAGGCCCAAATCGCTTCGGGAGACGGGAGTGAAATAACCATCAATTACACTGGCAACAGTCACCGTCGCCCCGCCGATATCCACCCCCACCACGTTCAGGCCGTACTGGCGAGCCAGGTATTGGATGAGGTAGCCGAAGGCCCTTGTGGTGGGCAAGACAGCCACCGAGCTCCAGGCGCTTAGGCCACCAAACCCTGGTATATGAGCCATCTTGCGTTCTCGATAAAGGGTATCCATTTCCTCTCGAGCCGCCGCGATGTTCTCGACATTAAGGGCTGGCCGCACGTTGTCCACGACGCGCAGTTCCCCTTTACCCCCCAGAATCTCCGCCACCAATGGACGGGCTTCTTTGTTGCCGGCGAAGACAATCTGAGGCTTGGTCACGCCGTCCATGATGGAACAAGCCAGGGCTACCACCTCAGCTATTTCAGCCAAGGGTGCTGTGGCCCCACCGTCAGTTCCCCCAACGATGAAAACTGCATCTGGTTGATGGCGGTGCAAGATGCGGATTCTGGCCTCAGCACTGCGCTTTTCCCTCTGAGCTCCATCGTCCAAAGAGATCATGTCTTCGACCAAAGCATGGGTTGACGAAATCACGCGACGTGCGCTTTCGATGCTCACATCGCGTGTCAAGCCAGCCAATATCAAACGCAGCGGAGATGCAGCACTCGTGGTGGCCACGAAGGCATCAACGCCATTACCACTGGCTTGCTCCGGTGTAATGAGCTGACCTTGTTCATCCAATAACAGACGACCAGTAGCCTCCTCAATCTGCCCGATGGCGTGGCGCACACCCAGGAGCACATCGGCCTGGGGAGGTTCGATAGTGCTGAGGGCTTCACCCTGGGCTACGAAGCGGTACTGCCCATCAATCGTATCAATCAGTATAACCTTGGTCATCGTGCTGCCACAATCAGCAGCTAAGATTGACTCTATCTCAAGGCCATTGGCCATCACGTGAACTCCGGGAGAGAAAAGTTACAAGGAAGACTACAGACCGAAAACGTCAAGCAAGAACTGCACGCGCCCGATGAGAAGTGAAATCCGAGCCATAACCATGTTGGCGAAAATGGCTCCGAAAGCAATCATGATGAACCAGCGGCCAAACCTGGCCCAGGTCCGGATAAAGCTGGTTCCAATTCTAGACAGGCTGCCCTTAGCACCGGCGGCAAAGTGAAAGTACAGCAAGGTGCTAATGGTGCCGATAACGATTATCAGGCCGTTTCCCAGACCGGAGAGATCTATGGCATTGACAGTGGCTCGTACTTGAGGTAAGATGGAGCCGAACAGAGCTCCACCGATAGCCAGGGCCGCTCCCACACCCAGGAGGAAAGCCACGCTAAAGTTGCCCAGCCAGGCCCAGGAGGTCTTGAGCTTGGTCCACAAGAGGAGGCCTAACACAAGGGGCACCGCTGCCAATAATCTCTCCCCCGTTTCACCGCTGGTGAGGGGGACAAGCAACAAAGGCTCCAGGGTTCCATGAATGACAACTACAACTGAGTAGGCTACGCTGGAGCCGATGAAGACGTGCTCGGCTAAACGATAGAGAGGATTATCCCCCAGGAGGTAGCTGTAGACCATGATGGTAAGCAAGGCTGCCAGCCAGACCCAGACAAAATCTGATCCCAGCAGTTCCCCCATCACTTCCTCCTTGCGCTGACCAGAGAGGCCAGACTACCCAGAACGATGAGGGCTACAATGGCCAGATGGGCCACTGATTGCGCGTCCACACTGGCGATGGCTAGAGACGGCCATTTGTTGGTCTTCATTTCATATCGAGCTGCGCTTGGTAAGCCGCTCACGAGGCCCACCAGTTGGCCTGAGTTGTGATAGGGCGTAGCCGTTGGCTCAACGGCCGCGCTGACTGCGGCCATTATCTCGACCTGGTACTGGCTGCCCACCTGCTCTATCCACCATTGTAGGGTCCTCTGCTGAGCTGCAAATTCGATAATCAGACTCACATCCTGGATTCCATTGATGTCCTGCGTCGCTGGCAACTCGCCAAGGGATTTCTGTTGTCGGTAATCCTGTGGCACAATGGTCCGCAAATCCGAGGCTAGTTCGTTGGGGGCTGCCGCCTGGCCAGGGATGTAGCCCAGATTCACATAATTTTGCCCATATTGATATCCATCGTGCTCCCCGGCGATTCTGTCCAGTAGGTTTCCGGCTACCGCAGGGCCTGTGGGAAGCAAACTGACGGCCATAAGCCTGACATTGCGATCCATCAGATGCCAGAGGACCGGCTCGGCCAGGCGATCCATTTCTGCAGCCGTAGAGGGATCGTAGTCAAAGGCCAGGAGGACGACAGAGTTCAATGGCAGGTTCTGGATGGCATCATAAAAGTCCGTCGCTGCTGCTGACGGAAGTTCAGCTTCACCGAACCAGTCGCCCTCCCCGAACAGAGGGATGATGACAGCCAGTGCAATCAGAAGATAGATAAACCGGCGCAGCACCTCTCCCCAGATGCGGGCACGCCTTGGGGCAACTACCTCTGTTACGGGAGCTGGCTCTTGGGCAATGATCTCTCTGAACAAGTTGGCTTGCTCAGGACCAACGGTCACGGCCGCGGTTGGTGCTGGCGGAGCTTTATGGGGCCCACTCACTATTGGTTCGACGGGAAGCACACCCTGGATGCCAGCCAACAGCCCTGTGGTCTCAACAGTCTCTATCACAGCCAGTACTTCAGCAACGCCTTCCTCCGCCTCGCGGGGTCGGAGTTCTTGAAGCCAGACGGGGATTTCCGCCTGCACCAATTTCTCAATTTCCAGAGCTTCTTCGACGGCAACCGGAGGGCCAACTTTTTCCTTCACTGAAAGGGGAGGAGGCAACGGCGCTTCCTCTTCAACAGCAGGCCTTTCAGCCGTCACAGGCGGACCGAGTTCCTTGAGCCAGTCGGGTACTTCATCGGTTGGCACTTCAACACCCAGGACCGCGAGGGGTACTTCAGCCGCTTCCTCGGCTGCCAACTCGGGTGGACCAGGTTCGCGCAGCCATTCTGCCGCCTCTTCGCCAGGAGGTACCCCCTCGGCCTCTTTGAAAACGGGCACCTCACCCTCGGGCGTAGGTCCGAGTTCTTTCAACCGGTCTGGAACTTTCTCAATCGGAGGAGGCATTTCCTCCGCTATCTTCTCCTCGAGCCTTTCAGGGGCAGCTACTGGTTTTTCGCCTTCCTCCTCTTCTCTGAAGGCGAGGGTTTCTCCCTCAAGCTCAGGTGTTGGGCCGAGTCCCTTCAACCAGTCAGGGACCTCTTCCTCCAGTTCAGCCTCCACTGCTAACGGTGGGGCTTCCACTTCCTCTTTCATCACCAGCGGTGGGACTTTTGCTTCTGCAGGCATGGACGGCGGCTCAGGCTCCGGTCTCAACTCCCGAAGCCAGTCGGGTAGCTCTTTCTCTTCCTCTGCCAGAGGTGGGGCTTCCGCTTCCGCAGGCCTGGGCGGCAGATCAGGCTCCGGTCTCAACTCCTGCAGCCAGTCAGGCACCTCTTCTGCTTCCTCCTCCACCGCCAGAGGTGGGGCTTCTGCTTCCACGGGCACGGACGGTGGCCCCTCAGGTTCTGGCCTCAGTCTCTGCAGCCAATCGGGGATCTCCTCTTCCGCTTCGGCCTCTACCGGGAATGGTGGGACCACGGCTTCTTCAAAAACGGGAGGGGCTGCTTCAGCCACCTCAGCAGGCGGAGCCTCCTCTGGCATGGTCTGCCGTAGCCTCTCCAGCCAATCGGGACCCAACTCTTCTTCCTGGGGAGGGGCTGGGGCCTCTCTGGCTGATGGAACCTCCATTGGTTCGGGCGGCGTGGCTGGCTCTTCGGCTGGGGCAGGCTTTCCCTCTGACGCAGCGCGCAGTCTTTTCAGCCAGTCGGGTTCTTCCTCCCCGGATGGGTAGGGAGCAACCGCTACAGATGGGGTTTCGCGCCTCATTTCGGCCTCATCTTCCCAGGCCATCGGCGGCTCTCTTGGCTTTGTTTCCTCGGTAGGCCGTATCTCTTTCAACCAGTCTGGGATTTCTTCTACGGGCTTTGCAGGCTCAGGCATGGCTGGCCTCTCACCGGCAGGGACTTCCTCTGCTGAGCTGGCCCGCAACTGTTGCAACCAATCGGGAGGCTCGGCTTCCTGCTCTGCGGAAGCTCTCTCAACAGGGGATGGCAGCCCTTCGACAGGCTCAGGACGCGGCGTTTCAGTCTCGGTCAACGGCGCAGTCTGGGGCACCAAACGCGCACCGCACTCGTTACAGACGGTGCTTTCTATCGGGTTCAGAGCGCTGCACATGGGGCAACGCCGCCCTGAAGCATCGCTCAAATCTGCCCCGCAGTCGTTGCAGAATCTGCTGCCGTCTCTATTGGCCGTCCCACAGTTCGGACAGTAGATCATCTTCGAACACCCCTATACAAACATCGCAGCTTTACACTACACGACATTACTCGCTGTAGGGCCGATCAATACCCAAGAGGACACGCAGTCCCGTGGCTAGAGTCCCCAAAGCCACCCCTAAGAGGATACCCCTGGCGCCAGCCATGTTAGGCACTCTCAAAATCCATTCTTTGAAGGTCGTCAGTGCTCCCCACAGCGGAACCTGCCCCAACAAGACGACGACGCCGGTGATGACGAGCAGAACCGACTCCCAGCTTTGCAGGCGAAAGGCCCGGTAGGCAGCCGAGGCGACGAAGAAGGCCAGCAAAGAGAAAATGGTCGCTTGAAGGGGAAACAGAACGTATTGGAAAATCCGGCTGGTAAGCGAACCTTGCGGCCCTTCGATCAAACCCAGGATCAGAACGATCATCATGGTCAGGACCAGGAAGATGCTGTAGAACCATCCCTGCTTGAACCGCAGGATCTTGTTGAGGTGGACGATCAGAACGTTGAAAAAGCCGAGGACCATGGCGAAAGCAGCGACTATGATCGCCCATTTGACAAAGACGAACTTGAGGGTCCCAATGAAGGCATTCTGTATAAAGAAATCCAAAAGGACAAAAAGGCCGACGCTGATGGCGATGGCGGTGGCTACACTTCGCTTTACGAGCATAGGAAGTCCCTCGGCTTACGCCAGCCCGATCAGCTTGGCAAGGACCAGGAGCACGATGATCACAGCGCCCAAGAGCCTCATGACATCCTGAGCCACCAAGCTGCCGATGTGGGCTGGCAGAGAGGCCAAATAGGCCCCACCGGCAAATATCTCCTCACCGATCAGAACTTGATCGGCTGAAGCAAAGACGAAGGGCAAAGTCTGAGGATTGGTTGCCCCACCGATCTGGCTGATACCTTTCTTAGCTCCCACTTCTCCCATCAGGAGGTACTCATCACCAAAGTTGCCTATCATAATATTAGCTGCCAGCGGTTCGTGTCCTAGCACATCCATGACACCGGCCGCATAGGCTGTCGGCTCGGGCGAGATCAGCCGCACCTGTTTAGGATCATAATCTTCTATGTCGCCTTGCCTGGCATGGGCGTGCCGTAAGACATCCTGTGCCACAGGCAAGAGAGTGGGATCAGCCACGGTCACGATGGGAGGAGCATCGAAAGTGGCTCCCTGCTCAGCCAGATAATCCAACACCGTCAAACCGGCCAACGTCGCCGCCGTCTCCTCGCCGCTTATGCCACTCACCCCCAAAGAGACGTGCACCGTCTGACCGCTCTCAGCCGCTCGCGCGCTCAACCCTCGCAAAGCGTCGAACCCAGCCAGGGGACGCAAATTTACCTCGTGTCCAGCTCTGATCCGAGAGGTGGCAAAAAGCATCACAGGCAAGAAGAATAGGAGCCAGGCTAGCATACAAGCGTGCCACTCACTCCTCATACCAGACTGGGTTAAGATGTCAACGATCACCTCCACGGTCTCTCTCCTTCAATGCCTTTCCAACAAGTGGAGCAGCCGTTCGACGTTGGCTTGATCTTCGAACAGTTGAGCATATCCGCCAATGACCTCATCACCAAGCAGGAAGCCTAACAAAGGTTGAAAGAAGAGCAGGGCCTGGCTACCGATGAAGCTGAAGGGTTTATTGGTTTCCAAAAAGAGGATGGCCGGTGCAGTCAGTCCACAACTGGAGATCTTTTGTGCCAACCTCTCAATTAGGAGGTCTCGTTGGTCTACACTCAACTCCACGGTTTCCCCACACCTTTACATATAGTATACCACAATTACCGTTTATTTTCTAGTCTGTCTTCGGCCCAATCTGATCCGGTGGCGGCGCTTTATGCGGTCAATGGAACGCTGGGCTGCCTCCCGGACCGGCCTAAGAAACGTAGCATCCTCATCATTCAAGAGTTTCTCCAGGAAGGGCACGTCTTGCTCATCGCCCGCCTGACCCAGAGCCCAGGCGGCCTGCCAACGCACCTGGGCATCTTCATCGCCCAGGGCCTGACGAAGGGCAGGGATGGCACTGGACTCACTGACTAGCCCTAGAGCCCTGGCCGCGCTACGGCGCACCAGCGCACTCTCATCGTTCAGCCTCTGGGCCAAAGAGGAGGTCGCCTGGGGATCGCCGATCTTGCCCAGAGCCTCGGCTGCACCTCGCCGCACCCAGGCCACCTCGTCCCCCAAAGCCTGGATGAGATGAGGCACCACCTGCCGATCACCGACTTTGCCCAGAGCCTCGGCCACACTCCAACGCACCCATTCGCTCTCGCTCGTCAGTGCCTGGCAGAGGGGATCCACTGCCCGTTCGTCGCCCAACTGGCCCAGGGCATCCGCCGCGCTGGCCTGGCGCAGTGGGTCATCGCTCTCCAGCGCTTCCAGGAGGACATCCAGTGCCCTTTTTGCCCCCAGGTTGACCAGAGCCTTTCCCGCCTTCCAGCGGACGAAGGGATGCTCGTCGCCCAAAGCTTTCACCAGAGCCGGGCCCGCTTTCGCACCAGCGACTCTACCCAGGGTCTCAGCCGCCTCCCAGCGGGTCTTGGCCTCACCTTCCTCCAAAGCTCGAGCAAGCCTTTCGAGCTCTTTAGCCTTTTTTCGCTTCCCTTTCCCCCAAATGGGCATTAACTCCACTTTCCACCACTATTGCACCACTGTTGCGGTGTAGACGGTACAGGCCCTATCAGCGTCGTGTGTCACTGCTGTCACTGCGAACCAGGTTCATGCACCGCAAGCGATTATAGTGACCTAACATAATCTAGTATACCACGTTCTGGGTTTTCTGGCAAATGGCTGCGGATTATCGCTTCTGGTGCAGATGAGCAGCATTGCAAGCAAAAGAAAAGCTCCCAGTTGAGGGAGCTTTGCCTGGGCTATTCCTTGGCCCTGCACTGGGCACAGAGGCCGGTGAAGTCTATATGCACCCACCCAATGGTGAAATCATTCGACCGTGTTATAAACCGGGTTTTCTGGTTTATCAATAGCCGTTGCTATCCCAATGTCTCCCTGAACCAATCGGCCAGCGGCGGCAACGAGCGGGCCAGATAGGGTGGGGCGAAGACGAGATGGTCGGCTCCGGGGATCAACTTGAACCTCTTGGGGCAGGTCAGGCGGTCGTAAATGGCCCGGCAGTAGTCCAGGGGGAAAATGCGGTCCCCCTCGGCGTGCAAGACCATGATGGGTGTCTCTATCTGCTCGATGGGCCTGGCTGGTGCGGCCTGGCTTTGGCTGACAATGGAGCACAGGGGTAGAGCCTGCAAAGTCAGGGGGTCATCTACGAAGGTCTCCAGTATCCGCGGCTCATCGGTGATAGTCTGGGGGTCCAGATACAGCCAGATCGTGAGCCGCAGTTCTGGCAACAGCCACGCTGCCAGATGGCCCAGAGGCAGTATCGTCCGCAGCAGATTGGGGGCGCGGGTGAGCCGCAGGCAATCCGGCTCAGATAGGACAGCCACGTTGTGGCAGACGGCGCTCCCCAGGCGAGGGTCGTTGGCCACGGCGTAGAAGGCCAGAACGCCCCCCAGGCTGCTGCCGCTGATGCCCACCCTCCCACCATAGCGCTCGACAGCCCAGGTGGTCACGTCGTAGATGTTCTCCACCAACTCCTCTATGGTGAAGCTGCCCCGCATCCCCTCACTCAGCCCGTGTCCTTGCAAGTCAATGCCTACCACCCGAAAACCCTGTCTGTGCAGTTGGAATAGGAACTCGGCGTAGCAGCGGGCGTGGGCCCCCGTGCCGGGGATGAAAAGGATAGTGGGGGCGTCATCCTCTCGCTGGTATACATCCAGATGCAGACGCAACCCCCTGGAGGCGATGTGTTCTTCCCTGATGACCTTTGCTACCAGGGCTGGGTCTGTGACCAAATAGCGATGCCAGTAAGGGCTTCCAGCACCTTTGTCTATGATTTCCTCCTCAAATAGCTTGTTCTCTATTTTACCACCTTGCCAACGAAAGTCAACCCCTTGCAACAGGCTTGATTTGGGATATGATGGAGTTGTAACGTAAGCCTTTGAACAGGTGTGAGCGCAGATGCAAGGTACTATCCTGCTCGTGGAAGACGAGGCGGCCATTGCTGCCTTCGTGCAGACGGCGCTGGAGCGCGAGGGGTTCGCCGTCGAGGTGGTCGAAGACGGCCGGCAGGCGTTGACCTGTGTGAACCGGGCCCTGCCCGATCTGATCATACTGGACCTCATGCTGCCCGGCGGCGTGGACGGTCTGGAGGTCTGTCGCGCAGTTCGCCGGATGCCGACCTACGTGCCTATTATCATGCTCACCGCGCGCGACGAGGACGTGGACAAGGTGGTGGGCCTGGAACTGGGCGCGGACGACTATATCACCAAGCCCTTCAATACCCGCGAGTTGATCGCCCGTGTGTGCGCTGTCCTGCGCCTGGCCTACAGCCGTGCAACGACGGGGGAACCCGAGCGCCTGCGCGTCGGCCGGCTGGAGATTGATCTGACAGGGCGGACGGTCACGGTGGGAGGCCAGCCGGTGGACCTGACCCCCAAGGAATTTGACCTGCTGGTGTTTTTGGCCGAACACCCGGGGCGGGTGTTCGGACGGGAGACTCTGCTGGAGAAAGTGTGGGGTTACGATTACCTGGGCGATTCGCGCACGGTGGACGTGCACGTCCAGCGCCTGCGCCGCAAGCTGGAGGAGGACCCACACCACCCGCGTTATCTGCTGACGGTGCGCAGCATTGGCTACAAGTTCGCCAGAGAGGACGTCTATTCTGGATAGTACGACAATGTCATTCTGTCATTGCGAGCGACCGAAGGGAGCGAAGCAATCTCAACCTGGCTTGACTGAGATTGCTTCGTCGCGGAGTTTATCCTGAGCCTGTCGAAGGGCTCCTCGCAATGACACTTGTCCTGGTCGAAATATGACATTTGTCAAAGTAGTAACGATAGGAGAGGGGCATGGTCACACCTACCCTATGGCAGGAACCCGTGGTCAGTATCTCGCTTGGCTGGATTGCCCTGGCCGTTTTGCTCGCCGTGGTGCTGCTCGTCGGCCTGGCCGTGCTCCTCACCTGGCGTTACTGGCAGCGCAGGGCCTCCGCTGCACTATATACACCTCCCTGGCTGCTTGACCTGCTGAATTCTCTGCCCATGGCCGCGCTCATCGCCGACCCAGACGGGCGGGTGATAGTGCACAACACCGAGGCAACCCGCCTGCTGGGCCTGAGCGGGCGCGATCTGGAACTGCCCCTCACCCTGCACACCCTGATGCAGCGGGTGCTTACCTTCGACGTATCAGAGACCACCGAGATCCCGGCCCCCGACGATGCGCAGCGCCGGCTGCGAGTGACTGTCACCGCCCTGGGTGCGGCAGGCCCGGCGAGAAACGCGCTGGTGTTGGTCAGCGACCCGGTTGAGTTGCGCGAGATGAGCTACCTCCGTCTGATCAGCACCGTCTCCCACGAACTGCGCACCCCGCTCACGGCCATCATGGGCCATGTGGACATCCTGGGTAGTTGTAGTATCGAGGAAGAAGCCCTGTGGCGGCGCTCGCAGCGGTTCATCTCTGGCGAGGTGGAGCGCCTGGCCCGCCTGGTGGACGACCTGCTGAGCCTTTCCCGCCTGGAAACCTCCCCCTCCAGATGCGCCTGGTCAAAGTGCAAGCCATCGCCGAAGAAGCCATCTCTGCCCTGTGGGAAGCGGCGGAGCGGGCGCAGGTGACTCTGCTGCTGCAAGCGCCCCCCGGATTGCCCCGTGTTCTGGCTGATCCCGACCGCTTGCAACAAGTGTTCATCAACCTGCTGGACAACGCCATCAAATACTCCTCCGGAGGAGCCACGGCCGCCATCCGCCTGTATCACGAGGGCAACGTCGTGCGGGTCGAGGTGACCGACACCGGCCCTGGCATTGCCACCGATGACCTGCCTCACATCTTCGAGCCGATGTTCCGGGGGAGTTCGGCGGCTATCCGCGTCTCTCTGGGCACCGGCCTGGGGCTGACCATCGTCAAGACCATCCTGGAGCAGCACGGCGCAACGATTTCTGTGCAGAGTGCGCCAAGCGAGGGGACGACGTTCTCTTTTCGTCTGCCTTGCGCGTGAGAAACAAGGAGAGAGTCGCTGTGACAAATGTTACAGGCGTATCCAAATGGTGAGGGAGCGAGCGCCGATTGAGTAGCAAGGCGTATCGAAATCAAGCGAGCGACGCTGCAGGCAACCTGCTTGGCCTCGATACGTCGCTCCGCTCCTACTCGGCCGGCGCTGGACTTGATCCTTCTCTCGACTCTCCCCCAGTTTCCATGTGCGCCCAATGTTTACAATTTTGTTACATTGCCGATACATTGTTGTGATGTTGATGTGGTACAATATAGGCAGGTAAACTTTCACCCTGGCGAGCGTTTCGGAGACTTTGCCAGGACAGAGTAGCAGGCTCAGGAGGTGTTGAAATGAGCAATCTAATAGGCCAGACTCTAGGACCATACCGCATCATCGAACAAATCGGTATCGGCGGGATGGCCACGGTGTACAAAGCCTATCAGCCCTCGATGGACCGTTACGTGGCCATCAAAGTGCTGCCCGCCGTCTTCTCCCGTGACCCTGCTTTCCTCAAACGCTTTAAGCGCGAGGCCGAAGTAGTGGCCAAACTGGAGCACAAGCACATCCTGCCCGTCCACGACTACGACGAGCAGGAGGGTCTCACCTACCTGGTGATGCGCTACGTGGAGGCGGGGACACTCAAGGACCGATTGGCTGCTGGTCAGTTGGACCTACCCGCCATCTACCGCATCATGGCCCAGGTGGGTGCGGCGCTGGACTATGCCCACCGGCTGGGGGTGATCCACCGCGACGTAAAGCCCTCGAACGTGCTCATTGATTCCCAGGGCGACGCCTACCTGACCGACTTTGGTCTGGCGCGCATCATGGAGAGCTCCGAGCAACTGACGGCCACGGGGGTTGGGGTGGGCACCCCGGCCTATATGGCCCCTGAACAGGGGCAGGGCCTCAAGATAGATCACCGCTCGGACGTGTACTCGCTGGGGGTGATGTTGTACGAGATGGTGACCGGCCAGGTGCCCTACCAGGCAGAGACGCCGATGGCGGTGGTGATCAAGCACATCACCGAGCCGCTGCCCCTGCCGCGCCAGATCGTGCCCGACCTGTCAGAGGAGGTGGAGCGGGTGATTCTGAAGGCGCTGGCCAAGAACCCTGATGACCGTTTCCCGACGGTGCGGGAGATGGTGGAGGCGTTGGACCTGGCAGTGCGGGCGGCCACTGCTGCTGCGCCCGCTGCGGCCCAGGTTGGGCGGGAGGTTGCCCCGCCTGTGTCTGCTGCACCGGCGCGCAAGTTTGGCTGGCCATGGGACGTGCGAACCACAGCCCTGGGTGTGGTGATCGCTGCGCTGGCGTTGCTGGTCATCGGGGGCATGTTCTTTGCCCTGGGCCGCATTCAGTACCGCGTGCAGGTAGTTGGTGGGCGGGTGGAGGTGGTGCCGGTCAGCACGGAGGCAGTCGCCCCCACACCGGCCGTCGCACTGGTGGAGACGCCGACGAGCGAGGCGATGTTGGCGGCAACGGCCACGCCAACAGCCAAGGTCATACTTTCGGTAACGACCACCCCAACAACCAAGGCCACACTCACGCCGACGGGGGCGGCCCAGGCTACACTTTTGCCGACGCCCATCCGATCAGTTGGCACACGCCTTTCCCCAACTCCTACACCGTTCGATACGCCGCCAACACCAACCCCGACAAACCCGGCCGTGCAATTCGCGTACGAGGTTTTGGACTTAATTGAAGATCAGCCGCCGGCATTCGAGGACAGCTTTGACATAGGCGGTAACTGGATAGTGAATCTCACTCCGCAGTTTATCGGTGGATTATTAGTCGTTCCTTCCATACCCCGTTCCCCTGACAACGAGGATAACTGGCAGGCAGCGATGCTTGATGCATTTAAGACCCAAAAGCTGGCGGCATCAGTAGATCTCCGTATCGCAGACACTAATACCCTTAACAGTAATTGTTCGTTTGAAGTCCAGCAGCGCGCAGGAGACCCCGACTATGGAAAGCGGTATCTGTTCACCTTTAGCGCAGCTAATCAAGCCTACCTAGTCCGAGACGTCAATCAGACGTTTGACACTATTGCCAGTAGCCGTCCAAGCATTGCCGATTTCTCGGAGTTCAACAATGCAACCATCATCGTGTACGGTGATCGGTTGGCGGCGTTTGTCAATGGGGAACTGGCATATGCAGTCGTTGACCCGACTGGACCGGTGGTTTTCTCCAGACAGCATCTCGCTGCCAACTCAGGTGCGGTGTGTGAGTTCGACAACTTCAGGACATGGAATCTCGATGACTTCAACCTAAACCAAGCTGCGGCCGAGGTCACCGCCCCCTCGATGCCTACTCCTACCCTCTCCCTCTCCGGCCGGGTGACAGACGCGGCGACAGGTCAGGGCATAGCTGGGGCAATGGTAGAAGCAGCGCCAGCAAGGCTGGGCGGGCTGGATGATTGGGACTACTCAGCTATTACAGCTTCTGACGGCAGTTATGCCCTCTTCGGCCTTCCTACGGGCGACTACGTAGTGCGGGTCATCGCCCTTGGCTATGCCAGGGAATACTACGACAACGTAACCCCATCTAGTGAGGCAAAAATTGTACACGTCACTTCGCCCCACGAGACACCCGGCATTGACTTCGACCTTACCGAGGGCGGTTCCATATCTGGGTACGCTTATCAAAGCGATGGAATCACGCCAATTCACGGGGTGGAAGTGGATGTACGGCCCAGCGGCGATAAACACGATGATGGATTTAGAGCGAGCACGGCCTCAGACGGAAGTTACACTATCGAAGGGCTGGCTTTGGGAGAGTATAGAGTAAGAGCCGAAGTCCAAGGTTGGATAGTTGAGTACTATGACAATGTCGGCGATTGGGATGATGCCACAGATGTGGTGGTCACCCCACCTAAAGATACCCCCAATATCAAATTCAGTCTGAGTCGCGGAGGTTCGATATCTGGTTTCGTGTATGAGAACGATGGGGTTACCCCTGTTCAGGGAGTTGAAGTACTGGCAAGCGGTGAATTGACGAGCGGAGAATGGGTTGGTGGTGACACTCGTACCCAAGCCGATGGCAGCTATGTCATAACTGATCTGCCTGCCTGGGACTATAGGGTACACACCTGTAATAAACCGGGTTTCGCTGCTGAATACTATGATTCCAAGTACGTTCGAGTTGCTGCCGATATGGTAACTGTCAGGGAAGGCAGTGATACGTCCGGCATCAATTTTACCCTGGATGCCGCTGGATCGATCACTGGTCATGTTTATGAGGAGGATGGAGTGACTCCCATAAGTGGGGTTGCCGTTGGAGCGTGGCTTTCAACCAAGGAATTTGTTGTGTGGTTTGGTGACACGACCGAGTACGATGGAAGCTACTCTGGATGGCTGGGGACGGGCAGTTATCTAATTGGAACCAATGCAGAAGATATAGGGGAAAAATATGTTAATGAATGGTACGAAAACCACTACGATATGAATAACGCTGATCTGATCCAGGTTGTGGCTCCTTACGAAACTTCAGGTATAGATTTCTATCTGGCAAAGGCTGGCAGCATATCGGGATACGTTTACGAAGAAGATGGCATCACCCCCATCGCCGGGGCCGGCGTATATGCCTTCCCCATCACAGGTGACCACCCTGGTAACGGCGCTAACACCGGTCCTGACGGCAGTTACACCATCGAGGGCCTCCCCTCGGGCACCTACAAAGTTCAGGCCACCGTGTCAGACCACGTTCCGGAATACTACGACAACGCCCCTGAGGAAGCATCAGCTACAGAAGTCATAGTCAATGCTCCCAACGATACGCCCGGCATTGACTTCAGGTTGAGCCCTGTTTCTGGATAGACGCTTGATGACGCAAGCGCTCCTGAAAGGGAGTGGGGATGAAAAGGGATTCGAGATCTCCATTTGTTGACACCGATATCCCAGAGTACATTCATTAATGAAAGAGTAAGGAGGAAATGATGAACAAGCTGCCCTTACTACCCGGTGTTATTGTTATGACACTGCTCGCTACTGCCTGCGGTGCTACCGCAACACCTGAGGTCTTGACGCATACACCAACACCTATACCACCTACGGCAACCTCGGTCCCACCGAGTAGCACGCCGACCAACACGCCAATCCCACCGACAAACACACCGCTGCCCACCGCCATGCCAACACCAACAGAGACACCTGAGCCAACAGATACGCCGATGTCAACAGCGACGCCGACGGCAACGATTACCCCGACACCAACATCAGCACCCACTGGCACGCCTACCGCGACAACTACGCCGACTCCGTATCCGACCACTACGCCTATCAGCATATTCATTCCGTCTGCCGCTGAGGGGACACGGTTTGTAGCAGAAATCTCAGGCATTCATAGATTCATAATCCTATCTGGTGCCATACAGAATTGTCCTCCAGGAGCGGATCCAACAAATCCCTATTGTGATACGTGGACATCCTTTTTGGTGATTTACAAAAATAGGGACATAGACTTCCGAGGACCCGATCCAACTGGCTTGCGACCTAATCCAATCAATTGGGACTACTATGTTGGGATCAATCGCCCTGTTGAAACCGCTGCCCAAGCAGAAAATGAGGGAGTGGGAGCTTTTGTTGATATTCCACTGGCACAAGGCGACTATGTTGTGATTGTTGCAGATGATTGCCAGGGGTGCTATCACGACAACCAAGGTGGAATAACTCTTAGCGTAAGCGTAATTGCGCAATTACCACCGGAACCGATGAGCGACGAGGAGCGCGCCCTATGGGCCACCGAGGGCGAGATACCCGAGTTGGCGCCTCCCACGCCCACACTCCGGCCTACGCCAACTCCTACGGCAACGATTGATGCCGACACGACCGTGTATGATAACTTCAATAATCCGGCGTTTGATGGGGGAATAAATACGGGACTGTGGGAAGCCCAGCCATCCCCTCCTGGCCGCATTGGGCAACAGAATGGGGTAATGGTTCTTACGCATTGGCCTTCACTGGGTGATGAAGCTGCCCATATTATACCGATCAGGTCCAGATCTTTGAAGTTGGATCAACTTGAGTTCGTTGAAGCGAAGCTGCTCTTGAGTAGCGAGGCTGTTGAAGGAGAATATGGGGATGTCGCCCTTGGCCTTGAGCCTGATCTCAGTGATGGAAGGTATTTACGAATTGAATGTTCAGTTCATCGGGCAAGCATTAACTGTGCGATATTCACTAGCGATGGTTCCAGAGATCTAATGGATGACCCGAGGTGCGACGCACTTAAGAAGGGCGGCGCACCTGTCTTTCAG
>SOHZ01000408.1 GCA_004377365.1 Anaerolineales bacterium | reverse complement strand
TCCATTCTCCCATTCTCCATTCTCTATTCTCCATCCTCCACGCCCTATTAACTCACTAACTTTTGAATCGTCGCCTTGACATTCTTGACGGACTCGGGGTGGCGGAGGGTAACAATGTCCGCCCCGGAATGGATAAGAGAGGTAGCGGTTACAGTTTCCCAGGTTATGGCTCGCTTTTGCCAGTCCCCCCACTCCTCAGGCACTCCCTCACCGACTTTGGACTCTTTCTGCCGCCAACATTCCTCACCTACGAAGCAAATCATAGGCTGTTGGGTCATGCCGTCGCCCTGGAAAGCGGCCAGACGCAGGCGTTCCATGACCGAGTAGCCGTATTCGATCCCGTAGCCCAGAGCTCCAGTGGTGGGGTCCATGAGGATGCGGTCCAGGGGAAGCCCTATATCTTTTATGAGGATGACGAGCTGTTTGGACAGGTTGACGTCCATGGGGGTGCTGGAGATGACCAACTGGTTATGGGCCTGGGCTGCGGCCACGATGGTCGCATAGTTCTTCTCCTCGCAGAGGCCCAGGGCAATGCGCTCGCCCCTGGCGGCCTCGGCCACGGCGACCAGGAGTTCGTTGTCCTGCTCAGCCTGACCCGGCCCGCGGACAACGAGGGGCAGCCCCGTGGCCCCGAGGACCTTCTTGACCGTCTCAGCCGCTTGCTCGGCGGTGGTCTCATTGCCTTCATTGTCAGAGCCCTTCAGTCTCAGCATGATGAGATCAGCCCCTTTGGCCTCGGCCTCTTTGGCCCAGGCGGCCGGGTCTTTGACCACATCCCCCCAGACCTCCAAGAGCAGAGGAGACCAATCCAGAGGCTCGTAGTCCTGTATCTCAATACCAACCACTGGGGGTTTGGGCATCTCTCCCTCAAAGTGGAGGAAGGGCAGAGTGGTCTCGCCGCCTACAGTGATGGTACTGGTGCGCGTGCCTCCTTGATCGGCTGTCGCTCCCAGGGTGACCTCTCGCACCGAACCCGACCATTTTTCTGTAGGGATTTCTACTGTTACAGGCATCTATCCTCTCCTTTCATTCATCACTTGGTTACACTGTTGCACCACTATTGCGGAGCACGGTCAGCTACAGCGGGTTAGGCCACTGCTTGATGCCCATACTGACTGCGTTACGCTCTTACAGGTGCTCTCTCGCTGAGGATCAGGTCAGCAATAGGTAGAGCCGAAACTTCCAGGCGTGATAGATCAATGAATGTACTGGCGTCCTCGATCTCAATGCCGATGACTTGGTTGCGTTCGTCAAAGTCGAGCACGATGCCGGGCGCGACTTCTTCGGACTCTGCTCACCCCGGCGGCAAGTTCGATGTAAAGCATGTCCGTATCTGGATAGTATTGAAAGATCATGACCTTGTCTCCTGCGCTTCAGGGCCTAAAGCCACGGTCTGGAAAAGCGTTATGTACCGTTTCCCCGTCCGGTTCGGTGACAACCGGGAGATACTTGTCAAGTTCTGGGGTGAATGCCCAACGGCGAATACGCCCATTGGCTTGGACCTCGTGCGGATAGGATTGCTGAGAACATGCTCAATCCATTCCAATCTCATACTCCTCTTGATTTTGAAATCCTGCGGGCCATCAAAAACCTAACGGTATAGCTTACCCGCGCGGCGGCGATGACAGGTCAACGTTCGTCTTGCTCAGAACGTTGCTTGGAGCCTCGATCCGAGGCGTCGGGTGCAGCGGGTGTTAGCCGGTCCCCCGCCTATGCAACCTTTACCTTTGTCGTGGCCCACCGCTTCGCCATTCGCTTCATGTCTTCCACATATTTCGGCCAATCATGCAGAGTTTCTGGATCAAAGTCAGCCCCATTCGGCCACACCAGTATGTGCACTTCCGGGTCTATCTCGACTTGATTGAACATCCTCTCTTCCTGCAATGGCCCATACAATCCGCCTTCTAACACAGGCCGAAAGTCAATGACTTGCTCCGTCCCGTCGTCAAACTCTATCTGCAGTGTGTATGGACCAACGATTTCAAAATCAACAACCCGATAGATTGGATGAGGCATTGTGCTCTCCCTTCACCGAAGAGGCGCAATCTTGAAAGGCAATTGTCCAGACTGTAGCCGCGCCCAGTTCTCCAGCAGTTCACCCTGATGTAGTTCCGCCCACGCTTCTACAAGACGCTGCTGCCTGCGAGGTAGCGTGCCGCTTATCATCTCAATGGGATCAATGCCGTATACAGCGGCGTGATTCTGATAGTAGGCATGAAAGTGAGGATGATGATGCGGAACCCCCGGCTCCACGTACATGCGAATGATGATACCAAAGAAGCGAGTAAGCTCTGGCAAGACTTTACCTCGTGGGAACGTTTAGTGACATTGTATGCCAATTCCTGGGCCGCCTAACGGTGAGCGTCAGCCGCCGCGCGGGTGCGGGAAAGCACCTTCGCCGTAGGACCAACTGAAAGCGCGTAGAGCCGCCGATTTGCGCGCGCGGAGCGCGGTCGGCTGCAGCGCGTGTTATGCGGGCCACGCCGGTGCCAACCAGACCGCCAGGCTGCACGATTTGTACCGCACCAGACCAGCAAAAACAAGCCAGCAGCCCTGATGGACATCCGCAGTTTAGACGCCAACCTTCACCTCCAAGCCAGTTCGACTTTGGCAAAGAGGCGTCCTCAATCCTCACTTCATCTCAATAGCTGCTTCATGTTTTTGGGGTATAAGTCTAATCAGTGAACGCAAAGCTTGGTTCACAGCTTCCGAATCAGGAAAAATACTCCCGCACATCTGGCTCCAACATCACTGCGCCTTCTTCGAGTGTGAAATACTGCACAGTGGTGGTTCCATCAGCTTTGTGAATCTTGACCGTATGCCCCGCACGATAGGCTTTGTAATACTTACCTCGAACACCACCAGCCATACTCGTAAAATCATATTCAGGGCGCATGTCGTCATTCTCTATATCAACTTTTTCAGAAGTCTGCTTCTTCATATCTAGCCATCTACGGCTGATTTGGCTAGCAAGACCGTCCAGCACTTTGGGAGTAGGCGAACCATCGGGCCGCTTATCTAGTGCTAGGCTAATACTCGTACTCGATAACCGCTGCAATTGCCGCAGCGATTGACCGCATGACTGCGGGGGACACGCTTCCCAGTTTCTGGACGAATCGTTGTGTATCCACACCACGTAGTTGCAGCGTGTCCACCGCTGAAGTCTTTGTCAATCCATTCTTGCTGTCTGGCGTGACTTTCACGTGCCAGACATTCTGCATGAAGTAGTCTTTCCACTCGGTCAGTGGCGCAACTAGCTTGATTGGTAGCTCACCAACTGCATCCGAACTGACGACAACGACTGGGCGAGTCTTCCGAATCTCTGCACCGACAGTTGGGCCAAGAGTGACCAACCAAATCTCTCCGCGGCTAATATTCGACAAAATCCCCTGCCTGCCATGCTTGACGTTCTGAAGCCGTTTGCTCGTAATACGCCATCATTTGTTTAGCCTGTTCGGCCATGAGGCGTCGGCGCTCTGCTACGGGCAACAGCATGAAACCCTCTTGAAGTGAAGGCGAGTCCGTATCACTCACACTTAAATCAGCTAACAGACGGTATGCGATTGGCAGCTTTTTGACAGGCAACCGCATGACCAATTCCTGAACTTGCGAGTAGGTAATTGTTTCCATATTCATCCCCCTGAATTTTACTCACCCGCCGTACGGGTCTTGCAATGGATGTCCAGAGGTCAATAAAGATTTCCCAAGCCTCAGCGAAATCCAAACCCGTGTTTGCGGATGTTTGTCTTGTTCTTCTGCCCGTCCCACTCAGAGCGCATGGTAGCAGTATAACGGTCTGGGCGTAACCCGCGCGGCGGGTGCGTGGAAAGCACCTTCGCCAAAAGACTACCTCCAAAGCGCATTTCACCACCAAATGCTGCGGCGATAGCCGCGTCGGGTGCAAGCCGTTGTTAGGCACTGCGCTCTATGTTACAAGCACAACTCTTACCCAGACCGATCTCCTCTGAAGAAGCGTACTGCCAGAAACCCATACGAGATCATGTAGAGCGCGCCACCTGTATACCCCATTCCCAACAGAATTGGATACAACCCACTTGTGTAATCCACGCTGAACTGAGGCGTATACAGCTCTTGCCCGGCCGCCTCGATTGCCTCCAACTCTATGCCCGTAATCGGGAGCACAACCACACCAAAGTTCCCTACTACCGTCAGGATCAGGGCCAACCAGAGCAACACTCGCGGTGCCTTACGGCTCAGACCATAGACCAATAGAAAAGGGATTGCATATTGCAGCAGTGCTGCCCCTGCCTTCACCATCTGTCCTATCTTGACCAATACCAACGAGCCACGCCGCATGCCCACAAATGAGAGCGGTAGGAAGACACCCAAGTTCAGCACGCCCCAGATGGCAAAGAAGATGGCGGCCGTCCACGCTAGACGATGATGGGGGTTCCCCACTTGTTTGCTATCCATCACAATGAGAACGATGGCCACAATCTCCAGCAGAATCGCAAGGGGGTCTAAACAACTGACCAAGACAGTGGGCACACTGAGCGGTGCGGCTGTAAGGCGTGCTGTATCCAGCCTTCCCCCCATCGACACCAAGGATCCCACAGCGATGATCGTTCCCAGCAGAAACGAGATACTCATGGCCAGCATTGCCCATGCAGTACGCTTCATAATCTTCTCCTATTCTGTAAAACAGCGAGCAGTGCCTAACGGACCGCGGTTCACCCGCTTGGCGGATGCGGGAAACCACCTTCGCCAGCCAACAAACCCCAAAGCGCGTGGAGCAGTTGAAAAGCGCCGAGATTAGCCAAGTCGGGTGCAACCGCTGGTTAGGCCGCCACACCAGCGGCTCCTCGCCCCGCTACACCGTCCACAGGAGCCACAAGGCCGCCAACGAGACGAGCATCGTGCCCAGCATCCAGGCAGCCTGCAACGGCCGTCGCTTCCGCAGCAGCAACGCTACAAATGCCCCCACAAGGGGGAGCAGGATAGGGAGAGGTACGGCTTGAAATTTACGCGCTACGCGTCTTGTTTCATACCCCAGTATGCAAAACCTAAAGCTAAAAGTCCCATCACATTGGCAGCAGCGAATATTAACGTGGCAGGCCTCCCCCAATCGAACACAAACTCATTCATCAAGAGGCCAAGGGTGCCAATAAGCAAGAAAACGAAAGCGCTCAATTCGATGACTTTTCTCATAAATATTTCCTCCTCTATTGGTCGAATCGTCAATTCTTCAGTCCGTCTACCTCTCCATCGCCCCCATCGGCACCTGGACAACCCAACTCCCCCCTGGCTGTGCCTCACCACTTGCGCCAACGGTGCCTGGGCTGCCAGGGGAAAAGAGAGCCATTTCGTGAGTCATGAGTGACTACACCCGCTAGCGCGGGCGGGCCAGCCACTGCTTCCTCTATCACTACAGCCTGTTCTGGCACAACCATGAAAACCAGGCAGGCTATGGCCCAAGTGAGCCAGATCAGAATTTGCGTTCGTCGGGATTTTGTGGCAAAATGCATCGGGAATCGCTCCGGCTAAGTATGGTTTTCACACCCTATACTTTGCCACAAAAGGGGCGATTCCACCAGTTTCGCTCTCTATTCAATTCTTAAGGTGCGAAATGTAGGCTAAGTAGGTAATGTTGAAGATTCTTGGCTACTCCCGCCAGCGCCGCACAAGCCACACGCCAAGGCTAGCACCAACAACCACCACACCAAGCACCAACCCGACGACCCGTATCAGCCACGAACTGACCTGACCCGCACCGGTTTCCGGCAGGTATTCGACCTCGGCAATAGGCGGAACCGGAGAAGGGGGAGCACTAGTCGGAGTCGGAGTCGGCGCTGATACCACCGGCGGCTCGTCATCGTTATCATCGCCATCGTCACCGTCACCGTCAGTAGGAGTCGTTTTGGGAGTCACGACCACCACCGCCTGGTCGGTGTCGGTGACCGTCGTGCCGAGCGGGCTAATGCCGCTAACTACAGCCGTGTTGGTGAAGTCGGCCGTCACGTTGGTCACCGTGCAGGTCCAGCTCCACGTCTCTGTGGTATCGAGCTCGTTGTCGCCGTCAGTATCTCCCGTCGGACCCGTCAGCGTATCGCAGGGCGGAACATCCGCCACGGTCACGTTGCTCAGGTCCACGTTCCCGGTGTTCTGCGCCGTGATGGTGAAGGTGGCCGTGACGCCGCTCAACCCCTGAGTGACTTATCATCACATCAAGGTGCAGCTAGACCAAAGTACCCACTAG
>SOHZ01000671.1 GCA_004377365.1 Anaerolineales bacterium | reverse complement strand
ACAAGAACCATATACCTGGATCATGCCGCCACCACCGCCGTTGATCCCAGGGTGGTGGAGGCCATGCTACCCTATTTCACCGAGCACTATGGCAATGCCTCCAGCATCTATAGCCTGGGGCGTGAGGCCCACAAGGCCATGGACGAGGCCCGCCGCACGGTGGCCGACATCCTGGGCTGCAAACCCGAAGAGATCATCTTCACCAGTTGCGGCTCGGAGAGCGACAACCTGGCTCTCAGGGGAGTGAGCCTGGCCCAACGGGAGGCAGGCAAAGGCAATCATATCATCACCAGCCCCATCGAGCATCACGCTGTCGGCCACACCTGCGAGCAACTGGAGAAACACTTTGGCTTCGAGGTGACCTATGTGCTGGTGGACCAGCACGGCGTGGTGGACCCCAACGAGGTGGGCCGGGCCATCCGTGGCGATACCGTGCTCATCAGCATCATGTACGCCAACAACGAGGTGGGCACCATTGAGCCCATCGCTGAGATCGGGAAGATCGCCAGGGAGAAGGGCATCCCCTTCCACACGGACGCCGTGCAGGCTGGCGGCACCCTCGATCTCAACGTGGACAAACTGAACGTTGATCTTCTCTCCCTCTCAGCCCACAAGTTCTACGGCCCCAAGGGTGTGGGGGTGCTTTACGTGCGCAACGGTACACCGCTCCTGCCTACCCAGACAGGGGGCGGCCACGAGCGCAACCGGCGGGCCGGCACTGAGAACGTGCCCTACATCGTCGGCCTGGCCACGGCCCTGCGACTGGCCTACGATCACGCGGGAAGCAACAATCAGCGCATCGCCGCGTTGCGCGATCGCCTCATTGACGAGATCACAGCCGAGATACCTGACGTGCAACTGACCGGTCACCCCACCGGCCGCTTGCCCAACAATGCCAGTTTCGTCTTCAAGTACATCGAGGGCGAGGCGATACTCCTCAATCTGGACCTGGTCGGCGTCTGTGCTTCCAGCGGTTCGGCCTGTACGACCGGCGAGGCGGAGCCTTCCTTCGTGTTGACGGCTATGGGCATTCCACCAGAGATTGCCCACGGCAGCCTACGCCTGACCCTGGGACGGGAGAACACTGACGCTGACGTTGACTACGTGATGAGCGCCCTGCCTGGTATCGTGGAGAAGCTGCGGATGATGAGTCCGTTGTACGCGGCCGGGTAGGACCAGGAGGTTATATGTCTCTTTCGGACTTGGATCATACGAACAAGCGCGTGCTCATGTTCGGAGGGAAAGGGGGCGTGGGCAAGACGACCTGTTCGGCTACCACGGCCCTCCACTATGCCTCGCTGGGCAGGAAAACCTTGATCATCTCCAGCGATCTTACCCCTTCCCTCTCCGATATATTTGAAATGGAAGTGGGGCCTACAGAGAAACCGGTGAAGGGCATCGAGAACCTTTACGCCCTGGAAATCAGCCCCGACGAAGTGATGAAGAGGTGGAAGGAAAAGTTTGGCCCGGAGATTTATGAAGCAGCTTCTACCCTTATTGACATGGAATACGATGAGGTCATAGATTACGTGGCCATAGCGCCCGGCATCCAGGAAGAGTTCATGCTGGACTATATCCTGGAGCGGGTCAAAGATGGGCGATACGACCTGATCGTTTGGGATACAGCCCCTGCCGGCGATACCCTGCGCCTTCTCGACTTGCCCTACAAGTTCATCGAACATCTGCGCATGGCTCCCAGGTTCTATTTCGAGGTCCGTGATGCCTTCAAGCTAAAAAAAGCCCCCTTCCTCGACCTGATAGAAAGCTGGAAGGCCCTGGCCAAAGAGGTTACGGATTTCATGAGGGACCCGGCCAACACCCAGTTTATCCTGGTGACCATCCCGGAGGCTTTGGGGGTCTACCAGGCTAAGAGGCTGGTGGGGGAGTTTGAAAGATATGGGCTCAGCATCCGCCATTTGATCATCAACAACGTTATACAAGACCCTGACTGTGAGTTCCACAAGGCGAGAAGCGCCATGCAGATACCGTACATCAACATGCTGGCCGATGAGTATGGAGACGGGCAGATGAAAATCATCCAAC
>SOHZ01000626.1 GCA_004377365.1 Anaerolineales bacterium | reverse complement strand
TAGTGTTCCTCGATTCATATTGGAAAAGACCTCCGAGGTTTCAATGGTATGTGCTTTCCTCAAACTCTCACTTCATGCTCTTGTTTTGACCAGCCCGAATCTCCGGCCAAACCTCGGAGGTCTGAACGGCTATCTCGATAAAAGCAGAAAGGCGATGAAGGCCAGCAGCAGAGTCCAGCCCAGGTATCCTTCCCCTTCAGTGACCCGGGCCAATCCGCGCAAAACAGCACCGATGCCCCAGCCAACCTTCCAGAGCCAGCGGTGGAGCCAATCCAGACGCAGCAGGGCACCGAAGCCCTTCCAGAAAGCGGCGGATCGTTCCAGGGTTGCTTTCTGCCCTCGGTGAAGCAGATACCCGCCCACCAGTGGCAGGAGCAGAACGGCCCACAGGGCAATGTCGGCCCCGCCGATCAGTTCAGCCGCAGCGGGCAGATCAACATCAGCGGCAAGAAAGCTAACCAGAGGGGGGTGGACCCCCAGCAAGACCAGGGGGATTACCAGAATGATCACGCCCGCCAGGTGAGGCACCCATAGGGAGAATTGAGAATTGAGATTGGAGATTGGAGGAAGGTCAGCCCCAATCCTAAAGAGGGCAGCAAACAGAACAGCCTCGGCCACCACACTCAGGCCCCATAGATACGGCTGGCCCAAGGCAAAGAGGGAGCCGTAGAGAGCGGTCCGCCCCACGAAACCCATGGTGAAAGGCAACCCCATCAGGGAAGCAATGGCCAGGCCCGTCGGAACCCTTAGCCAGAGGCCGTGTCTTCCCGCCCTCGCTGGCTCTGGCGGCCACAAGTTCAAGAGGCTGAGGCACAAAGCCAGGCTGCTGGCCGACCATAGGAGAGAGGATTTCGCTTGGGGGCTGGCAACGGCGACAGACAACACGGCCAGGGCGACCTGGTTGATGGCCATGCAGGAGATCGCTCTACGCCTGTCCTGCTCTGCCCAGGCAGACAGGGCCGTGGTCAACAGGACCAGGCTGCTGATGGTCACCAGTTGGCTCTGATAGGGCAGCCCCTGGGGAGAGAACCCTTGGAGCCTGGCCAGCAGGGAAAGTCCGGTGGTGATGGAGATCACCTGAAGCAAAGTGCTGGTTGGCGGATCCATATCCGCATCGGTCAGCATCCAAAAATGCATCGGGTAGAAACTGACGCGCACCAAGGCCGCCAGCAGGAGGAGAGAGGGGACAAGGACCGGACTGAGACCGTGGCCATCGAGAAGAAGAGCTGCAACCACCAGGCTCAGGCCAGTCAGAGAACTCATCGTCAGAGCCCGCCGCTGCTCGCCAGAGGCCGCCTGATGGCGCTTCTGACCGACGACGAGAAACAGCAGACTCAAATCCAGAAAGGCCCAACTGAGGCACAGGGTGATCAGGTTGGCCGAGTAAATAAAGCTCAGCCCGGCAGCCGAGACGCTAAAGACCGTCGGGTAGCGTGGGCCCTCACCGTTGTCATTGGTTTCCCTTCGCCACTTTGACAAGGAAATGGCAACGGCCAGACAGACCAGGCTCGTCAGCAAGGCAAAAGGAGCTGCCAGTCCCTCAGTGGTATAAGCCAACCGGCTTCCAAAGAGGGTCGGCGGATGCCAGGGCGAGACGACGACCTGCGAGGCAGGTTGGTAGGCCAAAAGCAGGGTAGAGACAAAAGCCACTCCCGCCATCAGCAGAGCCAGGGCATCCTGCTCTCGTGATGGCCTGAACCTGGCCGCTATTTTGGTGATAGCCGTGCCCAGCATCAGAATGAGCACCGGCGCTAAAGGCGTCACACCCGATTCCAACATCGTCTCTCCATATCCAGACCCTCTGTCCTCTCCACCACTGGAGGACTTGGCTTTTGATTATTCTATCACAAAAGGACAAGCGAGGCAAACGCCTCTTTCAAACTTGTTGTTCGCAGTTGCAACTGGCCAATGTTCGCATCGCTTCTATGTGCTCTGAACCCCGTCCCGGGGCGGCTTTGGCCAGCATGGTATTATCAGAGACGGCCCGAGGCGAGGCTTTGAGCAATTGAGAACGAGAAGGTGCGAAAAACAGGTTGAAATAAAGCTGG
>SOHZ01000195.1 GCA_004377365.1 Anaerolineales bacterium | reverse complement strand
TGCTATTTTAAAGTGCTCCCGGTGGACGACAGTCCACCACGATCAAACGCGGACTATCGTCCGCTTCGAGCAATACAGACCGCTCGCGGCAAATGACAATCCGCAACCAGAGCGCGGACTATCGTCCGCTTTGAGCAGAGAAGCAGAATAGAGAAATGAGCAACCTTACAGCAACACACATCACCGATTTAGTGAGAACTAATGACCCAATGGCGACCCTGTTCCACTGGCTGGTGGACCTGTGGGATGCTGCTGGCGTGGACGATGATCTGCTCAACGACTACTACGAGGAGCGAGAGAAAACAACCCGCTACCTCACCTGGACGATGGAGCAAGTCTACGGCGAGTTTCTGACTGGTGTGCTCTTGCCTCAGGTGGGCAGCCGCCAGGTGGCCGAACTGCTGGCCCAGCCCCGTCACGCTCTGGTGCTGATGGACAGCCTCAGCCTGCGCGAAGCCTCTCTGCTCCGTCAGCGTCTACCGGAGCAGGGCTACGAGGTACTGGCCTTTGATTACGCTTTCAGCGAAATCCCCGCCGAGACAGAGGCCTTCTGCCAGCGCCACTTTGGGACAAGTGCACCATCGGCAGTCAACGATCCCCGCTTTGTCTACGTGCGGGCCGACGCGCCGCCGCTGGATGAGTTACGCCGTGAGCGGCTCGTCGTCTGGGGCACGTATCCCGACTGGTTTTGGGCTCATGCCCACAGTGGCAAGACAGAGCACATCCCGCCAGCGGAGATCTACTCAAAGACCGAAGCCATGCTGTTGGGTATTCTGGAGCGCATCAGCGGCCACGACGAAATCGTCATTTCGTCCGACCACGGCTACCTGGCCCTCAAAGCCGGAATGGCCTGGCCGACGCCGCCGCCCTACTACGGCTACCTGAAGGACGTGATGGGCGCGCGTACGGCACCGGTCAGCGATAGCAAGCAGGCACGGGCGCTGCTGGAACAGGGTATGATCGTGCCTCACGAAGGCCGCTTCTTGGTCAAGGGCCGTTACACTGGCGACTTTGGTGGGGTCTACCTACACCGGGGGCTGTCGCTGATGGAGTGCCTGGTGCCGTGGTTGGTGGTACGGCACGCTAAAGGGTAAGGAGATCAACTTGACTATAGAGAATACCAGTATTGGCCTACGTGCTCAAGACATTCAAACGTGTCTGCAGAAAGTTGGACTGCGGGGGCTTGCCGCAGGCAAGCTCGATGTGACCCGTCTAGTGGGAATGGCCGAGCGCCTGGCTATACATATCCGCGGTAAAGAAGTGCTTCAAAACGATGAGGTGCTGCAGGCAATGGCTGGTCACCTTGGAATTGATTCGCTGATTTTGCCACGTGTGCTGGATGTGCTTGAAGAAGTCGGTTTCATCCAGCGCAGAGGTGATCAAATCTACGATCGGGTACCTTACTTTACCAACATCTATGAACCGATGGGAGAATTTTGGCAGGCGAGCAACCCCAGCGAGATAGAGCAAGTCTCTGTACAACTACTTGATGACTTGGCTAAATCCCCAGTTCCGGAAGATGAGATTCGCTCTACATACAGTATAACCGGTCAGGATTTTGACCTCGTAAAGAGGCTTGGTGAAACTGGCTCTTACCTGAGGAGCTATAGATCTCCCACTGATGACACAGATGTGTTATACTCGCCTGTCTTTTGGGATGAAAATCCAGAAGCATTGTTTGAAATGTTGACCAGGTACCCTGCTGAAGAGATAGCTGAAGCCATAGCCAGTGTAAGAGCTTATCAAGGCTATCCAATGGTCAATCTAAAAAAGCCCAGGCCTAGCCGCAAAGACCTGATAATATTGGAAGCCATGGACAGGGGAATTTTGCCTACTCCATCTGTTACGTCAACAGCTGGGAAAAGGCACTTTGTCTTTACGCCATATAGTGGTGGAATAGTGTTGACTGCTCAAGAAAAGGCTATCCTTGACAAAGCGAGGGCTATCCTAGCCTGCGTTCGATACGGACAGCATTATGCGCAAGTGACACGAATCCGAGATCCTTTGTTGATTATAAATGCGCTTGAGGATAGAAAGAGACTTGGCTCTCATTCCGAGATTCGGCAACAATACTTCATTCTCTGGGAAAAGGGCATCGCCCGATTTTCACAGGATACGGAGCACAGTAACCGATATTGGTTGCATGTCATTGATAACGAGGAGAATATGAAAGCCTTACGGCTTGCACGCGACATGCTTACTGTGGGAGAAGCAATTACTGAACGAGGTCTGGACCCTCGCGTGAGGGCTATTCTATTCTCGGGAACCTATGATGAGCCGTTGACAGCATTGGCTGAACGCAGACAGGAAATGTCCTTATCGCGGACAGACTTTACTGCACTGCTGGACCGAATCATCGATGGAGTTCGGGAGGGCTTCTAATGGCAATAGGCGATCAAGACTTGAACTTTAAACTTCGAATGCAAGCAATTCTGTGGCGGCTGGGTTACTATACACGGATAGACGTCAAGCTTGCGAGCACCCGTGAGTCCTCGAGACAGGGGCAGCGTAAGCAGCCCTCGCTTGCAGAGCTCACAGACATTGATGTCCTGGGTATAAGGTATGATGCCGACTATACTATCAGCTATGCAGTCGCGGACTGCACCACTGGAGGGCGGCTGAAAGGGCGGTTGGGCCCTGTTGGAAGAACTTTTTGGCTACGAGGAGTGATGGATCATTTTCGAGCTGACAGGGGCTACGAAGTTCTGTCCAAAAAGCTGTCTTCTTACGAAAAGCGGGTTGCAGCGAATCTGGGCATTACCTTGCTTGACGAATCAAGCTTGCAAGCCCTTGAAGAGCGTTACCATACTGACCGCACTCCTCTCAAGATTCGACTAACTGACGATAAGGCATATACATACCTGGAGAGCAACATCCACCGAGTTGATTCCAGGTTGGCCCCTCTTCTCAATTACCGAAAGTATGCGTTTTGGCAAAATCAGGCAAACAGAAATTTGTTGAATGCCATTTCCATTGTGCGGAAAGCCCATAACATTCTGGAGCCTTCTCAAAAGTTTCAACGCATACTGCTACTCGACATTGTAACCTTGGTTTCCGTGGCCTTCTTGGAAGCCTGCGGTATTCTGTTCCGCACTAGCCCGGACAATGTGCTTGAAGCGCTCCGAACCTATCTTTTCGGTGGGCCTTTAGCCCTCCAAACCAAAGAAACATTGTTGAAGGATATCAACACTCTAGTGGAATCACTTCAAATACAACCCTCACTTTTCCCTGAGGAAACAATGCGCCGACTGTCACTGGATCCAGAATATTTGCCCGCTCTATCGGATATGGCGCAAAGATTCATTAGCAAACCCTCAGAGGCAAGAAATGTACCTCGCTACTTGCAAGCCATTATCTTGGAGCGGGCTCTCTATGATGGGAATCCATTACGCGACATATTCATAGATGAGTACTCCGACATAACTTTCAAGTTTGTACATGATTTGGCGCAATTCTTCAAAGATGCCACGGGGGTGAATCCAGCGATGTTCCAGGACTTGGAGAAGGACTAACCTAGTTTCTGTCTGGAAACTATCTCTGGGTGCTGCCTAACCGGAGTGTTAACGCTCCGAATGTGAGGTTCAAGGCCCTACTGGCCCAAAATAGGGCAAAATCGGCTCTATAGAGGCTTCCGACCTTGTAAGGGGATGCCAAAGCAGCCAGGAGCCTTGCCAGGGCAAGGTTTCCAGACAAGAACTAACCTAGAGCATACCCTACGGAGAGCAAACGATTTATTGCTGAGAAAGGTTGGCTTATGCCTATCCAGATTCTCAACATCGAACAAACCTTTCCCCTGCCCCAACTCAACCAACTTGCCGAGCAGGAGAGCCACAGCACCTTGAAGCGAGGAACCCAGTGACGCGAACCAGCATCGAACGCCATTTCCCAGTCAACGAACAATGGAGGATAGGTAAAATGGACACAGTACAGGTTTCACTGGAACTGCCGCGAAGCGTGTTTTCGGCCCTGCGGCAGGACCCGCTCAACTTTGTAGCCGAGATGCGGCTAACGGCCGCAGTCAAATGGTACGAGATGGGCCGCCTCTCTCAAGCCAAGGCCGCCGAGGTCGCCGGGCTATCCCGAAGCGAATTTTTGATGGCGCTGGCGCGCTTTGGCGTCTCGCCCTTCCAGTACGATTCCGACGAGATTGTGGCGGAGGTCGTCGGTGACTGAGCGATGGGTGTTGAACGCCTCGCCACTCATCGTCCTGACGCGTGTTGGACAAGAACACCTGTTTCACACTCTGGCTGACGAAGTGGTGGTTCCCCGCGCTGTGGCCGTAGAGATCGAAGCCGGTCCGGCGGACGACCCTGCCCGCCAGGTTATCGCTGGTGGGTACTTTGCGATTGTAGAGGCCGTCCCTGTGCCGGAAGTCTTGGCCTGGGATCTGGGAGCCGGAGATTGATGGGAGGATAGCTCTCACAATCTGAGGTGGGAATCATGAAAGACCCGAAACTAATCAATGGCGATGAGGTCCACGGCGACAAGTTGGATGGCGACAAGGTAGCGGGAGACAAGATCGTGGTCAGTCCCGGCGTGGGGGGCATGCAGGACAGCATAGGCATCACGGCTGGCCGTGATGTGATCTACACCGCGGACGCAGCGGACTCTGAGATGGAGATAGTTAACGACTACCTGGCCCGCGCCGCCGCCACTTACGAAGCGCGGATGTACCAGCTCGTCGCCCGTCCTGCTGCCCTACCCGACCAGCCCTACAAATTCCTCTATGCCTTTGAGATCGAGGACACTGACATCTTTTTCGGGCAAGAGGCCGCCAGCGAGGCTCTCTACCAGACCGTCCTCAAGGACCGCCTGACCATACTTCACGCCAAGTCGGGCGCAGGCAAGACCTCGCTCCTGAACGCTGGGCTCTCGCCGCGCCTCATCCGCGAGGGCCGTCTGCCGGTCTGCGCTCGCGCCTACGAAGACCCAGTCCTGGCCATCAAGCGGGCCATCGCTCCCTCTTTGGGGCCGTGGCCGGAGCTACTGCCTAAGCTCACTTTGCACGAGTTCCTGGGCCTGACCTGTGCCCAACTTAGCCGCCAGACACAGGAACTGGTGATCATCCTAGACCAGTTCGAGGAATTCTTCATCTTCTGGCCAGAGCGACACCACCGCCAGCCTTTCATTGACGCCCTGGCCGATTGCTACGATGACAAGTCGCTGCCTGTTCGCCTCATTATCGCCCTGCGCAAGGATTATTACTCCGATCTGTCCGATTTTGAACAACGCATTCGTAACATTTTCCATAACCAGTATCGGCTTGACACCATGACCCGCCAGGAAGCGCAGATGGCCATCACCGGTCCGGTGGCAAAGCTGGGTCGGCCAGTGGCTTATGGGCAAGACCTGCTTGATACCCTGCTGAATGACCTAGCTCGTGGCGGGATGGAACTGCCACATCTGCAGATCATCTGTACTCGGCTTTACGAGGCGTTGGCAGAGGGTGAGACGGTCATCACCCTGACCTCTTATGAGAAATTGGGCTGGGCCAAAGGGATACTGGGTGGCTATCTCAACGATGTGCTGGATAGATTGCCGGGTAAGGGAGGATCTATTGCCAGAGAGGTATTGAAAGAACTGGTGAGTTCCGAGGCGACAAAGCGGGTGCTGAGCTACGATACGTTGGCAGCGCGGGTCGGAGTGGAGGAAGACGCTGAACTGGACAGCGTGCTGGCCCGGCTGGTAGACGCCCGCCTGCTGCGCCGAGACGAGGTGGCTGGTGAGATCACCTATGAGATGGCGCATGAGTATCTGATTGAAGAGATACAGGGGTGGATTGACCGCACAGACTTAGAGTTCAAGCAGGCGGAAGAACTGCTCAGGCGAGAGGTGGCGAACTGGCATGTGCATGGCACCCTGATACCCAGGGAACGGTTGGAACTACTCTATGTGCAGCGGGAGCGGTTCAGGGGGCTGGATGAAGAGACGTTGGAGTGGATCCTGCGCTCGGCGTTGCGGGCCGATTTCGCCGTTGAGAATTGGGCCAAACTGGTCGGTGAGGTTGGTGAAAAGCCCCTCCTGGCGGCCCTCGGCGACCAACGCGAGGAAATACGCCGGGCTGCCATGCGAGGCCTGGGAGCACTCTGGGGGATACAAGAAGTATCTAGATTAGGAAGTGAGAATGATAGTGTTCGCTGGGAGGCAGCCAAGGCGCTAGCGAGACTTGGTGAGCCCCGTGCCATAGAGCCACTCATCGCCGCTTTGCGGGATGAAGATAGCG
>SOHZ01000643.1 GCA_004377365.1 Anaerolineales bacterium | reverse complement strand
TCCCAATGCGGTGCTCGACCTGCGCATCCGTGGTTCGGCCGAGTACCTGAACGTCTTGGACGTGGAAGTCAGCCGGGCTTTGGCGGAGGAGATTTCGCCGCAGGAGGCGATGGACAATGTGGCCGCTGGCTGGGATGAGATCACCGACCGGCTGGGACGGGAGAGCCAGCTAGAGCAGTATCGTAGTGCCGTCGGGTTCACTGGCCAATAAGCCTCAACGCATCTGAGGTACTGCGTTTTCAGGTGTTGCGTCACCGCATCCCGGTGGCGCAACACCTCATCCTCTTAGGAACGAGCTCATCTGCATTCAGTCAAATGGGAGCAAAGAAAGGTTATGGCAGGAACTCAAGCTCAATCTTCCGATGGTAACACTGGCTACAGGGCGCACGAAAGGATTATCAAACGCGTCTTTCTAACACCCGCTGTGGCCATCCTACTCGCCCTTTCGATCTTTCCGCTATTCTGGTCCTTGAGCATTAGCTTTACGGATATCCAGCGTGGTGGGGGCGGTGCGGCGGATACGGCCACCGTCGAAGGCGAAGCCGAAACGCGGGCAGGCTTTTTAGGCCTTGGTTTTAACCTTACGTTTCGCAATTATGCCCGCCTGGCGCGTGACGAGCGCTTACATACGGCGGCTGGAAACACGCTGACCTATGTCATTGTTGGCGTTATGGTGCAATACGTTTTCGGATTTGGCCTGGCGCTGGTTCTAAACCAGCGCTTCTTTGGGCGGAATATTGTGAGAATTATCTTTCTGATGCCAATGATGATGACGCCTGTGGCGGCGGCCTATATGGGCCGCATGATGTTCGATACCCGCGTCTCCCCGCAGGCGCAGTTGCAGCAGAAACTATCGTCTCTGCTGAATACGCACATCTTGATACCGTGGCTGGCTGACGGCACCTGGGCGACGGTCGCCATTGTATTGATTGATAGCTGGCAGTGGATTCCTTTTATGACCCTCATTTTGCTGGCGGGCATGCAGAGCATCCCGGAAGAAATCTACGAGGCTGCACGCGTCGATGGTGCCTCAGCTTTTCAGATTTTACGAAAAATCACCTTTCCAATCCTGTTGCCACTTTCTGTCACTGTCATCCTGATTCGGGGATTGGAAATCTTTAAAATCATTGATGTTATTGTGGTCACCACGGGCGGCGGTCCTGGTTCGGCGACGGAGTCACTGACCATGTATATCTTTGACACCACCTTAACCTTCGGTAACTTTGGTTATGCCGCCGCGATTTCGTACGTGCTCTTAGTGCTGGTGGTGATTTTTGCCACCCTCTTCCTGTACCTGGCGCGCCAGATCACACCACGAAGCACGAGCTAAAGGTAGGTGACTTAATGAAACGCCAAACCTGGACGCGGAAACTATTCTTGTTTGCGATTGTAATTTTTTGGTGTGTTATCTGCTTGTTCCCTTTCTACTGGCTCTTTACCACTTCATTGAAAAAACCGCTACACGTCAGTCGCGGTCCGCGTTACATACCCTATGTAGACTATGAGCCAACCGGTGAACATTGGCAGTATTTGTTCGACAAGCAAGGTGAAACCCTCTTCCGTCACTTCCGCAACAGTGTGATCGCGGCGTCGGGGAGCACGCTGCTGGTAGTTGTCATTGGTGCCATGGCGGGCTATGGCCTGGCGCGATATGCCTATCATTGGCGGGCATTGGGATGGCGGAATGATAACATTGCCTTTTGGATCATCTCACAACGCTTTTTGCCTCCAGCCTTATTTGTCGTGCCCTTTTTAATGTTGTATGCCAGGCTTAATTTGGTTGACACCCACCTGGGCCTGATTCTGGCCTATACTATGTTTAATACCCCATTTGCTGTGTGGATTATGCGTGACTTTTTTGAGAACTTGCCCAGCGACCTCGAGGATAGCGCCCTGGTGGATGGGGCCACCCATTGGCAGGCTTTCGTGCGCATTGTGCTGCCGCTGAGCGCACCAGGCCTGGTGTCCGTCGCCATCTTGTCGTTTATTTTCTCCTGGAATGAGTTTTTGTATGCCTTGATGTTGACCAACTTTGATGCCATCACCATTCCGGTTCTGATTGCCGGTCAAAGCAATACCCGGGGTATTCAGTGGTGGTTTATTTCGGCCCTAACGCTGGCCGCGGTGACACCGGTGATCCTGATTGGGCTGTTTCTGGAGCGCTACATCACCAGAGGTCTGACAGCCGGGGCACTTAGGGGTTAATGGGCCTTAGCTCTAACACCGGCAACGGTCGGCAGAGTGGGGACGCGCTCGTGAAGAGAGAGTAAGACCACGAATCAGGAGGAATGAGGAGTGGTCAATAGAAAGGAGGATGCATATCGAACAACAGGTAGTTTGTTACCTTTGTAGACACCTAGACCCTTAACAGGGAAATCTTAAGGAGGAGATCCAATGAACAAGAAGTTACTGAATCTGTTGTTGGTCATCGTGATGCTGGCGGTTTTGGTGCCGACGACGTTGGCAGCCCCGCCATCGCAGGAAGGCCAGGACTATGTCGTCGTGGCCGATGACTGGTTGAGCAAGCTGGCCGATAAGTACCTGGGCAACCCCATGGCCTATCCGGCCATCGTCGAGTACACCAACCAGAAGCACGCCGAAGACGCCAGCTACGCCGAAATCACGAACCCTGACTTGATTGAGGTAGGCTGGAAGATTTACATCCCCAGTGCCGAAGAGGCGGCAGCGCTAGTCCCCGCACCACCACCGGCAGCCGCTGTAACCCTGCTGTTCTCCGACTGGCACCTGACCGAACCGCACTGGGAGGCGGCGCTCATAGAAGCGTTCGGGATCTTCGAGGCCGAGCACCCCAATATTGGCATCGAGTTAGACTATGTCTCCTACGCCGATAAGGAGACTAAATACGCCACCGAGATCGAGGCCGGCCTGGGCCCGGACGTCTTCCACCTGCACGGCTACTCGCTAAAGTCCTTCATCGAGAAGGGGTATCTCTACGAAATCACCCCCTTCATCGAAGCTGAGGAAGGCGTCTATGGCGGTGACTTCCTGACCCCCTGGTTCCCTCAGACGCTGGAGTTGATGCAGGATGAGGGCAAATACTACGCCATCCCTGGTGACTTTATGTCCATGGTCCTGTTCTACAACAAGAACCTCTTCGAGGAAGCGGGCCTGGATCCCAACAAACCTCCCAGCACCTGGGATGAGTTCGTGGAGTATGCCACGGCGCTCACCCGAGACCGGGACGGCGATGGTCAGATTGACACCTGGGGGTTTGGGACGATCGGGGCGATCGACCCTGGGTTCGAGTTGCGCGCCACCCCCATCCTCTTCAGCCACGGCGGGGACTATCTGACCGCCGACAACAAGTGCTCGGCCCTCAACAGTGCTGAGGCGAAGGAATCCTTCAAGTTCTTCGTCGAGCTGGTCACCGTGCACGAGGTGATTCCGCCTGGGGTTACGGCCCAGAACCCGGGAACGGTGAGACAGCAGATGGCCAACGAGCAGATTGCCATGCTGTTGGGCTCGGGCTGGACGCCGCCAATCGTTGACGGCATAAACCCGGACCTCAACGCCCCTGAGGCCTTGGGGGCCGCCCCGGTGCCGGTGAAAGCGGGCCTGGAGCCCGAATTCAGCACCACCGCCTGGATCAGCGCCTGGATGGTCAACCGCAACACCGAGCATCCCGAAGAGGCCTGGGAGCTGGTCAAGTTCATCACCAGCAAGTCCTCGGAGGAGAAGTGGTTCTCAGATGCCCGCGTCCTCTCCTCTCGACGGGACGTCTCTGGAGGGCTTGAGGCTCAGGGAGTCGAGGGCTACGACGAACTGCTGGGAGACAAGTTCGCCAAGGTGATCGCTGCGGAACTGGCGCACGCCAAGTTTGTCCCCCAGCTCAAGGAGTGGCCGCAGATCATCGAAGCCGTCAACACGGCTGCCCAGGAAGGCTTCACGGGCGCCAAGTCGCCAGAGCAGGCACTGGAAGACGCTTACAACCAGATCAACGAGATCTTGAGCGTCTATCGTGCCGCCGGCGAGGTGTGCCCAGCCTTCTAAATTAGAGTGAGCAGACGGAGGGCCGCCCGCGGGCGGCCCTCCGTTTCGTATGATGGATGCCGGAGTGATTGACATGAAAAGACTTCAATCTCGCCTTTTTGCGTTCAAGGCCCCATCCCGCCAGGAACTCGAGGGGTACGCATTCATCCTGCCCTGCCTTTTGATGTTGCTACTCATCCTGGGGCTCCCCATGATCATAGCGGTGCTGAATAGCTTTACCCCCCTTTGGTCCGAGGTCAAGACCTTCACCCTCGAAAACTACGTAAAGCTCGCCAGAGACGACCTGTTCTGGAACGCTCTATTGATCACCTTCCGCTTCGTCGGTAGCACGGTGTTGCTTCATCTTGTTGTGGGTTTGGCCGTTGCCTTAGCCCTCAATGCCCAAATCAAGGCCAATCGGGTCTTTAGGATCATTGCTATCCTGCCTTGGACGGTGCCGGACGTGATCTCTGGCCTCATCTGGCGCTTTATGTACAACCCCACCTCGGGGATCATCAACGACCTGGTGCGCAGCAGTGGGGTGACTAAGACCTACATTGAGTGGCTGGCCCATCCCAAGTTGGCCCTGCCCAGCGTGATCTTTGCGGACGTGTGGCGCGGTTACCCCTTTGTGATGATCATTCTGCTGGCGGGGTTGCAGGCCATCCCTCGAGAGCTTTATGAGGCGGCCAGAGTGGACGGTGCTACGGCGTTTCAAGAGTTTCGTCACATCACAATCCCCCTCCTTAAGAGAATGATCATCATCGCGGTGGCTTTGGACACCATCTGGCAATTCAGACGATTTGGCCTTATCTACAATATGACTTTGGGGGGGCCCGGGCACATCACCGAAATCTTGTCTCTGTATGTCTATAAGCAGTATTTTAAGTATTTCAACTTTGAGTATGCCTCGGCTGTGGCCGTGGTGATGGCTGTCATCATGCTGATCATCAGCTTTCCCTACGTGCGCATGATGGTCCGGAGGGTGTGATGAAGAGGAAGATGCGAACCGGTGCTGTAATCGCTTACCTGTTCTTGGCCCTGGTCTGTTTATACAACATCATGCCCTTCGTCTGGATGGTATTTACCTCTTTCAAGACCGATAAGGAAGCTTACGCCATTCCACCCACATTTTGGCCTCAAGAGCCAACACTTGAGGCCTACGTCCAGGTGCTCTTGTGGACGAACTTTCCTCGCTATTTCCTGAATAGTACCACTATATCCCTGGGCACCGCCTTGCTATCCACGTTCATCGGGTCGCTGGCCGGTTACGGTTTCTCTCGTTTTATTTTCCGAGGACGCGCCACGTTGGTCGGGATCATTCTGGCCAGTCAGATGCTTCCGGGAGTGCTCCTGGTAGGGCCATACTTCAAAATACTGGCCAAGCTCGGCCTGTATAACACCTACCCAGGCCTGATCCTAGCCTTTACCACGATCACTTTGCCGTTTAGTACCTGGATGCTCAAGGGCTTTATAGACACTGTGCCTGAGGAGTTGGACCAGGCAGCTTTGGTCGACGGTTGTACCCGGCTCGGTGCCTATTTTAGGGTGATCCTGCCTGTGATCGCTCCTGGCATGGTAGCAACTATGATCTTTGCTTTCTTGCTGGCTTGGGGAGACTTGCTCTGGGTGTTGGTCCTGACCAGCGGCGAGGACATGGCCACGGTCACGCTCGGACTCAGCCGCTTGGTTACCCAGTTTCGCATCATCTGGCCTCAACTGATGGCCGGTTCCGTAGTCGGGGCATTGCCACCCGTTATACTGTACTTGGTTTTGCAGAATTATCTGGTCGAGGGCCTGACCGCCGGAGCGGTCAAGGAATAGGGAGGGTCAAGGTATGAAATTCGAGGGTAAAGTAGCTCTGGTAACTGGTGCCGCCCGGGGTATCGGGGAAGCCATCGCGCTTAAGCTGGCTCAAGAAGGGGCGGATGTTGTCGTTACTGATGTAGACCTGGAAGGTGCCCAGCGGGTAGCGCAAGAGATAGAAGGATTAGGACGTAAGGCCAAGGCTATCCAGGCTGATGTCTCCCAACGCGAAGCGGTACAGCGGCTGGTCAGCGAAGCGGTCTCTGTCTTCGGTCAGATTGATATCCTCGTGAACAACGCCGGGATCATACGGCGCGGGACTTTCCTCGAGCACGATCCGCAGGACTGGGAGAAAGTCCTCAGCGTCAACCTGGGAGCGACGTTCCACTGTGCCAAAGAGGTGGTTCCTCTGATGCTCAAACAAGGAGG
>SOHZ01000613.1 GCA_004377365.1 Anaerolineales bacterium | reverse complement strand
ACCACTATGATACCAGATTTCGCCGATTGTTCAAAGTGCTGTTGACCAGTACAAAGCTGTCCAGAAACAGTTGGAGTTCGTTCTTTGTTTGTTCCCAAATCTCTGCCAGTGGCGTCACCAGCCTTTCCAACTCGTCCCACTCCAGAAAAAACGAATATGAGTGCCGATAGAAATGCCTGAAGCCCAGGTAGTTGGCTAGCTGATGAGCCATATCAACTGTCAGAACTGGCCCTCTGCTCGATGTTGCCTCTGTCATCCGAGTGAGCAAATCGCGATGCCACTGAACACCCGCAGGAACATCCCGGTCTATTCCTTTGGCAATGGATAGAAAGATGTTTTCCAGCCCATTGTAAAAGGAATGCAGCACAGAAGCCATGGCGGTGACTTCTACCAGGTCAGGCGCCTTCTTTTGTGCCTGTTCCAAAAGGTCAGCGTATGACTCGAAGAGCTGGTTGATTTGTCCCATCTCGAACTTTACTTGAGAGATAACTTTGTCAACCAATTTGGAGCAGTTCTCCTTCCTTTTCCAGATAGCGAGCGAAAGCGTCTTGCCTATCCAGATTAACCAAATCCACTGGATAATCCAATTCAAGCAAAAGCCTGCCTAAAAGGTGAAAGAATTTTCCTTTAGGACAACCTCGGACAGCTAAGTCAATGTCTGATTGACCTTTAACCTCTCCAGTAGCCAGTGAGCCGAAAAGAAAGACGTCGGTACATCCGGCCCCTTTGAGTATTTCTACGGCTCGGCGGACATCTTTCTGATAGGTCTCAGGGAGTTGAACTTTATCATTCATCTTTGTCACTCCAAGCTCTTGCGTGCATTGTCAGAATGGCGATAAACGTGTTGTCTACAAAGTACTTCAACTTGGCGGGTTTGTTGCAGCCCACCAGGTCCATTTCCGCGCTGCCGCCGGCGGCAAGCAGGATTCGACTCGCTGCAGATCCCTCCTGGCTTTCAAACCAATCATGCTCTGGGCCTTAAGCCGTATGCCCTGCTAACTCGCATACCATTTGAGTCGGTTGAACCACCCGACGCGAAGCATCCAGAATCTCCAGCGAGACCGTATTCCCGGCAGCATCATAATCCAAGATGATGTCAAGCTTGTCTTCGTCACTTTCCGCTACAGGCGCTTCATTCTCAAGAGAAAAGCTCAAGCACCTTATCGAGATTCGCCAGCAGAAAAGCAAGCAAGGGCAGCAACAGCGAATTCAAAAAGTTCAGACCCGCGCGGAGATCCAGGGCGGAATTGCGGGTGGCCTTGATCCGGTCGTGGTAATCCATGAGCTTGGTCAGATGGGCCAGCGTTTTCTCGCTGGGAATATCCTCCTCTGCTTCTAACGTCTCGATCTTTGTCTGGATTTCATTGAGCTTTTTCCATTTGGCCCTTGTGATGATTTTAGCCAGGGCAACTTGGTTGATTACAAACAAAACAGTAATAGGACCCCACGCCACTAGAACCAGGGCGATAATAAGTGACAAGGCCAACAACCCGAACAAGGCGGCGACGAGGGTAACGAGGGCTGCCAGTACCGCTGCCATGTACACGAAATTGCTTAGCATATCAGATAAGTGGTCAATGACTTCAGAACTGCTGGGATCGGCCGCGTAGAGCGTAAACTGATAGCGGCTTAGCCGGGCAGGCAAAGCCAAAAAGAGGAAGAGATAGTAGATAAGCATTCCAAACTGAAACTGCGTAATCACATTCAAGATAGTTGATCCGAAACCGACAAAACCTCCTCTAATTGTGGAAACAAGAACTGAGATATAAAAGCCTGCCAAAACACCGCAAGCCAGACTGAAGAATAGGGGCTTTTTTACATTACAAAAGGCAGCCAACCAACGCTGGAGGTCCGCCAAATCTGCCACCGATTCGATGGCATCCAAGAGGCGATCATGCAAAGTAGTAAAGAGGATGCTTTTATAGATTCTACCTGCAATCCCGATCGCGAGAACTAGCCCCACTACCAAAATTTCAAACAGAATCATTTTCCGTCTCCCCCGTCTTGAAACAACGAATAGTGTCAGACATGCTGGTCTCCTTCCTACATCA
>SOHZ01000190.1 GCA_004377365.1 Anaerolineales bacterium | reverse complement strand
GATGGCCGGTCATGACGATGGCGTCGGTTCCCAGGTTGGCCAGGGTGGGCTCGCCAGCGTAGACCACAAACCCATCACCGTAGAGACGCAGGGTCGGCACGTGGCTCTCTGGCGTGCCTGCCCCCCCCTCGCCAAGGGTATCGGCTTCGACGATGAGAGCCGCCGGGTCGTGGTCGTAGGCCATTTCAGGCCGGGGGGTGGGCGTGGGCGCAGGGGTGTGCGTCGGCTGAGGGGTCGGTGCGGACGCGAAAGGCAACTCGCACGCCACCAGCAGAGCGACCAGAGGCAGAACACAAACAATACGAAAAGCACGAAAAGGCGATTCGGCGGTCTTGCACATGGGTCTACCAAACCTCTCCTGATCCGAAAGCCTTGCGAAGGTTTTCGGAACCTTCGCAAGGATCCCCTGGGGGGACACCGTCTGACATTATACCATTGTCTGGCAAAATGTAAAACTCACCGA
This sequence comes from Anaerolineales bacterium, assembly GCA_004377365.1. Classification (GTDB taxonomy): domain Bacteria; phylum Chloroflexota; class Anaerolineae; order E26-bin7; family E26-bin7; genus E26-bin7. The sequence continues at coordinate 1,591 of SOHZ01000190.1, read as the reverse complement.
CGAAAAGCTGCTAGTGCACGCTGATCTAAGTTTTAACACCGCTGCTATTGACAAGACTGCAAAGGTATAACATCCTAAAACCAGTACCCAGCTGGGGGCCGGATGCCACCAAGCAGCAGCACACAAAAGCCGAACGAGGAAGATGCATCATGAAGCGAGATGACGGCAGAGTGGCGAGGCAGTCAAGGATCGTGGTGTGGCGAATTGGTAGGGTCTGCCGCCGTAGCCTTTTTGCGGGTCTTTTGATTGTGGTTCTGGGAGGGGGTTTTTGCGAAAGAAGTGATGTGTAGCACAATTGAATTTTTCTATTAGGAGCTTGGTTAGCAATGCAAGAAGAGCCATATCCAGTTGAGTCCATTCCTTGCTCCTGTGGCGGCCAGGCCAAGTATAGGTTTAGGCGAGAGGGTGTGTTGTATACCATTTTGGGTACGATCAAGTATCAGCGTGCCTATTACTTATGCCCGACGTGTCACACGGGCCAATATCCTCTGGATAACAAATTGGGACTGCGCCCCGGCGAGATGAGTGCCGAATTGGAAAGTTTGACGGCGATGACCGGCGCCCAACTGCCCTTTGGGCAAAGCAGCCAACTGTTTGAGTCCTTGACTTTGATTTCAGTCAGTGATCAAAGCATAGCCAAAGCCGCTCGAGCTATCGGCGAAGAAGTTCAGGCTCTAGAACAAGAATGGATGGAACAAAGCCACGATTTCGCCTGGTTACAAGAACAAGAACGGCTAGCTGAACGTCCTGAACGTCTGTACGGCGCCTTGGATGCAGCCAAAGTACACATCCGGGGTGACAAAGAACACCCCTGGCGTGATCTCAAGGCTGGCGCCTGGTTCACCACAACCTCTAAACCTCCCCAAACACCCGAGGAGGACTGGGAGATTCACGCCACCGACATCACCTACTATTGTGACATCATAGAGGCCGAGCAATTTGGCCACTTACTGTGGGCCACCGGTTGCCAGCACCGAGCTCAATTGGCTAAAGAACTCGTCTTTCTCGGTGATGGAGCCGAATGGATTTGGAATCTAGTCAGCCACCACTATCCAGAGGCCTTCCAAATTGTGGACTGGTTTCACGCTACCGAGTACATCGCCCCTGTCGCCCAAGCAGCTTTTCCGGATGAAGCCCAAGCTAAGGCCTGGATCCAGCAAGTTCGGTCCGATCTATGGGATGGTGACCTGGACGCCGTCATCGATGCCTTCGCCCGTTTCACTAACCACGCACAGGCTGGCAAGCCAGCCAGAAAGGCGGTTACTTACTTCACCAACAATCGTGAACGGATGCGCTATTCAGAATTCCGGGCCAAAGGATATCAAATTGGTTCCGGCACGATCGAAAGTGGCTGCAAGCAGATTGTCAAACAGCGTCTCAAGGTCGCAGGTGCCATCTGGAACATCGACAACTGCATCAAAACAGCCAAGGCTCGCGCTGCCCTGCTCAGCGGTCAATGGCAAACCATCACCGTTCGGCGTGAACATCTATCGCTTCCCCTCGCTGCCTAAGAACAGATCGTTCGTGCACCGTTTCAGGCACTTCCAGAAAAATAATCATCCCAAAGGTCATGGTGGGACAGGTTCTATTC
>SOHZ01000256.1 GCA_004377365.1 Anaerolineales bacterium | reverse complement strand
GCGTTGTCTCCTGTTTCGTCCCCAGGTAAATAGCCACCGTATTGGGATCGCTCTCGTAGGTCGGGGGAAAGATGAAATCCAAATACGCACCTGACTCCAGGGCTTTCAGCAGTTCATCGTTAATATCCGCAAAGCTGGGGACAAAGACGCTACAGACATCATCTTCACCATTGATATACTGCCCCTCGGGTCCCATAAACATGTGATCCTCGGCTTGCCAGTAGGCCTCACGGGCGAAGACATCTGGCTTCTCGAAAATGCCTGCGGCGTACTGGGCCACATTCTCCGCATCGTGTTGTACTCTCTTCAAGATGAGGTCATTCCTCTGAGCGTCGCCAATGGTCAATTGGCGGAGGTATTCTTCGGCCTGAGCGCGCAGCGCCTCACCGCTGGTCTGTTGAGCACTTTGTCCCACTCTCTGGATAGAGTTGACACCCAGATAGGCAACGGCCAGCACCGAGATTGTGGTCAAGCCCAACAACAATACCAGTAATCGCGTCCGGATGCTTCGGCCAACCGTCAAACGAGGGGTTGGCTTGGCTGTAGAAACGGGTGTGGGAGGGGCTTCTCGCTCTTCAGCAGTGCCCAAAGGCATCTCTTCAATGATCTGTTCCGGCTCCAATCCAGCTTCGGGAGGGATTGCTGGCGCTATCAACCCAGCTTCGGCTGGCTCGGCTTCGAGGGGGCCAATGACTGCTTCTTTCTCTGCTTCCGGCTCGAGAGCGATGCCGGAAAACAACCCTTCGAGCTGGCTTCTAAGGTCTTTGTCGCTCATGGTTCATCAACTCCTCAGCAAGGGCACGGTACTGTTGGGTGCCTCGGGTGTTAGGGGCATAGAGGGTGATCGGCTGGCCGTAGGCCGGGCTCTCCCGAAGTTTAGTATCCACCTCGATGATTGTCTGAAAGAGGACCTTATTAAGGCTTCTCTGCATCTGCTCAAAAATGAGTCGGCATATCCTGTTACGCCGGTCGTACATTGTCACCAACACGCGATAGATCAATCGGGGATTGGTCTTCTCGCGTACCAGTTGGACCAATTCCACGATGTGCCGGAGGGAGTGGGCAGAATAATATTCGCATTGCACGGGGATAATGAGCAAGTCTGCTGCGGTCAGAGCGTTGAGGGTGAGAGTGCCAAAGGAGGGAGGGCAATCCACCAGGACAATGTCGTAAAGGCATTCGTCCATGGCGTCCAATCTATTATTCAGATGGAACTCGTAGCCCGGGCGTCCGTAGAGAATCTTGTCCAGAACAGCCAGTTCCTGATTGGCAGGCACCAGATCCAGTTCAAACAGTGGACTCTCCCGGCTGACGCTCACCAGCGAGCTGTTCCCCAGGAAAGCGTCGCACACAGTACGCCGCAACTGATCCGGCTGTAATCCCAGGGAGAGGGTGAGATTGGCCTGGGGGTCCAGGTCAATGAGGAGGACGCTGTTTCCTCTCTCCGCCAAACAAGCCCCCAATGAAAGGCAGGTGGTGGTTTTGGCCACTCCCCCTTTTTGATTGCTGATAGCGATGGTTACAGTCACGACCGGATACCTCCATGTCGCTTCCTCTGGCCCTGGGTCAGACCTTTACGTCTCCGTCACCTGGCTCTGCCTCTATCTGATGTGAAAGTAGCGTCGTCTCTGTGCCCAGGCAGACGATGGCTTCCGAGGCTCCCAGGGCCTGGCCCAGTTCCTGGACCGTAGTTTGCAGGATGGTCTCCAAATCGAGGGCACTACGGAGTTTGCTGGTGATCTGGCTGATGGTCCGCTCACGCTGGGCCAGATGCTGGGTCTCTTCGAAAAGGCGGGCATTCTCGATGGCGTTGGCCACCTGGTCGGCCATGGTCTGCAAGGCAGAGATGTCCTCGTCGGAGAAGGCAGCCACTTCAGTGCTTTGCACGGTGAGGGCACCGATGACCTGACCACGGGAGATCAGGGGCAAGGCCATCTCCGAACGCGTTTCCGGTAGCAGCGGGTTGTCGAAGCGCACCGCCTCTTTGCCCACATCCAGGGCGATGCGGGCTTTAGTGTTGGCTACACACCAGCCCACCATCGAGGTGCCGCCGACCTTCAGCTTGTGACCCATTCCGAGCATCTGGCGGCCCGCTTCCCCGGTGCCAGCACGAAGAACGGCATACTCTCCGCCCTCACCGAGGAGGAAAAGGCCCACGTAGTAAAAGTTGAAACGATCACGGATCAGGTCCACGACCTCAGGCAAGAGTCTCACCGGTTCCAGGATGCTCGATGCAGCGCGAGAGACCTCGGCCGCCGTTGTCAGTTGTAGTGCATAGCGGCTTACCACCCTCTGGAGAGCTCTCCGAATCTGCTCTTGCTCTCTCAAGACGATGGCCTCCCGGCCTATCATGAATCCCTCCAGGAGAGCGTCCGCGTAAACATCCGCTGCCCGAAGCGCTTCGTCTGCCAGATAATCCCGACAGAATTGCCTGAGGGTTGTCCCCAGGCGCAGCATGGCCTGCTCTCCCAGGCCCTCTTCGGCTCGCTCTGCCCCTTGCTCTCTGATCCTATCGGCGTCGCCGGTTTCCAAAAAGTCCAGGAAGGCGTCGGCCTCGGCTTTTGCGATTTGTGGCAGACGGCGCGGAGACAAAAGGAAGCGATTGGAGAAAGCCGTGGCTTCCAGGACCTCCCGTAGCCGGCTTGTCAATGCATCGCGCCGGACAGCCAATCGCTCTCTGGCCTCCACCGGGCTGGCTCGATTCTCAGATTCGACCCTCTTTATCTGCTGCGCTTCCAGGACCATTCTCTATTCCCTCCCGTATGGAACTACAACTTGTCTGCTCAGAAGAAAGTCTTGATCAGCAAGGCCGCCAGCATGCTGAAGCTCAGACCAAATATCTGCTGGGTATGGCTAAAACGAGTTGGAACGGGCCAAGGAAAATCATTGTCTTCGAATCGGCAATGTGAAAGTGAAAGTCGAACCAACTTCCTCTTGGCTCTCTACCCAGATGCGACCGCCATGCATCTCCACGAACTCTTTGCACAAGGCCAATCCCACCCCGATTCCTTGGGGACGCTTAACGCCGCTTTCACCTTGTTCAAAGCGCTCGAACACCCGTTCGTGGTCCTCCTCGGGTATACCCCGTCCCGTGTCAGCTACTGTCACCTGGACCTGGTTGCCGTTGGGCCAGGCCCCCACGGTGATGGAGCCACGATCGGTAAATTTGGCCGCGTTGGAGAGCAACTTGAGCAGAACCTGGCGCAGCCGTGTCCCATCGGCCTCTATGGGCGGCAATTCAGGGTGGATCTCCTGCTGTAACTGGATATCCTTGTCACGCACCAACGCGCTGATCGTGGCCATCACACTGTGGATGAGTTCCCTGAGGTCTACTTCCTTGAACTCTAATTCCATCAGCCCAGCCTCGATCTGAGCCACGTCCAACAGGTCATTGATGAGACCCAGCAGGTGTTGGCCGTTGGCGTAAACGATCTCCAGGTCACTGCGCTGTTGGTCGGAGATAGGACCATCAATGCCTTTGAGAATCACCCGGGAGAAGCCTATAATGTTAGTCAGCGGCTCACGGAGCTCGTGGGACATGTGGGCTAGGAAGCGGCGGCGCATCTCTTCGGCCTCCCGCAACTGTCTGGCTGCTTCTCGCTCTAGCTCATAGGCGCGGGCGTTCTCGATGGCAATGGCAATCTGGTCGGCAATACCCTGAAGCACCTTGACGTCGTCTTCGTCAAAGGCGTCGGCGTGGGGGCTGTGGATGTCAAGCACACCAAGGGTACGCCCTCCGATTCTGAGGGGGAAGGCTGCTTCCGAGTGGGTAGATGACAAGTGGAAACTGGACCCACTCCGGACATCGGCCTTGGAAAGCACTCGTGGTTCACTCTTCTCGGCCACTTGGCCAACCAGGCTGGGCTCGCCCACGCTCAGCCATTGCCCTTTGGCTTTCAATGTGTCCCCCAGTTCCCCGCTTCCTTCCCGGAGCACTGCCCACTGACCGGTGTCGTCCAACAAGAAGATGGCGACATAGGTAAAACGATAATAATCGCGGATTAACTCGACCACGCGACTCAACAGAACATCCAGATCCAGAATTGAAGTTGCCACCCGCCCCACCTCGGCACTGACGGCCAATTGCATGGCCCGGTAGCGCACTCGGCGGTTAGCCTCACGGAGTTGAGTGGTCCGCTCAGCAACTTTCTGCTCCAATCCATTGTACAGGGCCCGCAGCTCGGCGGTCATGATATTGAAAGCCCGAGCCAGGATACCGATCTCATCCCGGCGGTCCACCGGCACTGTCTGTTCCAGATCGCCGTTGGCGATTCTTACGGCTCTCATCGTCAACAGCACAATGGGGCGCGTTATCTGCCGCGTCACCACGGCAGCCAGCAAAGTGGTGAGCAGAGCCACAGCCAGAGTGGTTCCAACTAACATTGTGGCCAGCCTGTCTTCCGGAGCGAATGCCTCGGCCTGGGCCTGTTCAGCTAGCAGGGCAGCCTGCAACTCTGGCAGCCACCGATAGGCACCGATAACGGGCTGACCGGCATAGTTGTCGTATAGTCCACTGCCGCCATGCTCTGCCAGGGCAGCGTCAATGCCCTGACTGTGAAGGAACACCGGAAGTGGGATATTAGCGTCCGTGGCTAGAGCTGAGATGGACTGCCCGGCAGGAGTGACCAGATAGGTTTCGCCCATCTCTCCCAGCTCTGTGGGCTCGGTCATGATCTGATCCAAGGCTGTGATGTCCAGGCGGCCGATCAGAAGACCCAGCGCCTCCCCCTCTGGGCCAGGGATAGAGTAGGTGACGTTCAGTGTTGGAGCCACTGACGACAAGGAGACATGATGGCCGTCAGAGGTAAGAGAAACCTCTGGCCAGGTTGTATCCGTACTGACCTGTTTGTGGGTTGCCATTACTTCCAACAGTGGTTCGTCGCTGTCCTCACCGCGTAGCAAGAAGGCAGCAAAGCCGGTATCCTGCATCAATTCGGCACGCAGACTATCGCGCAGGTTGGTATAAGCCGCGTCGTAAGCAGCGCTGGAGGGATGCTGGGTTAGCAGAGTCATGGCTGCCTGCTGCACGTCTGGTTTGCTAGACAGCACAGCCAGGCTGCGGCTCCGCTCGGTTATCCATCGCTGAATCTGGGCTTCTTTCAGTGTAGCCACAGCAGTCAGCCTGGTCATCAGTTCCTGTCGCATGTCCTGCCGTGTCCTATTAACGGCAATGAAACTGATAGTGCTCATAGGCACGATGGCCAATACCAAGAAAGCAGCCAGTAGAGTGCGGCCAAGGCCACCCTGCATCCCGGTTGTGGCGCTGATAGTAGGTTCTGCTTGCTCAGTCGCAGACCGGTTCTTCATAGGACTACATTTGATCTATCGAGAGTGTTGAAATTCCTAGATCCCAAACGGGTTGGTTGCGCAAGATCACCCGCACCTGATCAATAAAGCGGTCGGGGTCTATCGGCTTGCCGATGAAACCGTTGAAGCCGGCTGATCGGGCCCGTTTCATGTTGCTTACCGTGGCTTCGGCGGTAACGGCCACGATAAGGGTGTCAGCAAAGCGAGGGTGGGCACGCAGCTTGCTCAGGGCTTCATAGCCGTCCTCATAAGGCAGATGGATATCCATCAATATGAGATCTACGCGGGGCATGGCATCAGCAAACTCTAACACTTGCCAACCTGAACGTTTCCAATCTTGGTGCTTAACGCCCAGGAAAGCCAACAGGCGTGCTATTAACACATAACTGTGGACGTTGTCCTCAACTACCAGGACGTATGCATCTGTCGGGTCAATGCTCATCATCGTTTCGCAACCTATTTCTTTAAGCGGATAACGCAACAAAGGGGGCTCCTTGCCCCCCTCATCTCCCCTTACATCACTCAAAGTAAACCGCCATGCCCCGCCCTACAGCGCAGTTTAGCAGTCCACCACTTGCTATCCTTGGATGCGCATAGCCCGCCTACTATTTAACACCGCATCTGAGGACGCATGTTGTGCGACTATATGACCGGAAATTGCTTTGATCAGATGGTGTTTTGTTGCTGCCGTGCCTGACGCAAAAAGGCAGCGATCTGGGCTGGCAGCAAGTCTACATCAATAGGTTTTTGAATATAACCATCGCAGCCAGCGTCTAACGAGCGCTCTCTATCACCCTTTAACACGTTAGCTGTGAGGGCTACGATAGGAATGTCATTCAGGCCTTCCATTTGCCGCAGCCGCGTCGTGATCTCGTAGCCGTCAATCTCCGGCAGGTTGATGTCTATCAAAACCAGATCAGGGGCTTCTTCCCGAACTATGCGGAGACCGTCTATGCCACCGTCCGCTTCCAGCACCACGTAACCCTCTACTTCTAGCACTCGTTTTACCAGAGTACGGTTCTCTACGTTGTCCTCAATGTAGAGTACTTTAGCGCCGTCCATGTTCTGTTCTTTACTCCTTAGCTATCTACGCTCCTCCAAATCTGGGAGGCTTTCAATATAACCAAGCTGTCTTTGGTTCCAAGATGTTTACGAGAGATTTCCGCTTTCGTGAGCTAGCACCGACCTCCGTAAATTCTTTGGCTACTCAACTATATCATACCACATTTCCTTGAAAATGACAAGGGCGATTTCCGATTTCCTAACCTAAGTAGGGGCGTGAAGGTTGCATACAGATCGTCAACAGTCTAGCACGTCAGATGCAGGGCAGCCCCCACTCTGGTTGACATGAAGTCTCTTCTGCAATTGCAGAGTGGGCCATAATTTTTAATCACGCCCTGTTGACAAAGTCATACATGGGGGTTATAATAGAGATGCTGCATAACTTTGGACGAGATACCGGAGCGGCCGATAAGTGGGATTCCCAAGCTAGTGCCTTGCCATGAGCGTGGTTGAACGGCATGTCATCCTATCAGACTACCAGCAACCTTCCATTAAACTAGAAAGGAGCGGGAAATGGACATAAAGGTAGTGGATTTGGAATACAAAGAGAGGGACCTTGCCTACGCCGAGTCCAAGTATGGCGTCGCTTTCAGACGGGCCAAAGTTGCTCCTGGGCAGAAGGTGTACCGCCTGGTCGAGCTGTGGGAGAAAACGGGTACTACTTCTCTTGTCACCCAGGTATTGAATGAGGATGGCAGCCCCAGGGCCAATGTTGATGTGGCTTTCTATTGGCCAGACGCGCCAGACCCGTCAACCCCGGTCTATGCCCACGACTGGCACCGCATCTTTGTCCACGGCCCCACCAACGTGAATGGAGATGTTGGCCCTGGGATGGGGCCTGGGGCCTTCCACGGCGAGGGAGAAGGTGGGCCTCACGCCGTGTGGGTGCGGGATCCTGACATCCCTAGCGACATCTGCGAGAGGCTGGGGATGCTGGCCGGGACGAACCATGACCACCTGGACCAGAAGTTCATGCTGATGGTGGAAGGCGAGCAGCCTGTGACACCACCTGTAACTCCGCCCACCGAAGACCTGATGGACATAAAGGTAGTGGATTTGGAATACAAAGAGAGGGACCTTGCCTACGCCGAGTCCAAGTATGGCGTCGCTTTCAGACGGGCCAAAGTTGCTCCTGGGCAGAAGGTGTACCGCCTGGTCGAGCTGTGGGAGAAAACGGGTACTACTTCTCTTGTCACCCAGGTATTGAATGAGGATGGCAGCCCCAGGGCCAATGTTGATGTGGCTTTCTATTGGCCAGACGCGCCAGACCCGTCAACCCCGGTCTATGCCCACGACTGGCACCGCATCTTTGTCCACGGCCCCACCAACGTGAATGGAGATGTTGGCCCTGGGATGGGGCCTGGGGCCTTCCACGGCGAGGGAGAAGGTGGGCCTCACGCCGTGTGGGTGCGGGATCCTGACATCCCTAGCGACATCTGCGAGAGGCTGGGGATGCTGGCCGGGACGAACCATGACCACCTGGACCAGAAGTTCATGCTGATGGTGGAAGGCGAGCAGCCTGTGACACCACCTGTAACTCCGCCCACCGAAGACCTGGCTACGCTTGTTCAAGAGATGCAGTCCCTGAAGGAGCGAGTGGCAAAGCTGGAGGCCAAGTTAAAGAGCCTAAAGGAGCTGCTCTAGAATAGGGGTTCTATCTTCTGCTGGAGGACTTGCCGGATTCCGTCCCACGGCTAGGCAGTTAAAAGAGGGAGGATCTCCCCATGGATCCTCTCTCTTTTCTTCCGACCCCCGAGTCCGTTTTCCGCAGGTTGGCCGTATCAAGCATCCTGTACATCAGGAGAAGAATGCTACATTAGCCGTTCCCTGAACCTGAGGTGCATGGCCACGGCGACGAGACAAGGCAACAGGGTGAGAACCAGAATCAGCCAGACTCTGGGTGTGCCGATAACTCAGGAAGAAGGTCGAGAGATTGTTGAGCCGTCCCAACTCCTGTGCCTTCCTGATGACGCTGTTGTTAGTTTTCCTTTTCAGACGGTTCGTCTTCAGTTTCTGCACCCCCTAATCCTAAGAGCGCGGGGTCAATAAGACCTCTAGCTATCGCCTCTTGCAGGCCAAAGCCGGTGAACAGAGAATCAGTCTGCTCCTCCTCATCGGTTGTCTCAGCTATGGCCGCCGGTTCGGCCTCAGGTTTCTCTGTTGGTACCTCTGTCTCCCTCCCAATCAGCGGCTCAGCCTCGGGTTCCGGTTCTAAGGCTGGTATTCCTATCTCTTCATCCACTTCCGAGCTGGAAGGCTCTTGTTTTGCGGCCTCATCCATCCCTCTCAATAGGTCGGGAGAAATCAATCCCTGAGCTATAGCTTCTTCGAGGCTGAAACTATCACCCTCTTCACGCAGGCCCACTGGCATCAGTTCTGGCCTCGACACCTGGGGTTTGGCCCTCATGGCTGCGTTGAACAGGTCCAATCCCTCTTTCTCCGAGATCTCTTCTTCAATTTGGGCCAGCAGTTCGCCACCTATCGGCTCGGGTGGCGTCAAAGCGTTCAGCAAATCCTCAATAGCGCGCTTGGAGTAGTACCAGACCGTCCCCACTTTGCTTTTGCGCACGGTGTGATCGTAGAGTATAGCTAACAGCAATTCAGATCCGACGTTAGCTGAATAGACGGCGTACCGCTCGCCCTCGTGATAGTTCAAGTTGAATCCCAGTTCCTTTTCGTTAAAGTAGTTTCGCATTTCCGAGGAGGCTGCCAGGCCGATGGCTAGCACCGGGATGAAGGAATCGAGATCCATGCCCTTGATAGGGCCTACAGAGGTGATCAAATCGCCGACGATGTTGGCCAGAATGATGCTCTGAGCCTCAATGTCACCCCGCAGGTTAGCCAATTGCTGGGTAATGGCGGCCAAACGTTCATCGGACAGGATCAGAATGCCTTTTTGGCTGATGGCCATCTTTCCGTAGATCTGATTCGCTGATTTGACAGACTCCCCTCGTTGCAAGGGTTTGGTGAGGTGGTCATAAACAATAAACCGCCGCTTGCCTTCCACACCTACTTCCTCGTAGTCGTAAGCAGTCATGAGCATCACACGGGTCGTACGGTTTATGGACCTTACCTTCTGTACGAGTTCCAATCCCGTGGGGTCCAGCCTGCGCATGTTAGCGATGACCATGTCATAACCCTGCTGCCTGAGTTGTTCCAGCGCTTCTCTTCCCCCCTGGACCACGTCAACAGTACACGTTGTCTGTTCCTCTGACAACATGTCCTGTAGGAGAAAGTCAACGCCGCGGGTACCATCGGCAACCAGGATTCTGTTGTCTGTAGCCATGCTCTCACCCTCCTCCTCTCCTTAATCTGCCTACAATTTATCCCTCAACCGCCTGTAATGTGCTGATCCCATCAGCTCGATTCCAGTCCCTGTAGCAAGTTTCTCTAGAATAGCTCACGGTGCTTCCCTTTTCCTTAAACTCAGCCTACCTTATTTTATCACTATCTGGCGAGCTTGACAACATCCATGAGCCTTCTCTTCTCATTTTGCCTCTGCCACGCGACGATAACCACAACGCGAAGCATCATAGCCTTTTGGAGATGACGATGCCTACACGGGACTGCCCTGCATGGACCACGGCCCCGTCCAGGTAATCTGAACTCGTGCCAATTTCCCTCGCCAATCCCTCTCATCCTCGAAGAAAACCAACTTGTTGGTCCGGGTGCGCCCGCGCCATTTCCCTTTGTGCCTCTCCTCGACCAACACTTCAACAGCCTGTCTCAGAAGCAAGGCGTTGATCTCTCCGGCAATCTGTTTTTGTAACTCCTCCACCGCTTTACGTCGCCGCTCTTTCTCCTGGGGGGGCACATCGTCGGGCAGGCGGCAGGCGGCCGTGCCCGGTCGGGGCGAATAGGCGGCCACGTGCACCACGTCGAATCTGATCTCGCGAAGCAAGTCGCAGGTGTTCATGAACTGCTTCTCAGTCTCGCCAGGGAAGCCAACGATGACGTCAGTGGCCAGAGCCACCTTAGGGATTCGCTCACGAATTTTGGCTACCAACTCTCTGTACTGGGCGATAGTGTATCGGCGTAGCATACGTTTCAAAATCTTGTCGTCCCCCGATTGGATGGGTATCTCAAGGTACTCACAAACTTTCGGGAGATCGGCCACAGCCTCGATGAGTTCGTTCGCCATGTCGGCCGGATGGGAGGTCAAGAAGCGAAGACGCCACAGTCCGTCAATCTCGTGGACCGCTTCCAGCAGAACAGCCAAGGTGGGCTGATCGGGCAAGTCGTGGCCATAGGCATCCACGTTCTGGCCCAGCAGGGTCACCTCTCGCGTCCTCCGTTCCACCAGGCACTGGACCTCATCTACGATCTCGGCCGGGCGCTTACTGCGCTGACGGCCCCGCCGCAGGCGGACAATGCAATAGGTGCACAGGTGATCACAGCCGTACATCACCGGGACGTAGCAGGATACAGGGCACTGGAAGCTGGAGGCTGGTTGCCAGTGATCAGCAGTGCCGTTGTGGCTGGCGATAAAATCAATCAAGGATTCGGTGTCGGACGGCCTGACGAAGAGGTCAACGTAGGGAAAACGTTGCTGGAGGGAAGATGTATCCTCTTCAACTGCACAGCCCATCAGAGCGAGGATAGCTTCGGGGCGCTTCTGTTTAATGGGTTTGAGGGAGCTCAAGCGGCCGTAGACCTTGTCCTCGGCGCTCTGGCGCACCACGCAAGTGTTGAGGACGATGACGTCGGCCTCCTCTGGCCGACGGGTCGCCGCATATCCAAGGCTCTCCAGTCCCTCGGCCATCTGCCGCGAGTCCGCGTCGTTCATCTGGCAGCCAATGGTCCACAGGTAATAACACTTCATGTCCTTTACACTCTGGATAGGATCGCCCGCGCCACCATCAGGCCTGAGGCTGAGGCCTGCACCAGCCCGCGGGTCACCCCTGCACCGTCACCGGCAGCGAAGAGGTTGCACACCTCGGTCTCCAGGCAGTTGTTCAGTTGCAGGCGAGAGGAATAGAACTTGACCTCCACACCATAGAGAAGGGTGTGGCGGGAATAGACACCAGAAGCCAATTGGTCCATGGCCTTGAGCATTTCCAGAAGGCTGACGATGTAACGATAGGGCAACACCAACCCCAGGTCGCCGGGAGTGGCTTCCCCTAAAGTCGGGGTGACCACACTTCGCGCCAGTCGCTCTACCGTCGAACGGCGACCCTGGTCCAAATCTCCCAGGCGCTGGACTATGACGCTACCACTCAAGAGGTTGGCCAGGCGGGCGATGTGTTTGCCATAGGCAATGGGCTCCTTGAAGGGCTCGGTGAAGGACTTGCTGACCAGAAGAGCAAAGTTAGTGTTGGTCGTCCGCCGGTTGGCGTAGCTGTGGCCATTGACGGTCATCACGTTGTCGGCGTATTCGGTCACCACCTCGCCGTAAGGACATACACAGAAGGTACGGACTTTGTCATCGAAGGCCCGCGAGTAGTAGATCAGCTTGGGTTCGTAGACCAGGTCAGTCAGGGGAGCGAGCACCTCGGCCGGGAGTTCTACCCGCACCCCGATGTCCACAGGATTGTGGCAGAGGGATAGGTGCAATGTGCGAGCCATCTCTGAGAGCCAGGTCGCCCCCTCACGGCCGGGAGCCACTATCACATATTGGCCCTTGATGACGTCTCCCTTGGCCGTCTCCACGCCTATAGCTTGCGAGTCCTCAACCAGTATGCGGGCCACCTCTGTTCCGGTAGAGATATCCACCCCGCGTTGGATCAGTTCATCGCGCATAGCCCGTAGCACGTCACCGCTGCGCTCGGTACCCAGATGACGGACCGGCGCGGAGATGAGTCGTAGTCCTGCCAGGGAGGCCCGTTTCTGCAAACGCTCGACCTCATCTTTATCTGTCCCATGGATGGGCCCACCAGCTCCGAATCCTACGAAAGCTTGATCAACTTGTCTGATCAGTTCGCCCGTCTCATCGTAACCTATGATGTCCACCAGGTGACCACCTACTTCTGGGGAAAGGGTCAGTTTGCCATCGCTAAAAGCACCGGCCCCGCCCCAGCCTGCCAAGAGGCGGCATGGCTGGCAGTGGGCGCAGCGTCCACCAGGCTCCCGGGCCGGACAACGGCGCTTATCAATATCGGGACCTTTGTCTAGGATGGCGATGCTAAGCCCACTTTCTTTGCTCAATTCCAGGGCGGCGAAAATGCCGGCCGGCCCGGCTCCGACAATGACGACATCATAGCAGCTTTGTGACATTAAAACGCTCTCCTGTGAATGACAAGACTACGGTAACAATCTTTGGTAATAGGTTATTTTCCACTCTACCTTTGGGCCTCACTGAGGATGACCCGTCGAGTGATGACGTACCAGTCGGTAATGGTACGGAAGCGGTCGCTGGGGTCAATCATGGGTGCGATCTGCGCTCCTTTGACCCTTTTGTCAATGGCATAGCTGTAGACGGGGTGGTAAAGCAACAAGGCGGGCACCTCATCAGCGAAAATTTGTTGGAAGCGGTGATAAAGCTCCATGCGCCTGGTTTGATCGGTGGTACGCCGGGCCTCCTCCATGATCTGGTCAGCCTCTCGATGAGCGAAACCGGTGTAGTTCTGGCCCTCGCCCTGTCCCTGGGTCGAATGCCAGAGGGGATAGGGGTCAGGATCAGGGGGGAGTTCTTGCCATTGGGCAAGGATGGCATCATATCGCCGAGGGCGTAAGAAATCGCGCACCAACCCCGATACACCGGAGGTCTGAGGAACCGCCTTCACTCCCACTGCGGCCCATTGGCGGGTGACCTCCTCGATGATCTTCACCCGGATAGGATCATCATTGGTCAACAGGCTAAACTCCAGCTTGATTCCCTCTTTCTCCCTGACACCATCCCCATCGCTATCCACCCAGCCCGATTGATCCAGCAGAGATTTGGCCTGATCCGGGTCGTAGCTGTACTTTTTGATGTTCTGGTCATAGGTCCAGGAGTCGGGCATGATGGGACTGTGCACCATGAGACCCTGGCCGTCTAGAATCTGATCAATGATCTTTTGGCGATCGAGAGCATAGAGCAGGGCTTGCCTCACCTCTTTGTTTTGGAAGAAAGGGGTGTTGGGATTATTGAGATTCAGGAGAATCAGGGTATAGCCAGAGATGCGTGCCGAGAACAGGTTCAGGTTCTGATGTCCTCGAGCCTTGGGCAAGTCTTCCGGCAGGACCCGACTGATACCCTCAATCTCACCCCGCTCGTAAGCAGCGAAAATGCTCTCGTAATCAGGATAGAACCTGAATTCGACTGTGGAGAGATAGGGTTTGGCTCCGTAGAAGTGGGGATTGGCCCTTAGGACAATATGTCTGGCGCTAAGCTCCTCCACCTGAAAGAGGCCAGTGCCCACTGGCTGGCTGCTAAATCTTGCCTGGGGTAGGGCTTTGGCCTCTATGTTTCGCAAGATGTGCGCGGGGAGGATACCGACCGTGGTGTAGTCAATGAAAGGCGCAAAGGGCTCCTGCAAAGTAAAGCTGACAGTATAGTTGTCAATCCTCCTGACGGTCACGGTGCGCCATAAATCGGTCAGGTACGGGACACCCTGGAAGCCGGGGGTCTGTATGGTTTTGATGGTAAAAACGATGTCATCAGCGGTGAAGGAAGCTCCATCGTGCCATCGGACGCCACGGCGCAGATGAAAGGTGTAAGTCAGGCCATCGCCAGAGACCTCCCAATGCGTTGCCAGGTCGGGTATTATCTCACCTTTCTCGTTGACGTCGGTCAGGCCGTTGAAGATCAGAGCGCAAAAGTCGCGGTCAACGTCGTTGTATTGGCAGAGAATGGGATTGATGTATTTGGGGCTGCCAGCCAGGCCCTCTACATAAGTGCCTCCCACATCGGGGACGATGACAGTGGTAAAGCTGAAAGCTAGGTAGCCAAGGATGGCGACTGTCAAAATCGCCCCCAGGAAGGCAATGGTGGCTTGCCAGCGGATGTGTTTGATCAATTTACTTTGCTATGATAACGTTGGCTATGGCGACGAGGAAGAACACCACCGATAGGGCAATGGTTGCGTTGAAGAGGGTCTTCTCCACGCCACGGCGGCTCTTGTAGACTGAACTGTCGCCTCCGAAGATGCCTCCCAGCCCTGTCCCCTTGGTTTGCAAGAGAATGAGAATGATGAGCGTCGCCGCTACGATGATCTGAACGATTTGCAGAGATGTAACCACCTTTTTTCTCCTCGGGAGTTGGAAAGAAATAGCTATCCCAACTGCTCCCGCCGGATTGTCAAATCCGGCGGGTATGGCCTGGGTTTGGCAATAACCACCGTTGCGCCACTCCTGCACCGCAATCACCACTATTGCGGTGCAGGAGTGATGATTGCGGCACGGGTGGTACAGGCCAGGCCGAGTTACTTCTTCCACATCCCTCACTTGAAATCTGAGCAGATTATACCATGTTCTGGCTGGGCTGGCAAACGGTGGTGGATAGGGATATAGTTCAGAACTTGAGGCGAGTCACATTTTGCCCCGGCAGGATCTGGCGATCCGACAGGAGCGGGATGGTACCGACAGCAGGTCCGAGCTGTTCACCCAAACCAGACTTATACCCGGTGGACAGTTCAGGTTGGCAGGTAGAAGAAAGCCAGGCCAATGATGGTGTATACGACCAGGAGTTGTGCTCCCTCCAGCCAGTTGGACTCACCATCCAGGGAGACCAGGGCGGCGATGAGCACGGCCGCCACCAGGGAGATTAATTCGAATTGGTTAAAGACCAGGGTGAGGGGATTGCCCATCAGCAGGCTGATGAAAACCAGGGCTGGAGCAACAAAGAGGGCAATCTGCAAGCTAGAGCCCACAGAGATGGCCAGGCTCAACTCCATCCTGTTCTTGATGGCCATCTGCACGCCCACCAGGTGCTCGGCCACGTTGCCCACCAGGGGGATGATGATGATCCCCAGGAAGAATTCCGTAATCCCTACCACTTCGACCACGGGCTCCACGGCTCCTACCAGGATTTCGCTCAGCCAGGCTATCAAAAGGGTGGCCGCCAGCAGGACGCCGCTGGCTTTGGACGTGCTCCACCCTCTGCGGATGTGAGCCTCCTCCTCATCTTCTTCCATACCGGGGAGAGTAAAGAAGGAGTAGATCAGACTGAGACCGTAAATGACGATCAGGACCAGGGCCACGCCCAGGCTCAAATACTCGACAGCCTCGTGATGCTTGACCTCGATAGCATGGCTAAAGAGGGAGGGAATGCCCAGGCCCACTACGGCCAGAATGAGCATCGTGGAGTTAATGCCCGCGTGGCTGCGATCAAAGCGTTGGGTGCCATTTTTGAGGCCACCCAGCAGGATACTGAGGCCGAGGACCAGCAGTACGTTGCCCAGAATGGAACCGGTGATGGAAGCCTTGACCAGTTCCAGCAGGCCAGCGCGGATGGCAAAGATGGTGATGATCAACTCGGCAGCGTTGCCCAGGGTGGCGTTCAGGAGTCCACCCAACCGTGGGCCAGTGTGAGCTGCCAGTTCCTCGGTGGCCTGACCGATAAGGCTGGCCAGGGGCACTACAGCCAGGGCCGAGACAGCAAAGACCAACAGGGGCGGCCAATGCAGAAACTCACCCACGATGGCGATGGGGACAAAGACCAGAAGAAGGTTAAGGTTGAGATATCTGGCATAGTCTGACATCCACGCACTCCTTTGGAAGACCCTTAGGGTTTTCCGAAACCCTAAGGGTCTTGGTAGGGCTATGAATCGGTGAATAGCCCTGGGGGCAAAGCCTGAGGCACCACGATCCGCAGAGCCCCAGGCACAACGCCGATCTCTACCGGTGTAGTTGTGAAGGGCTCGTCGTCGGCGTGGACCGATAGGGGCCTGGCCGCACTGATCTTCACTTGCCGAGCCTGGTAATACTCCACTTGTGGGTCGCGCAGGTGGCGGTTGGTCAGGACGCTGAAGAGGTGACGCAGGGTAGCGGGAAAACCCTGGCCCTTGAAAATGAGGACGTCCAATAGCCCATCGTCAAGGCGCGCCTGAGCAGCCAGGCGCATTATCCCGGCGTAGCGTTGAGCGTTGCTGACTAATATCAGGATGGCGCGGCGGTTCACTTCGCATCCGTCAATGGTCACTTGCACCCTGGTTCCAGCAAACTCTTTGGCCACCATCACACCAGCAATGACGAAGGCCAGAGCTCCCAGGCGTTTCTTTGCCTCTGGTTCCACCTGCTCCGTTATTTTAGCGTCCAGGCCAATGCCAGCCCAGAGGAGGAAGTAACGGCCATTGATCTGACCCAAATCAACGCGACGTGTGTGTCCTTCTGCCAACACTTTCGCTGCCTCGAGCAGAGAATGCTGGCGTAGCGGCCAGAGGGGAGGGATGCCCATTTGCAAAGCCCAGACGTTGGTCGTGCCGATGGGAAACATCCCCAGGGCTACCTCGCTCCCGGCCAGGCCATTGGCTACCTCGCTGACCGTACCATCTCCACCAGCGGCTACGGCGACGTCGTAGCCTTCGGCCACAGCCTGGCGGGCATAAGTTGTAGCCTCATCGGGGCCACAAGTCTCCCTGAGGGTCAGTTGCCAGCCGTGGTCTTCCAGGTAAGCCATGGCTTCTTTCAATTCGTGACGCCGATCCCGCCGACCGGCGTTGGGGTTGAGAATAACCTGAGCCCTCATTAAAACTAACCCTCTGGCGGCATCGGGCCGCGGGGCTTGCGTTTCCAATTGATCTCCACGCGCTGAGGACCAACCGTGCAGTCGCCTGAAGTCACCACCAGGACCACAGGCGAGACGGGTCGCCCCCTATCCAGCAACTGAACGTACCATATCATCTCCCGAGGCTTATCGTACAGATAGATGTTCCACCGGCTGATGACTGACGGCTCGGAGGTGAGCGACCAGTCATAGTCGTTCCAGATCCGCACCTGGGCTCCCGACACCGGTTCCCAATTCTCGCCAACCACTGTGCCCCACACCTCCGTCCGGGTGCAGTCCTTTTCGCTGCTCACGTCGGCGATCTCGTAAGGGAATGTGGTGCTATCGGGCACAGTCGGGAGGTGCTGCCAGTCTATCTGGATGCGCTGTGGGCCTCGCTGGCAATCCTCGCCGGTGACCACCTTGACCACAGACGAGACAGCCTGACCGTTCTCCACTACCTGGACGTACCAGGTTCCCTTTTTTGGCGTGTCCGACAGAAAGACCTCCCAGAATCCAGCCACTGAGGGTTCGGAGGTGTGCGACCAGCCATAGTCGTTCCACACAACAACCTTGCTGCCGCCGACCGGCGACCAACCCGCAGTCAACAGGGTCCCTGACAGGGCAGTAACCCCGCACGTGCGATGGCTCTCTATGCCAACCACCCGATATGGATACACCGGCAAAGGAGGCCGGGCCTTCTTCCAGTTGATCCGAGCGCGCTGGATGCCCTTCTCACAATCCAGATCGGTGTGCACGATCACCATGGGCGACACAGGCTGGTCACCCTCCACCGCCTGCACGTACCAGGTCATCTCCCGAGGTTTGTCGTACAGGTAGATGTCCCACAGGCCATCAGCTGATGGATTGGAGAT
Organism: Anaerolineales bacterium; assembly: GCA_004377365.1. Taxonomy (GTDB): domain Bacteria; phylum Chloroflexota; class Anaerolineae; order E26-bin7; family E26-bin7; genus E26-bin7. The sequence continues at coordinate 4,409 of SOHZ01000256.1, read as the reverse complement.
GGCCGACCAACCCCAGTCGTTCCAAACCTTGAAATACACACCCGAGGCTGGCGACCAGTCAGAGTTGAAGACGTTGCCTCGCACCTCGGTTACACTGCAATCAGGATCATAGCTCACGCTGACGATATCATAAATCGTCGAAGGCGAGGTCGATGTAGGCGTGGGCGTGGGAGCCGGCGTTGGCGTCGGCAGGGGCGTCGGCGTGTTCGTTGTTGTGGCCGTCGGCAAGGGCGTCGAAGTGGGTGGAGAGAGCGTAGGGGAAGACGTGGCCGTTGGGGTTACCAGTGGCGTAGCGGAAAGCGTAGGCGACGCGGTAGCCGCAAGGGTCGCTGTAACAACCTTCGTTGGCAGAGGAGTATGCAGGCGTTGCCCTCCCGCCCCTCGCGTTGGCTGAACTGGGGAGGGTGTCGGCTCTGCTCCACCGCAAGCGGAGGCCACCACGGCGCTGATAATCAAAGCCATGGCCCACGAGATAGGGACCCACTTGGCGACAACCGGTCCCGATCTGCACCCTATGCTAGAACTTGTAGCCAATCTGCCGTAAAAAGTCCTTGCGCCAGGCAATGTCTTCGTCTCCCTCGATCCCTTTACTCTTGAAGCCGTCAATCACCCCCAGGATGCCCCGCCCTTGTTCCGTCTCGGCGATGACAACTTCCACGGGATTGGCGGTAGCACAGAAGACGCGACAGACCTCCGGCACGTTCTTGACGACATTCAGCACATTGATGGGGAAGGTCCCCTGGCCCAGGAAGAGGATGAAACAGTGACCAGCCGAAAGAGCCAGGGCGTTCTTCTTGGCCAGCTCGATCATTTCGTCATCGGTGCCGACCCAACGGACCAGACATTTTCCCGAGGATTCACAAAAAGCCAGCCCGAACTTGATGCCCGGCACTGTCTGGATCAGGGCCTCATAGACATCTTCCACAGTCTTGATAAAATGGCTTTGCCCCAGGATAAAGTTGATCTCGTCGGGTTTTTCGATTTTGACAGTTGTCAGTTCCATTTGCTTCTGCCTCCTTTCTCTTTTCCCCCTCCCCTCTCCCGCCAACATTATACCAGAAGAGACCCCCAAAGTCTAGCCATTTACTTCTGGCAATGGGGACAAAAGTGCGTTCCCCGCCCCCCTACCACGATGCGCTCGATGGCACTGCCGCAGCGAGGGCAGGGCTGTCCCTTTCGCCGGAAGACCCTCAGGTTCTCCTGGTGCCCTCCTTCCCCGCCATCCGCTTTGCGATAGGCCCCGTCAAAGGTCGTGCCCTCATCGGCCAAAGCCTGATGCAACACCTGACGGATGGCCTGGTAGAGCCACGCGATCTCTTCACCTGTCAGGGTGTTCGCTTTGCGTTGGGGGTGGATGCCCGCCACGAAGAGGGCTTCGTCAGCGTAGATGTTGCCGATGCCGGCGATGAACTGCTGGTTGAGCAGCAACGGCTTGAGGGCTCCCTTGCGTTTCCCGATGAGGGCCGCAAACTGGGAGAGAGTAAAGTCATCGGCCAGGGGTTCCGGCCCCAGACTGCCCGCCACCTCGTTCTCGTCGGCGACCAGGTAGATCCGTCCGAATTTGCGCATATCGAGAAAGCGCAACTGTCGTCCGTCGTCCAGGTCAAAGACGGTGTGGCCATATTTGTCGGGCGGGGCGTCGCCTGGCCTGATGGTCAGTTGTCCGGTCATCTTGAGGTGGATGAAAAGGCTATCGCCCCCGGACAGGTCAAAGATGAGGTATTTGCCTCGCCGCCTGATGCCGAGTATCTGCTGGCCTCTGATGCGCCGTTGGAACTCGAGCACAGTTGGTCTGGCGACAATGTTCTCCCACCCTACGCAGACCCCGGTGAAAGTGCGGCCGATAAGCGGCCCTCGCAGGCCGTTGACGATGGTTTCGACTTCGGGTAATTCAGGCATGGGCATATTATACCATGCCTATTTGGATTTGTGTAAATTCACTTGACTTTTTCCCCGATTGGTATTAAGATACGTATAGTGTACGTATCCATCTGCGAGGAGGCTGCATAATGCAGAAGAAACTGACCATCACCATTGACGAACAGGTCTATGAAGGACTCCACGCGGTCATAGGGCGTGGCCGTATTAGTCGCTTTATTGAGGACTTAATTCGGCCGTACGTGATTTATCAAGAGTTGGAAGCCGCTTACAGAGAAATGGCCCAGGACGAAGAGCGTGAAGCGGAAGCATTGGAATGGGCAGAAGCCACTGTTGGGGACGTTAGCGATGAAGCGCGGTGAAGTATGGTGGGTGAATTTCGACCGGTCGATTGGCGGTGAGATTGGGAAAAAGCGTCCAGCAGTCATCATCAGCAACGATGCTGCCAACAAGTACCTTAACCGCGTGCAAGTTGTGCCCTTGACCGCCAAGGTTGGCCGTGTTTATCCGAGCGAGGCAGTGGTGATGCTCAACGATAGACAGAACAAGGCCATGGCCGACCAACTGACCACAGTGAGCAAGCTGCGCCTAATCAACCGAGCGGGTGGATTGACAAACGCCGACATGCGAAAGGTAGAGCATGGGGTGAAAGTACAACTCGGCTTGCTAGACCCAGCACTGCAAACCTAATTTTATCAGCCAGAGGAGTAGCCACAGAGAGGCTGCTCCTTTCGGTTTCTCGCCAGCGATGAAGAATAGCCATTTTTCGCAAAGTTCGCTCCGTGTCGGCCACCCCCTCGCTGGCTCATCTGTCGGCAGGGCCATTTTGTAATGAGGATGTTAGCCTGGGCTGCGCAACCCAGGTACGTGTGCCTCTGGAGCGCTAAACCTTAAAATTCACAATCCACCTTTTTCGCACAAATGCGAGAACTGGGGTATAGTAATGCCTGACCCTATCTGAGGTAATGGCATATGTCAAACTCAAGCACTGCTATACCCACACAGAGTGTCCCTACGCCGACCCAGGCACTGGATCAGAACGAACAAGAACAACTGGCTCTCATCTACGCTCTGGTGGTCACAGCCCACCACTTCTTTGGCAGCTTTGCCCAACTCTTCCACCCGATCCACGACCCCCGTGTTCCCTATCTCATCACCTATCCCTTGGACACCATGTGTTTTGCTGGCACGCTGATGTTTCTATGTCGTCTGGGAGCCCGCCGGCAAATCAACAACTTGTTCCGCAGCAATGGGCCATCGGAGGCCAAGTTCCAGAGCTTGTTTGGTGTGGAGACTTGTCCGCACGGCGATACGCTGAACGTGCTGTACTCTCGCTTGGAACCAAACGAGGTACAGGAAGTATCGTGTCTGATGGTCGAGACCTTGATTCGAAAGAAGGTCATATACCGCCATCGTCTGCTCGACCGCTACTTCCTGATCGCTATCGACGGCACGGGGATGCTTACCTTTCCCGAGAGACACTGCCCCCATTGCCTGACGCGTACCCGCAACGGAAGGACCACCTACTACCACCCGCTGTTGGAAGCCAAGTTGGTAACCCCGGATGGTCTTGCTTTCTCCATCATGACCGAGTTCATCGAAAACCCGGGTGAAAACCCTACCAAGCAGGACTGTGAACTCAAAGCCTTCTATCGCCTGGCAGAGCGCTTGAAGAAACGCTTCCCACGTTTACCCATTTGCCTGCTCTTGGACGGCTTGTTTGCCGGTGGCCCTACCTTGGCGCTCAGCGAGAAGTACCATTGGAAGCACTTTGTGGTTCTCCAGGAAGACGATCTGCCTTCCATCCACGAAGAGTTCGAGACGCTCATGTCATTGACCCCTGAAAACCATCTCCACTTTCGCACGGGCCTACAGCGAGAAACCCAACAGGACTTCCGCTGGATGAACGACATCTCTTACGTTGACTCAGAGCATCGTGAGCATACCCTTTCAGTGCTCGAATGTTTAGAAACCCGCCCTGATTCGAAAGGAGCATACAAGACCACCCGTTTCAAGTGGATCACTAACTTTAACTTGAAGACCAACAACGTCATCACCCTGGCCAACCAAGGAGGTCGACTGCGCTGGAAAATCGAAAACGAAGGTTTCAACGTTCAGAAAAACGGGGGATTCGCACTGGAACACGCCTACACTCGAAATGCAACTGCCAGCAAGGTGTTCTACTACCTGATGCAAGTTGCACACACCGTCTTCCAACTGATTGAGAGAGGCAGCCTATTTCGTAAGGCCTTCCCCGCAGGGGTGGGGTCGGCCAAGAACATTGCCTTTCGCCTGCTAGAAGCCTGGCGCAATCTGCGCCTGAGACCAGATGACATCCAGCAAATGCTGAGTGTCCGCCTCCAAATCCGATTCGTTCCCCCTTAGGGCACCCTCTGCTCGTTCCAGTTCGTATCCCCCTCCATCCTAATCACCCCTTTCCTGACCAGCTTTGTTGCCCCAAGCTGACCAGAGAATTCGCGTGCCTGTTCCCTCCTACTTGCTCACGATGGCCGATTGTCTAACTCCCAGCA